>JAZRUS010000016.1:0-53631 GCA_045652665.1 Eubacteriales bacterium | reverse complement strand
GTGGGTTATCTTTTAGATGAGCAAGTTTATGAACATTCGTATGGGAATCGATTGAGAAAAAATCTAATTGATGATCATACTCAAAAATCAACATACTCACCATACTTGTTTGAGCCATATTTTCAACAGTATGAGAGTTGGCGTGATACTGCGCTAGAGTACGCAAAGAAAACACTTGATAAAGATCAGGATGTTGTTTTGCTAACATTAGATTTTCGCCGCTTCTTTTACCAAGTTAATGTTGAGTCTTCCGCTTTAATGGAGTTAATACAACAAACAATCAAAGATAAAGATTTGACATATTGTGAGTTGGCTGAACCTTTGACTCGGTTTGTTTCTAAAGTGATTGAGGACTATAGCAACGCTTTGAGAAAGGCATGCTATGGGGATGTTAAGGAGAGAATGATTCTTCCAATTGGTTTTCATCCCTCATATATTCTGGCTAACTATTGTTTGAAAAAGTTTGACGAAACCTTGGTAGATGGATGGAATCCATTGTACTATGGTAGATATGTCGACGATATTATCATTGTAGATAAGGTTGAAAAAAGCAGTTGGATTTATAAAAGCGCAGAAGATGGTACTTTAACTGCGCAAAATATGTTGGACTATTATTTGTTGAGCGATGATGCATGGCGTCGTTCAACAACTATTGGTGAGCCTAAAGAACCAGGATTATTGTTCGAGGATGTTACAAGACGGAAAAAAGACCAGAAAACTTTTGTTGTCAACTCGGATTTCGTTCAATTTGATGGATCTGATATTATAGTTCAAAATTCGAAGGTTAAGATTTTTTATTTCAACTCAAAGCAATCGGATGCTCTGCTTGATTGCTTCCAGAATAAACTTAACCAAAACAGAAGTGAATTTAGATTTTTACCCGAGGACGAGTCGGTTTTTCAGGATGATGACTATTCAGAAATTTATGCATTAGTAGAGAAGGATGGTCCCAATAAGCTTCGCGGAGTCGAGGATGTAACTATAGACAAATTTAATTTATCGAAATTCCTTGGTAAATTTATGCGAATAAGCGGATTGATTATTGATCCGAAAGAAAAACGATTTGAAAAAGATATTGATAAGATTTTTAACCATCGAGCAATTATTGACAATTATACCGCATGGGAAAAAGTGCTTTCAATACTAGCCAACAACTCTCACTATGATGCAATTGAGCGGTTTGTAGCAAAAGCCGTGAATGCAATAGATGCTTTGGAATTTGATGGTAAAACCCTAGAAAATATTAAATATTCACTTAGATCGGTATTGATTGCGGCAATTAACAGGTCGCTCGCTGTCGTATGGGGAGAAGAAGTTCAAATCTTGATTAGAAAGATAGTAGATTTGTTTGAAAAGTCCGATCCTTTTACAGAAGCCGATTCAATTGATTGTATGAGGAGAAAATACTGCAGCACGAGGATGTGTGATAAGTATTCTTTAGTGATTGCTATTGATGGCTTTATAACAAAAAAAGGCAAGTGTTCTTTTAACGATGATAAGGAAATAAATCTCACAAAATTCTCCGATTTTGTGGATAACATTGATCTTTTTGATTTTTCAAAATTAAGATTGCAAGGTTACGTTTATCATCCATATTTAATCACTATGAATGACTTAACAGTATACTTCGCGTTAAAGGCAATGCGTGAAAGTAACCACGTAGGCATCTCTAACAAAAAAACGATTGATGACATAAAAAAGTTTTATGTAAAAGTGAATTATTTAACCGATGCAAGACCGGGAAATGTTGACATACCAATTGATGCATGTGATTTTGACCATAAGGGCAATATATGCATTAAAGTCGGAGATTCGAAAAGGACAAAACTTAAGGTGGCTGTTGCCAACTCAATTCTTTATGATGAGGATTTCGAGAAGGTTTTGAAAGGTGATCCAAATCGAAATTATGCTCGATACGAGTCCATCATGAAAGTTGTCAACGATGCAATAAGAAATAATGTAGATATGCTTGTGATGCCGGAGTGTTTTGTCCCATATGAATGGATACCTATCTTGTCTCGTACATGTGCTAAAAACGAAATGGCAATTGTGACAGGCGTTGAGCATCTCAGGGTGAAGGCGAAGAATCCTGATGATGAAAAATCAGTTTTTAATCTTACAGCAATAATCCTGCCTTTTGTGGAAGAAAATTATAAGTTTAGCTATGTTCACTTCCACTCTAAAACTCATTTTTCACCAGATGAAAAAGATTCTATAAACAGCTTTAGGTGTGTTCCTAGAGAAGGTTCTACATATGAACTCTTCTGCTGGAATGATTTTTGGTTCCCGGTATACTGTTGTTACGAGTTGGCTTCGATTAGAGATCGTTCGTTATTCCATACATATGCGGATGCGATTGTTGCGGTTGAGTGGAATAAAGATACCAAATACTATAGCAATATAGTTGAATCGCTTTCGAGAGATTTGCATTGTTTCTGTGTTCAGGTCAACACTGCAAAATATGGAGATAGCAGAATAACGCAGCCATCTAAGTCTGAAGAAAAAGATATTATCAATGTAAAGGGTGGACTAAATCCGACAATACTATTAGATTATCTTGATATTCAGGGGTTGCGAGCATTCCAAATTCAGGGAAATATTTTACAAGCGAAATCTAAACTGTCTAGAGTTTATAAACCTACGCCACCTGATTTCAATTATGATATTTTGCAAAGAAAAATCGACGGCACATTATGGGATGACTTAAAACACGGGAGAATAAAATAATTGTTACTTGTTTGATAATTGTTGCAGTATTCCTGGACTTTGCGATAGTTATGTGATATTGTGTTGTGCTAACAGGAGGTGCAACCAATGGAAAGCATAATTAAAGAACTGTGGCACGGCAATGTCATACCGCAAGAGGACAGCAGAACTAACTCTAAGGGGATGAAAGAGCTCCTTGGGTATATGGCGCGGCATCACGAGGACTTGGAAAAGACCTTCAATGATGAGCAAAAGGAGATCTTCGAGAAGTTTCACGACTGCTGGAGCGAGTATGCAAGTCTCGGTGAGTGCGCGATATTCTGCTACGGATTCAAGCTCGGTATGCGAATTGCTATCGAAACGTTAACTAAATAGAAAATGTCGGCTGGCTTTAGGTGCACTTTAGCCAGTCGACTTTTATACTAAAAAAGCGAAAATGCGCAAAAATGCGCAATAAACACGAAGAAAACACGAAATAAACACGAAGAAATTACGCAAAACTATTGATTTTTATCGTTTGAAGTGGTATACTAAACACGAGGTGATGATAATGACTTTGAAAGAATTAAGAAGTTCAAAAGGATTAACCCAAGCACAATGTGCAAAATATCTGGGGATGTCCACAAGAAATTATCAGATTTACGAAGGTAGCGAAGCCAATACCAAAACCGCGAAATATAATGCCGTTTACAAAAAAATCGAGGCATATGGCGAAGAGGTTACTGCCATAAATCCTGTACAGAATCATGCAAGGTTTGAAACTAATGTTGTTACGGGAGCGGGACTTCAAGCTCTCGTCGAAGCTGCAAATGGTTTTGAAAAACGTGATTGCTTTGTTCAACTTGAACAGTTTATTAAAAGCAAAGTAAATGGTAAGATTTGTATCCTTTACGGTTTGCGCAGAACGGGAAAATCTATTATGCTGCTTCAAATGATAAGGGAACTTCCGTTTGAAAAAACTGCATATATCAAGATACAAACTACAGATAACATGTCGAATCTGAGTAAGGATCTTGACACCTTGTTTGCAAAAGGCTGTAGATACGTGTTTATCGACGAAATTACATTGATGGAAGATTTCATAAACACGGCAGCTCTTCTATCTGATTTGTTTGCAACGATGGGTGTGAAGATAGTCGTATCCGGCACGGATTCGCTTGGATTTGCTATGGCAAACCGTGATGAGCTTTACGATAGAAACGTAACGATACACACATCATTCATTCCATTCAAGGAATATTGGCGATTGCTCGGTATTAATTCGGTAGATAAATATATCGAATACGGTGGAACCTTGAAAATGGAAAACATGAGCTATGACGATCCGGATGCCAAGCTAGAAGACGTTTCATTCCGTGATGATGAAAGCACGCGAAAGTATATAGATAGTGCTATAAGTAATAATATTCAGCGTACGTTAAAAAACGATCACTACGGTGAGTATTTTAACCAACTGCGCGAGCTGTACGATAAGGGTGAGTTGACCAACGTCATCAACAGAATTGTACAGAGCTTAAACCACAAGTTCTTGCTTCGGGTTGTAGAGGAAAAGTTTAAGTCCTCCGACTTTGGTTCTGCAAGAGATTTGATGCTCAAGGATCGAATAAGACATCCAGATAAGGCAGAGAGATCACGCATTCTCAGCGAGATTGATGAAGAAGCACTGCTGGATAGATTGAAGAAGCTTATAGACGTAAAGGAAAGAGAAGAAACTACCGTCGAGATTACCGAGGAGCATATCAGTAAAGTTAAGCGGTATTTGCATATGCTGGATTTGATAGTAGATTGCACAGAGCGATATGAATCAAGCAGCCAATCGGAATATACGCTGTTTTCACAGCCCGGAATGCGTTATTCATTGACGAAAGCTCTCGTATATGCACTTGGACAGGATGAATACTTCGTTACACGCTCGGAAAGCGACAAGGCGTATATCATAGAAAAAATTCTCTATGACGTAAAGGGTAAGATGCTCGAGGATATTATCTTGCTTGAGACCAGCAAGGCTTGCCCTCGCAACGAGGATGCCTTCAAATTCAAGTTCGATGCCGGTGGTGAATATGATATGGTTGTATACGACAAGAACAGTAACAATTGTCGTATCTACGAGATCAAGCACAGCGATCAGATAGTTAACGAACAGACACGACATTTAAGAAACGAAGAGTTTAATGCTATCATTGAACACAGATTTGGCAAAATTGTTGGCAAGTACGTTATCTATAAGGGCGAAAGCGCAACTGTAGACGGAATTGAATACGTTAATGCAGAAGAGTATCTAAAAAAATTGTAATATTAAAAATGACAGCACATTTCATGACGGCCGGGGGTGACGCTCCATGTTGTATGTGCTGTCTTTAATTTATAGTAACAATGATAGCAAAAATCTATACAGCCTTAAACAAAGAATAGCGTTCGTAGAAAAGCTGTGAAATTTAAATGTCCCAATATTTACCCATCTTAGAGTAGCGAAACAAAAAGTTTCAAAAAGGTATTGACAAAGCCTGTTCCAAATGTTATAATCTATTCACTGAGATAATGAAACACGAAGTTTTAAAAAGAAAAGAGGTGCATTGATAAATGCGTTCCATGAATGAAAATAAGCTTACCGAGATTGCTGAATACATAAAAACTTATGCAAGAGAGAATAACGGAGAAGCTCCGAGACTTGCAGAAATAGTGAATCATATGAATATGGCGAAGGCAACCGCGTATCGTTACGTGCTTGAACTTGAAAAGCGCGGAGTGGTTTCATATAACGGAAAGAAAACTCTCGAGTCTCCTCTTCAAAAAAAGATGCGTTGCGGATTCCGGCGCGTACCTATCGTTGGTATGGTTATTTGCGGAACTCCCGACGAGCAAGAGGAACACGTTACAGGTTACCTTGCAATTCCGGAAGAGTGGGTTGACGGTGAATGCTTCCTGCTTGAAGCGTACGGTGATTCAATGATTGACCTTGGAATCTTCGAAGGAGACTTAATTCTCGTAAAGAAAGCAGAAACCGCTAAGAGCGGTGAAGTTATCGTTGCGCTTACTGAGAACGGAAATACCCTTAAAAGATTGTTCTGGGAAGGTAATAAACCAAGACTTCATGCGGAAAACAAAAACTATCCCGATGACAAAAAAGATATATATCCAAAAGAGCTTACAATTCAGGGGATTGCATTAAAAGTAGTTAGGGATATAAAGTAATGGAAGATATAAAAATAGAATTGAAAAGTATAGTTGATAAGGCTTTGAATTCATTTAATCAAAATGAAAAATACTTAATCGAAAGTAATCTTAGCGAAAGATGTATTTGTTCGCGTTTGATGTTGCATTTAACTAATGCTCTCCGCCAAACAGAATTTAGTGATTATGTGGTTGATGTGGAGTACAATCGAGGAATGGACGGCAAGGAGCGCGCGATTAAAAGAATTGATGATTCACCAATAACGGTTGATTTAATAATTCATAAGCGAGGATATGATTGCGATTACGGTTTTGATAATCTCATTTGTATAGAAATGAAAAAATCAACCGACAGACGAGGATTAAATGCAGACAAGGAAAGACTCAGAAAAATGACAAGCTACGATTATGGATTTTGTTACAGAACCGGATTTATGATTGTAGTTGATATGAAAAACAAAGCTTTGGTAATCAACGAACAATTTTGATATATCGAGGTGATATAGTTGGAAGGAAAAACAAAACGCATTCCAATTGCGCGTTGTCCTAATTCGGATTGCGGAAGAACTATTTTGTTCAGCAATGATCCAAAAGACAAATATAATATTACAACAAAAGTTGTAACTGATGATTACAAAGGTAAAAATATGATATGCTCAAGGTGCAAAACGTTGGTTGCAATTATTGAAAAACCAAAAGCAACACGAGGATATATTGTATTACCTATCATAAGTGCGCAATGCTAAATTAATTAAATTGAAAGTGATGCGTCCTCCCATCGGTGAATATGGGAAAGCAGGGTGAGCATCAAAAGAATTAAATTCAGAATTAAAATCTGTAATTCTTTTGATGCTCGCTTTTTATTTTTACAAGGAGAATGACTATAGCAGCTAATTATTAAAATTGACAACAAATAAAAAATAAGATATAATAAAGGAGTAAAAATGGAAGAGAATTTTATTGAAAAGCTTATAAACAATCTCATGCAAGATAAAAATTTGTACGGAGATAGTTTTAACTGGGCGAATTGGATGTCCAAGTTGGCATTTAATACTTGTCAATATTGTGTAGAGCAGCACGGAAAGATTGTTGACATTTCTGTTTTAGAAAATAAAACGGAAGTAAATGCACATCCCAATTGCCAATGCAAATATGTACCAATGAGAACCAAAAGAGTTGGTACTGCTACTGATTGGGGTATGGAAGGTGCAGATGCATACATATTCCACGTTGGACATCTTCCAGATTATTATGTGGATAAACAAACTGCATATGATGCCGGATGGAAAACCTCGGTAAAAAAGTTTAGTTCATTGTTCCCGGGTAAAATGCTTGGCGGTGATGTATATGATAATTACGATTCTAAATTACCGTCTGCACCGGGAAGAGTTTGGTACGAAGCAGATATTAATTATAGTGGCGGAAAAAGAAATCGTCAAAGAATCTTATATTCAAATGACGGATTAATGTTTGCAACGTATGATCATTATCAAACCTTCTATGAAATTACGCAATAAGGAGAAATTTATGAAAGAGAATAAATATATAATTGATTTTCGTGAAGTGAAATATTATTTAGAAATGCACGGTGTAATTTGGAAAGCACTTAAGTTTCCCGATTATTATGGTTGCAATTGGTCTGCATTCTGGGATTGCTTAACCGATATGTACGGCGATCCTATTCATATCGAAATCTTAGGACTTGATGTAATCGAACAAAAGTTTGATGATGCAGCGGAAAAAATGATTTCCATTCTTAAAAAGTTCAAACATTTCAATAATGATTTGTTTGCTAAGGATATCAAAATAGAAATAGTGAGCGAAAACGGTAAAAAAGAAATAAACTAAAATTGAAAGTGATGTATCCTCCCATCAGTGAATATGGGGAAGCAGGGTGAGCATCAAAAGAATTAAATGCAGAAATTAAAAGCTGTAATTCTTTTGATGCTCACTTTTTTATTTTTATAGTTAAATAATAATGAGTCTCTGATTTAACAAATAGGCTTAAAAAGATCAGACAAATCAAGGGGGAATCAGGCTATCTTTTGAATGGGTATACCAACACCAATACCCCCTATGTCTATTTGCTAAAACGACCGAGTTACGACGCTTTGCGAGTATTTCAAGCAAGGTGTAGTTGGGTCGATTTATAAGCAGGAGAAAGGGTAGGCGTCATTGCCGCCAACCCGCTTCACATCGGACGGCAGTGCCGACCGAATTTACGAGATTTCGGGAGCTTTGACGAGCTTTAGCGAGTAGCGCTAAAATTCGATTAGGGGTCAAAATTACGCTTAGGGGCAGAAGTTCAGGGTCAAAAAATCAAAATTGCGAGATTTGGCGAGGTTTTCGCGTGGGTCGCGCAATGGGTCAAAACAAGAAAGGAAACGGTTATGGAAGAAAATATCAAGGATCAGAAAAACAAACACAAATTCGCACTTTACGTCTCTGACGAGATTTTGGATATTGCGAGAGAACTGTATGAACGGGATAATTGCAGAAGCGTAAGTGAGTTCATTTGCAAGGCAATTCAGTTTTACGGTGGGTTCGTTACCAATTCAAAGTTAAATCAAGATTACGTTCCGCAAATTGTATTGTCAACGTTAAAAGCTATAATGCGCGATAGCGAGAACAGACACAACGGATCGCTCTTTAGAATCGCAGTTGAGATAAGTATGATTAAAAACTTACTTGCATTTAGTCATGGTATTGGTGAAGCTCCGTTAAATAAGCTGCGAGATGATTGCATAAGCGAGGTCAAGAAAATAAACGGTACGATTTCTTATGAGGATGCAATTAGATGGCAAACTTAATTTCAATTGATAATAAATTGATAACTATCGGAAAAGTGTATAGATATTAAATAATACTTGTGGTATTGTTGTGTTGCAAAAACGATGAAAGGAGAAAACTATGGCAAGAAGACCTGCAGGTGACGGTTCGATATTCAAAAGAGTCGACGGTCGATGGGAAGGAAGAATAGTCGTCGGTCATAAAAACGATGGAACACCTATATATAGATCTGCGTTCGGAAAAACGCAAAAGGAATTGCTTCCAAAGTTCAACAAGCTAAAAGAAGCCTATGCCGGTGTTGAATTAACCGAGGATAGCTTAATGACACTAGGTCAATGGATTGATAAATGGCTCGACGAGCATAAAAGCGGAATCATTCGTCCATCAACGTTTGCGAGTTACAAAAGATATTCAGACAGCTACATAAAGCCTCGTCTCGGTCACAGAAAGCTCACGCAAATAACGAGCCGAGAGATACAAGAGATGTACAATTCACTAAAGCACGAGGGAAGAATTAATTCAAACGAGGAAATGGGAACTGAGCTTGCGAATTCAACCGTGCGCTCGATACATATGCTTCTGCACGAGGCGCTCGATGGTGCAGTTCGAGAGGGATTAATTCCAAGAAATCCTACCGACGGTACTACGATACCTCGTCTCGTAAAAACCGAGAAAACCGTGCTACTCGAATCACAAATAGAAAAGTTTATGAAAACTATCGAAAATGATGAAGTATGGCACGACCTATTCTTCATGGAACTGATGACAGGACTCAGGCGAGGAGAGATATGCGGTCTCAAGTGGAACGATGTAGATGAGAAAAACAGAATACTGCACGTAAGAAAAACGATAAGGTATGCTAAAAAGCAGCTGATCGTTGGAGAAACTAAAACGAACGAGGGTAACAGAAAAATAGTTCTGCCGGCAAGCGTGATGGACATGCTGATGAAAAGGAAAGAGAAATCAATATCAGAATGGATATTCCCAAAGTCACTTAATCCCACCTTGCCGATAGATCCTGCGAGTGCATACAGAAGACTAAAGGAAATACTCAAGGAAGCGGAGCTCCCCGATATGAGATTTCATGATCTAAGACACACTTTCGCAACTCACGCGGCGGCAAGCGGAATTGATCCAAGAACACTTGCTGGAATCCTCGGTCACACGAAGCCAAGCTTCACATTGGATGCATATACGCACGTAACGACCGACATGCAAAAGCGTGCAGCGGGTATAGTCGGTAACTTTATAACGGATACGTTTGGAAAGGAGTTAAAGCCATGGCAGGTAAAAGAAAAGCAGGCGAAGGCACGGTAAGGGAAAGAAGTGACGGTCGCTGGGAAGGTAGAATCGTCACAGGATATAATGAGAAAGGCCTTCCAATAACAAAAAGTGTATTCGGTAAAACGAAAAGGGAGTGCGAGCGCAAGCTTGACGAGTTAAAGGAAAAGCTGAGTGCTACAAGCGTAAAGATAGCACCGGAAATGTCGTACGGAGCATGGGTGGATCATTGGTATCAAACCTATGTCAAGGAAACTCTTAAGGAGAATGCGAGGGCAACCTACGAGAACAGAATATATAAGCAAATAATCACTAAACTCGGTGACGTAAGGCTTAATCGGGTTACGACCGGAACGCTTGAAAAGTTCTATTCCGACCTCAAAAAGAATGGAAGACTAAGCAAACAGGATATTTACGGTGACGGTATTGCCGATTCCACAATAAGAAGCATACACGCTCATTGCTTGGCATCACTTGAAAAGGCAAAGAACGAAGGTCTCATTAGGCAAAACCCAGCCGAGCACTGTAAGCTTCCGCCTAAAAAGAATCCCGAGGTAGCGGTGCTCACACCTGCGGAAATGCAAAGGCTTCTGATTCAAGCTCAAGAAGACGGATTCTACGAAATGTTCCTCCTCGATTTATCAACGGGTCTTAGAAGAGGCGAGCTTCTAGGTCTGCAGTGGGATGACATCGACTTCAAGAAAGGCGAGCTTAAGGTTAGCAAACAGGTGCGATACGTTAACAAAACCTTGAAAATCACCGAGCCAAAGAGTGAAGCGTCCAACAGAACTCTGGTGCTTCCCAAGGAGTTATTAGAGGTTCTAAAGGAATATAAACAGCGAGTAAAGTCAAAGTGGTTGTTCCCATCGCCTGTGAAAAGTGAGGACGTTCCGAGAGATCCAACGGCATGTCGAAAGAGCCTCGACAAGATACTTGAACGAGCAGGATGTAAGCACGTGCCGTTCCATGCTCTAAGGCATACCTTTGCAACCCAGTCGCTTCGATACGGCATGGATATAAAAACGCTCGCGAACGTAATC
The DNA here is from genome assembly GCA_045652665.1 of Eubacteriales bacterium. GTDB lineage: Bacteria > Bacillota > Clostridia > Oscillospirales > CAG-272 > UBA1740. Next base: position 42,643 of record JAZRUS010000016.1, on the reverse strand, counting down.
GGACACGAGTCGGTAGAAACTACGCTGAACGTGTATTCGCACGTAACCGACGAGGGAATGAGAAGTGCAGCGAAGGCAATCGATAAAGCACTAAGCTCAGCGGTTGGTGCTCCCGATTCAGCGTGTGCATACGATGACGAAGATTACGGCAAACCCGAAAAGCCTCCGATGGAGGTCTTCGAGCCTTACAAGGGTAAAAAGCGCAAGCCAGGAACAGGCTACGTCAAGCAGTTAAGCGCGAGGTGTTGGCAGGGCAGATATACCCCGACGGTCAACGGAAAGCGAATCTCGGAGAACGTGTACGGTGCTACGGAGGCCGAGTGCGAGGCAAAGCTCGCAGAGCTTATAACCCGAATGAAAGCCGAATACGGTATCGCATGATGGCAAATTTTATACAGCATTAAACAAAGAAGAGAAGTGGTTAACATAATCGTATTAAGTTTGAATAAAATAATTTAAATAGTGTGTCAATAATAGCATCAAATAACAATGTATGAATTGACAAAACTCGACAAAGGGGGTATAATATATGCATAACGAATCGTCATTGGAGAACATAATGAAATATTTACCTGATGCGCTCAAAGAAGCATTTGATTATGATATAAGCAAGTGCCCAGATTACGAAGAAATAAAATTCCCGTTAGTTAATGTATCTGATGTATTGAAGGCACACTATATTTTGGCAGATTATTTTACTGACCCAACGGCAGAAGCAGAAGTTGAGAGTATGTTGGTTGGCGTTAGAAGTTATGATTTGCTAACTTCCGCAATATGCAGACAAACATGCGGATATAACGGACGTAGAAAATATACGGATAACATCGAAATATGCTCTACATTATTTTATGGACTTGTGAAAAATCATGCATTTCACGACGGAAATAAAAGAACGGCATTGCTGACACTTTTAGCGCAATTACAATCATACAATTATTATCCAACAGCAGGAATAAATGATTTTGAAAAATTAGTACTAGCTGTTGCAGATGACAGTGTATCTGTTAAGTATAAGAACGCGTGGAAAAAATTCGAGAAAAAAGATGACACTGTAATCCATACTATAGCATATGTATTAAGGCGAATGGTAGAAAACAAAAATACTTCTTTTCGATACGATATATCTATGAAAGAATTTATACGTGCGTTAGAAAAACAGGGCGTGGTTTGCGAAAGAAACGGATTAAAAACAAAATTCACAAGGAAATCTAAAAAAGGAATTTTTTCGAAAACATATACCTATTTTATTAACTATTATGGCGAAACGAGAGTGGTTACTGCAGGAATGGCTAGAGATACTTTTGATGCCTTGCATTTGTTTGAGGAGTTTCCAACATATCAAAGTTTGTTTGAAGGAAGAGAGCCTTTGTATGCCTTGATTTCGCAGTTTGAGCAGCCGCTTCGAAGGTTAAAGGACGAATAATATTTGATTAATAAGGCGGCAGAGAATTCTGCCGCCTCGATGTTTACATAATCGTGTTGAATATAATCAGTACTTGTGGTATAATTTAGAAAATGAGTAATACGAGCTACTTGAACATAAACGCGATGAAATTTTCAAGGTCGCGGTGGTGTGTCAAGCGTAACATAAAAAATCGAATTAATTAAGCGCAATAGTATTCTCTATGTATTGGAGAGATGGCAAATGAAAAAACAATGTATATATTATGAATCGAAAGAATTAACATATAATAAGCAAGAGCATGTTGTGCCGGCTGGCTTGGGAGGGACGCTAAAACTTCCACGAGGTTATGTTTCTGATCAAGCAAATGAAATGTTTTCAAAACTGGAAGCAATTGCATTGAGAACTACTCTAATTGCGGGGGTGAGGAATTATATTGGGCCAGCGCATCGCGGGAAAATGACTCCGCATCGAAAAAACAATCCTCACATACAATTGTTGAAATTGAATGAAAAATATGGTTATATTCAGTCACAAGAAATGAAATATAAATTAGGATTTACATTAGATAAAAAAGCATATTTTTTATCTCAAATTCTAATCTCACTCAATAATAATTTAATTATTGATAAAGTAGTTTTGTCTGGAGGAACATACGACTTAAAAGAATCTGATAGTATTGTAAAAACTGTTTTGCCGAACAAAATTGACTATAGTAAGCTAATACCTATACAAACAGAACACAGGTTGGATTTCTCTGGAGTGGTAATTGGGCGTTATTATGATAATTTGTATGTGTATTGTAATGTACCGTTTGTTACAACAAAGCGTGTGGTGGACATTATCAACAATCAACCATGGAATAATAAAATAGTCAATACCTCGGTTGGCGGAGAGTATGATTTTTCATATAAGTTGAATGGGGGAATTAAGGATGACAGTTTGTATTTTCTATTGGCAAAGACGGCATTCAATGTTTTAGCTTATAAAAAAGGACAAGAGTTTGTTTTATTATCTTGCTTTAATGATATACGAAGTAAAATTATATCAAATACCGCATTGTGTTTAGTAAAAGAGTTTGATAACCATAAAATTGAGGGATGGATAAAAGAAAAGGGAAAAGATGAATCGCATATAGTTGTTATTGGTAAACAGGGCAAAGAAATAATTGCTTATGTTTCTTTTTATGGTGATTTGATATATAAAGTTGTTATGTCGACTAGTTTTGAAGAACAGTTCACACCATTTGCTTTCGTTTCTTGTTGGCGAGATAAAAAGGATATTTGGTATGATCTAACTGATTTTTACTAATATGTTGTTGCAGTTATTCTATAAAACTACATATCAATGTGTGTAAAGTATGCTGGCAGGTGGCAATCGCTAAAACAATTACCGCCTTAATATTTGGTTAGATTTATTGAAAAATATACCCTAAAATTCACATGTGGTCAGCGAAGTGGTCAAACATGTGGTCAAACCGCTTTTTTGAGGTTTTATGTGGTCAGATTGTGAGAGCCTTTGAGGCAGGATTTAGGCCGCAAAATGCGAGAAAATGGGTGATTTCGGGTGAAAAAGAAAGAAAAAAGGAGATTCTTGCGAATCTCCTTTTTGGTCTGAGTGACAAGACTTGAACGCTTGAAATATGGTTGAAATCTCGTCCTATTATACGAAAACATTTGAAAAACACTATATTTTACTATGGTTTTATTGTGCAAAAAGAGTTGCCCTATCATAGGTGAAGAATGCGACTTTGCAACTTTTTTGCAACTCAATTATATCACAAATGAGAAAATAGTCAAGTATAATTAAAAATTTACTTGCTCCATTTTTCGTTGAGGGCGTTGTTTACCTTTGCAATGTCAAATTCGTTTGTTGTCAAGCACTTTGCGATTTCTTCACTTGTGGCGTAAGAGGAAATACTTTGAACTATGGATTGCGAAGGGGTAACGGCAATTACATAGTAATCGGTTGTAGTTGCTCCAAAGCTATTTGTTGCAGACAATCTATAAAAGCCTGAGCCTGCGCCGTCCCCTGTGGTGACTATACCACCGCCCGAAACAACTCTTACACTACTTGGATTTTTGAATTGGTATGAAATGCTCAATATAGCATCATATACGGCACGTTCCTTTTCAGACAGTTGCTCGTAAGCAGTGGGAGCTTTTACGTTCACAACACACGAGGCTTCGACAGTGCCGTTTTGCGCTCGTACATAAATAATTGCAGTACCTTCTTGTAGTGCATATACGGTGTTGTCGTTTGTCAAAGCTACGTTCGGATTGCTTGAACTCCAAGTTACCGCTTGATTAGTGGCATTTGATGGGGATATTTCAACAGTAAGGGAGTATTCTTCTCCTACTTTCAATTCTAAGGTGCTTTCGGAGAGGGAGAGATTTTCAATAGCGATTTCTGTATTGCCTGTACAAGAAACCAATGTGGCGCAAATAAAGAGCAGTAAACAAACAAGTTTTTTCATAGTTTTTGTCCTTTCGTGGGAAATAAAAAGGTGTACCCCCATTGAGAGAGTACACCGAAAAACGTACCCCTCAATGTTACCACACATTTTTGCCCACGACAAAGGGTGAGAGAATACATTTTTACCAATAGGTAGTATTCCCCCTTGTATGGGCATATTCAATAAAATGTGTGGTGCATACATTATATCACTAATTCGCCATAAAATCAAGAGGTTCGGGCGAATTTGCGAGCCTGTGTGAGTGAAAAGAGGTGGACATATAGGATATTATAAAAATATCTATTGTGGGAGTGTAAAATGCCCCCTCTTTTTGTTTGTGTCAATGGGGTATACCCTATTGCAATAACGGCGAAGTGTGTCAAAAGAGTTGCAAAAGAATTTTTGAAATGTGTCAAATATATCCACAAATCCTATTGACATATTCGAAAATGTGTGCTATAATGGTCGTGTCGAAAGGCGGTTGCCCCCATTGTGGGGAGGAATAACACGAATAATAAGGAGAGCAAACAAATGAAAATCGGATATGTAAGAGTATCAACACAGGAGCAGAACGAGAGTAGACAAATAGAAGCCTTTGCAAGTATGGGCATTGAAAAAGTTTATATTGACAAGCAGAGCGGAAAGAATACAAAGCGCCCTAAACTTTCGGAAATGCTTTCGTACATACGTGAAGGTGATACAGTAGTAGTAGAGAGTATTTCAAGATTGGCAAGAAATACAAAAGACTTGTTGGATATTGTCGAAAAGATAAAGGAAAAAGGTGCAGATTTCGTTTCCTTAAAGGAAAACATTGATACTAATTCTGTGAGCGGAAAATTTATGCTCACGATATTTGCGGCTATGGCAGAGCTTGAAAGAGGTTATATACTTGAACGACAGGCAGAGGGCATAGAGATTGCCAAGCGTGAGGGCAAATATAAAGGTCGTTCCGCTATTGCCGTAGACGATACGGAATTTGTAAGGGTGTGCCGTAGGTGGAGAGCGGGCGAAATAACCGCAAAAAAGGCTATGGAAACGCTCAATCTTAAGCCTAATACTTTTTATCGCAGAGTAAAGGAAAAGGGGCTCTAATAGCCCCTAAACCCCTTATATTGCCCCTTAATCGTCAAGTAGGTTGATTATATAGCATAGTAGAGCTTCTTGCTCTTGCTTTTCAAGCTCTATCATTATGTAAGTTTCCAAATCCAAGTATATCATACCTGTAACGTTTAAGGTGTTCGACTTTGTTATACTTGCAATACAAAACGCAGGAAAACCTATAGAGGGTATCATTGTTTCGTCTGTGGCATATTCAAAAACAAAATCCATAGCCTTTTTATTGTCGGTATCCCTCTCCATACCTTCAATTTTGGCGGTTTCAAATCTGCCTTTAGAGAGTATTTGTCCGTTTTCCATATTGATAAATTTCATTGTATTTCTCCTTTGTTTTTTAATGTTCGGTGATGTGTTCGAAAACTTCCCCTATTATAGGGTGAATTACAATAGCCTTTAATTCCATAATTGGCATTTATGTTCGAGTTGATTTTTTGAGGGTATCAAAGTATTTGGTGATTTCTTCCCCTAAGTTAGGGAGAAATTCAACATCTTTCGGTAAAGTAACGGGATTTACCCCGATTTCCTCAAAGTGCTTTAGAATGGTTTTAAAGGCTATTCCGTTCGGGTAAAGCTCATTGTATTTGAGTTCGGCTTTCCAAACGCTCCGTGTGCCTCTGTTGCCGTTTATCAAGGCTAATACATCTGTCATTATTGCCCGTGTGCGCCTGTTGATTGACGATTTCTCGATAAGTTCTCTTGCCCTATTATAGGGATAATAATTTGCGTGTCCGGCTATTTGCGTATAGGCACGTAAGATAATATTTTCAATCTCCGCATATTGGCTCAAATAGTGTTTGATTTCCTTTCCCTCAAATCTCTTTTTTGTTTTTATATAATTCGTTTTTGATTTAAGGCATTGTACCTCTATGCGCAAAATATCTTGACTTTTTACAAGCTCTTCTATATCGGTGTATTGCCGTTCTCTCTGTTTGCATTCCCTCTCAAAATACTTGTCGTATATGTTGATTATAGTGCTTTTGTTGTGATAGCGCACAGAGCCTTTAAAATGCCTTCTATTGCGTTCTTGTTTGTGTTGGTTATTGTCGGGTATTTTCATTGTTGGTGGCTTTCTACCCCTCTGTAATGCCCTTATATGAGCCTCTACAAGTGGAGTTTTTATATCCACCGTGTAATCAATGCGCCGTGTGCGCCATTCGCTCAAATCGGAAGAATAGGGGAGATATACCCCCATATACTTTTTGAAATATTTATAGAGCTTTTCTGTGTCCGTAATATCTGTGAAAAGCCTGTATTCTTGCTTTCCGTCATTAGAGAGCCTTGCAAGGTTTATAATCGCTTTGCAGTAGTATGTAATTGTCGGTGAGTTTTGTGCTACATATCGGTTTATTTCTATGTCCGTAATTCCGTATTCTGCAAGTGCGTATATGTGCGCCTTGTTGTTTCTGTATTCGAATTTCTCAACGAGTGACAAAATATATTTGTATTCTTCTTCGCTTATTTCTTTTATCAATTCTGCCGTGTGTATCATTTTTTAGTCCTTTCTTAGGTTTTACCGCACATCTGTGACGGCTATTGTAGCCGATAATAGGGGATATTCCCGAAAACAAAAATCATATATTCTACGCATATTTATACCCGAAAATCTTTTATTGAAATTTTGAGTTCGCCTATAATAGGGCGTGTTTAGTTTTCGGCTCGTACATTCATAATTTCGGAGAGTGCGTTTTGCATTACCGCTCCCACTCTGTCAATGCTATCGTCCTTTAGGTGCGTGTATATCTGCTCTGTAATTCGTGAATTTGAATGCCCCAAGAATTTCGCCATATGCGCAAAGTCAAGTCCGCTATCAATGCCGAGTGTGCAAAACGTGTGCCGTAGGTCGTGAATGCGAATGTGTTTCAAATCGTGCTTTTCAAGAAATCGGGTGAGCTTGTTGTTCATTTGGTTTGGTCGGAGAGGGAGTCCTTTTTCTCCGATTATGACATACTCTCCGAGTAGTCCGCTTTCTTCCTGTTGTTGCCTGTATTCAATCAAGCACGTTCTCACAATATCTGTCATAGCTATTGTTCTACGGCTCTTTTTTGTTTTAGGCTCTTTCGTTATGACTTGCCCCTTGATAGGTGTCCTCACTTCGATAATGTGTATGCGCCTGTTTTCAAAGTCGATATTTTCCCATTTCAACCCCGATATTTCGCCCCTGCGCATTCCCTCGCACATACCGAGATATACAAAGGCTTTGAGCCTCAAATCACCGCTATTTTCTATCTCTGTGAGCAGTTCTTTTATTTGCCCCTCTGTGTATGCCGTTCCCTCAAATTCGTCAACAGGAAGCCTTTTTACACGCTCTACGACGTTGTCGGAAATGTACTCACAATCTTTCGCATAATTAAAGACAGAGCAGAGAAATGTGCGGTCGGAGTTTATGGTTTTTGCCTTTAGTTCTCCCTCTCGCAAAAGTCCGTCTATATACTCCTGTATATCAATCTTTTTTGTACGGATTATCTTTTTTCTGCCAAGTCCTCTGCTGACAATGCGCCTTAATATATTGGCATAGTCCTCTTTTGTGGTTGGTGCGAGCGGTTTGTTTGCGATATAGGCTTTTGCGCATTCTTCAATGGTTATTTGCGTGTTTGTGCTCCGTTTTCCTAAGTTCGCCCTTTCGTATTCGTGCTTTTTCAAAAGTGCCTCTGCCTCTTTGAGGGTGTCGCACGTTTGAAAGCTCCGTTTTGGTTTCCCTAATTCCGCTCCAAGATATAGGGTAACAATGTACTTGCCTGTTTTCTTGTTTCGGGAAATATTCCGTTTGACAGTTTCCCTTGTGCCTGTGCCTTTCTTTCGCTCTTTTGTTTGAGCTTGTTTCAGTTGTTCCTTTACTTTTTCCTTGTTTTTCATTTTTTCCTTTCCGTGTTTTTTAGTGTCTTTTGCTAATCGGGATTTTGGAGCGCATATATAGGGAAAATCAGTCAACCCCTTTTTGCAACTTTTTTTGCAACTCACGAAAAAGAAAACAAAAAAAGACAAGCCTATAGACATCAAAAAACACTAAATATAGTGCATTTCGACGGCTATAAGCTCGTCTTTCGGCATCGTTTTTGTGCATAACGATGAAAATGTTTGGTCTGAGTGACAAGACTTGAACTTGCGGCCTCTACCACCCCAAGGTAGCGCGCTACCAACTGCGCCACACCCAGATACCAATATATTGATGATTTCCTTGGAAAACCTAGTATATTATATCACTGTGATAGGTAAAAGTCAAGGGCTTTTTTAAAAATATTTACGAATGTTGAAAGTGCGAAGGAACAATAAAAATACTTCGTTTGAATGAAAACAGGACAAAAAACAGCGGGCAGAGCGGCAGGTTAATAAGCATTACATTGTTTGTGCGCGAATATAGCGGATAAAATAAGAGATTATCTTACATAAAGTAAAATTCCATGTTGCATTTGCTATACCGCAGAGCTAATATCCGCAGGTGCGGAGAAGCTCCGCTTTGTGTATGCAAAAAGAAAAGCACCCACAGCGGGTGCTTTTCTTTTTGGAGCGGATTACGGGGCTCGAACCCGCCACCTCCACCTTGGCAAGGTGGCGCTCTACCAAATGAGCTAAATCCGCGGATGGTGCCTCCGGTCGGAATCGAACCAACGACACGGGGATTTTCAGTCCCCTGCTCTACCAACTGAGCTACAGAGGCGTACAAGAATGGCGACTCGGATGGGGCTCGAACCCACGACCTCTAGCGTGACAGGCTAGCGCTCTAACCAACTGAGCTACCAAGCCATTCTTGAATGAAGGGAATCCTTCTTGGTGGAAAGTATAGGGCTCGAACCTATGACCCTCTGCTTGTAAGGCAGATGCTCTCCCAACTGAGCTAACCTTCCGTCAGACGCTCTAATATTATATCAAAGGATATGTCGTTTGTCAAGTGTTTTTTGAAAAATAATTTCAAAAATCTAAAAATTCTTTTTTCGATTAGCCGAGCATCATTTAACGGACAAAAATGATTCAGATTTGCTAGGGTTTTGTGTCCGAGGTGGATAAATTTAGTATAAAACGAAATGACGCCTTAAAACATATGGATTTTTTGAAACCGTGGGTTGTTGCTTTTGTCAAACTTGACAAACCCATATCTACTATGATACAATATAAAATGAATATTTATATGCGGAGGGCATCATGCTTAAAGTAGAAAGAATCAGCGTGGTTAACATGGAAAACGCGATACGCGGCGCGCGCAACCCAATGAACAGCTGGGCGAGAATGGACAGCTATTATAACGAGAATGGTGAGTATATTCTTGGAGAAAACGACTTGGCTCTTGCATCCAAGCTTGCCGTTGCGGGAAGTGATCACAGAAAGTTTTTGCGTCAGATTATAGTTTCAATGGATATTACGGCGCCCCTCTATTGGTGGAAGGAGTTTGACACGTACAAGGTCGGCACTGTTGCCAATTCCACCTCCACTATGCATAAGATACAGGCGAAGGAATTTTGCCGTGAGGATTTTTCATGCGACCGCCTGACGGAGGATGCCCTTGCTGTTCTCGATACAATAATCGACTATCTTGAGGCGGAGCGTGTTAAATTTAATGAGACTAAGGACAGATCTCATTGGCATAATATGATACAGCTACTCCCCTCGTCATTTAATCAGATGCGTACCGTATCTATGAACTACGAGGTGCTGATAAACATTTATTACGCCAGAAAGAGCCATAAGCTTGCGGAGTGGCATACCCTTTGCGATGCAATAGAAAAGCTCCCTTATGCAGACAAGCTTATACTTGTGAAAGAGAACAAATAATTATGAAAAAACAACCGAAAATTGCAGTTTCATCGCCGCGCATACGTCTTTGTGACCCGGAATACAATGCAGCGGTTTGTGTATCCGAGGCAGAAAAGGCGTGCGCAAACGGTGCTGATCTTATAGTATTTCCCGAGCTTACATTAACCGGGGCAACCGCCGGTGATCTCTTTTACCAGGACGTTTTGCTCGACCGCGCCGAAGCGGCACTGACGCAGTACGTTGAAGCTACGGAAAAATTAGATATTATGAGCTTTATCGGTTTTCCGATAAAATGCGAGGGATATACTTATAACGCGGTTGCCTGCGTGCATTGCGGTGAGATAATAGGCATCAGCGCGTCCGGTCTTGAAACGGCACACTTTTCAAAGGTTCCGGATCAAGGCATTTCTGCAATGGTTGCAGGACAGAGAGTTGACGTAGCTCGCGATCATATATACTCGGTAAACGACGACTGTGACGTATTCGTAAAAATAGGTGATGATAAAGCGTTTTCATGCGACGGAGTCTCTCTTATAATCAATCCTTGTTCGATGCCCGAATATCTCGGACTTGCTAAAGCGCGCAGAGAATATGCGAACAGTGTGTCCGCGTCGATAGGCGTCCCCTTTGTTGTAGCAGGCGCGGGATGCGGTGAGAGCGGCACTGACGGAATATACGCTGCACCAAGGCTTGTATCGGCAGGAGGGGAGATAATAGCAGAGTCAGAGCTATTTGACGAAGCTATACTGTATTCCGAAATACCGCCTGTTAGCTCACCAACTGACGTTTCGTTCAAAGAGAGTGATGAAATAATGCGTTTCCCGTTCATCCCCGAGGGTGAAGATGAACGTCGTGAGGCGTGTGCACTTGCTCTTGAGATCCAGTCAAGAAGTCTTGCACTTAGAATCGAACGTTCGTATTCTAAATGTGCCGTTATCGGTGTTTCCGGCGGTCTTGATTCGACACTTGCGGTTCTTGTATGCGCGATGGCTATGGATAAGCTCGGATACCCGCGAGACAGGGTGATAGCGATAACGATGCCTTGCTTCGGCACTACCGAGAGAACGAAGAGCAACGCTCTTGCTCTGGCGGAGGAGCTTGGATGCACGGCTCGTACTGTTGATATAAAGGCTGCGGTTTTGCAGCATTTTAAGGATATCGGACATGACGAATCAGATTACAACGTAGTGTATGAAAATTCTCAGGCTCGTGAACGCACGCAAATTCTGATGGATATTGCAAACGCTGAGGGGGGATTGGTCGTGGGCACGGGTGATCTTTCCGAGCTTGCGCTTGGTTTCGCAACCTATAACGGCGATCATATGTCTATGTACTGTGTTAACGGATCTGTTCCAAAAACACTGATGCGCTCCATAATATCCTATGCCGCTGACAAAGCGTGTGAAGAGGGAATGCCAACTCTCGGATCTGTTCTCAGAGATGTTATAGACACGCCGATCAGTCCCGAACTTCTGCCTCTCGACAACGGCGAAAACAAACAACACACAGAAGGTATCGTAGGTCCTTATGAGCTTCACGATTTCTTCCTATACTATACTGTTAAATACGGATATTCTCCATCTAAGATACTCAATTTCGCACATAGTGTATTTGACGAATATGATAGAAAAGATATAAAAAACTATCTAGACATTTTCGTTCGTCGTTTCTTCACTCAGCAGTTTAAGCGTTCATGCATGCCCGATGGCCCCCGTGTCACGGAAATCAGCCTTTCTCCTCGCGGAGCATGGAATATGCCATCCGACGTTTCTGCCAATATATGGCGCGGTGATCTTGCAAGGGAATAATAAGGTAAACAATGGCTAATATTTTTGATCTGTTTAAGAAAATTGAAAAGAAGGATGAGCACGTCCCGATAACACATATTGTCGTCGGACTCGGAAACCCCGGACAGGAGTATGAGAAGACGCGGCATAACGCAGGATTTATTGCTATTGATTATATCGCCGTCCGTGCCGGTGTCAGAATCGACAGACTGAAATTCCGTGCCCTGACTGCTGAGGCTACGGTTGCCGGATACCGCGTGCTTCTTATGAAGCCGCAGACCTTTATGAATTCGTCCGGCGAGGCGATATCTGCCGCAGCATCATTCTATAAGATACCTGTGGAAAATATTATCGTACTTCACGACGAGATAAGCTTTGAGCCCGGAAAAATGAGGATACGGCGCAAGGGATCCGCAGGCGGTCACAACGGACTTAAAAGTATCATTCAATGCATTTCAAGTGATAATTTCCCCAGAATAAAGATTGGTGTCGGACAGAAGCCATCGCCGGATTATGACCTTGTTGATTGGGTGCTTGGAAAATTCCCTGTGGCAGATATGGATAAGCTTTTGGCTGAATGCGAGTCGATAGCCGAGTCTGTCGAGCTTATTCTGGCGGGGAAAACAGAAGAAGCGATGAATAAGTATTCAAAGTAATTTTTAAAAAGGATATATAGCGTGAAAAGACTTTCAGGTCTTATAAGCTACGATCGGGAATTCGGCGAATCCTGCAACACGGTTCGCGAGCAGTTAAAGCAAAGATTGCCAAAGCCGATCGTAATCAACGGACTGACAGCCGGTGCCGGTGCGGCATATCTCATTGAGGCGATATACGCCTTTCGCAAAGAGGTGCGCGCCCCGGCTGTCATCATTGTCTCATCCGATGCGGAGCGCGACAGGTATACTGCGGAGCTTTCAGGCGCGGGACTCCGCGCGCTGAGCTACAAGCCGCGCGATTTCGTATTTCATAATATTTCTGCCTCCCACGATACAGAGCGTGAGAGGCTTTCGGTGCTTTTATCGGTTATGCGCGGGGAGTGCGATGCCGTAGTTACCACGCCGTCCGCGGCTCTTGCACGTACTATTCCGGAGGAGATTTTGCTTTCGCTTACGGTTTCGCTTGAATGCGGTGACGAGATATCGCCTGACGATCTGGTTGAGCGGCTTATTACCCTCGGCTTCGTGCGGGTGGAGCTCGTGGAGAGCGCGGGGCAGTTTTCGCGTCGCGGAGGCATTGTAGATATATGGGCGGAGGCAGATTCCGATCCTGTGAGGATCGAGTTTTTCGGTGATGAGATAGACAGAATAGCAAGCTTTGACGCTATATCGCAGCGATCTGTTGCTCAGGTTGAATCCATTTCGCTGATTCCCGCGGGTGAGGTTCTGATCAGCACTGCGGCAAGGGCGCGTATTCTTCGCGCAGTGGAATCGCTTATTACAAAATGTAACTCGGATGAGTTGAGAATGAAGCTTTCCGCGGAGAAAGGAGCTCTTGAATCCTCTCTTCCGATCAATTTCAGAGATAAATATATGGGTATAATTTACGAGGATGAGGCTGATCTGTTTAGCTATGTGTCCTCGTGTGGCAGATGTATTGCGTTCGTGCTTGATACAAACGGTTCTCGCGAGGAACTTAGATCCAGACTCGAACGTCTTGATTCCGATCGAGCATCAATGCTTGAGATGGGGCTTGTTACCGAGTCTGCGGCAAAATACTCGCGCGACTCAAAATATTACGATTCATTTCTTGAAACCAATGTTACAATTCACATAAATCCCTTTTCCTCGGGACTTGGAAATCTGCGCACGTCAGGGATCTTCGGCTTCAGATGCAGGAGGACTGTTTCCTACGGAGACAATTCGAGCATGCTTGTTGAGGATATAAAGACCTTCCGTGCGGCAATGTACCGTACGGTTATTCTGTGTGATAATAAGGCGGGTGCGCAGTCTCTTATCTCAACTCTTGCCGAATACGATATAGCCGCGTTGCCGGTATATGACGTCGCGGACTATGATTATTCGGGACTTGAGCCGGGCAGGGTAGCTATTGCGATAGGCAATATTTCGGAGGGGTATGATCTTATATCGCCGAAAATAGCAGTCCTGTCAATGGCAAAGGATCTCGGCCGTGCCGTAATAGCAAACAGACGCCGTCAGCGAATACTGAAAAAGGCGGGCGGTGCAGGTCAGCGGCTTCTAAGCTATGCTGATCTTTCTCCCGGAGACTACGTCGTTCATTCGAACTACGGTATCGGTCTTTTTGAGGGAATGCAGGCGGTCACGGTTGACGGAATAACGAAGGATTATATTACTATAAGATACGCCGGAACGGATAAGCTGTTCGTTCCGTGCGACAGACTTGAATATATAGGCAAGTATATTGGAGAAAAAGATAAGGATGGCAAGGTCAAGCTATCCCATATGGGAGGCAAGGAATGGACCCGTGTAAAGACTAAGGCGAAGAATGCCGCCCGTGATATAGCGAAGGATCTGATAAATCTTTACGCAGAGCGGCAGCGAAAGCCGGGCTTTGCCTTTCCTGCCGATTCCGACCTTGAGGATGAATTTGCCGCATCATTCAATTACGAGGAGACAGAGTCTCAGATCACTGCCATAGAGGAAATAAAGGCTGATATGATGAAGCCTGTCCCGATGAACCGACTACTGTGCGGTGACGTTGGATTCGGAAAGACAGAGGTTGCACTTCGTGCGGCATTTAAGGCAATAATGGGGGGAAAACAGGTTGCTATCCTCGTGCCTACTACCATCCTTGCGCTTCAGCATTTAGAGACCGCGACGTCGCGTATGCGAAGCTATCCTATAACCGTGGAAATGCTTTCGAGATTTCGTACTCCGAAGCAACAGGAAGCGATATTGAGAAGAACGAAGCGCGGAGAGATCGACGTGCTCATAGGAACACATAAGCTTCTTTCAAAGAACGTGGAATTTCGTGATCTCGGACTGCTTATCGTCGATGAGGAGCAGCGCTTCGGCGTCGCCCAGAAGGAAAAGCTGAAGGAGATGGCAAAGAACGTTGACGTTCTGACACTGACGGCGACTCCGATACCGCGTACCCTTAATATGGCGATGAACGGTATCAGCGACATGTCAATACTCGATGAAGCACCGGGTGAGCGCCGACCCGTGCAGACTTATGTGCTTGAGCACGATGACGGTGTGATATTTGATGCGATCGCAAAGGAAATATCGAGGGGCGGTCAGGTGCTCTATCTCTATAATAAGGTAGAGGACATAGAATTTGTTGCGGGAAGAATAATCAGGGCGTTTCCCGAGGCACGTGTCGCATTTGCACACGGGCAGATGGATAAGGATGAGCTTGAGGATATATGGCAGCTGCTTGTGCGCGGTGAGATAGACGTCCTCGTGTGTACAACGATAATTGAGACGGGGGTGGATCTTCCGAACGCAAACACCCTGATAATAGAAAATGCCGACAGAATGGGTCTTTCACAGCTTCACCAGATAAGGGGAAGGGTAGGAAGAAGCTCGCGACAGGCGTACGCATACTTCACCTACCGCGCGGGAAAGGCTCTCTCAGAGGTCGCGACTAAAAGACTTGCGGCGATCAGAGAGTTTGCCGAGTTCGGTGCAGGCTTCAAGGTCGCGCTCCGCGATCTTGAAATAAGAGGCGCGGGAAATCTTCTCGGCGCGGAGCAACACGGATATATAGACAGTGTCGGATATGATCTGTACGTTCGACTCTTAAATGAAGCGGTGCTTGAGGAAAGCGGAAAAAAGACCGAGGCGCCATCGGAGTCTACTGTGGACATAAGCGTAAGCGCCAATATTCCTGAATCTTACATCTTTGCCGACTCACAGAGAATGGAGATGTATAAGAAAATATCTCTTATAGCAGAGCCTGAGGATATGCAGGACGTGCTTGACGAGTTTATTGATAGATTTGGGGAACCTCCGCGTGAGGTTATGCGTCTTTTGAAGGTGTCTTTGATACGTGCACTTTCCGCAAGATGCGCAATAAGGCGGATAGAGCTTCGGGGCGGACTTCTCAATTTCACAGCGGATAAGCTTGAGCTTTCGGTATGGTCTGAGCTTTTCGGTAAGTATAAAACACTCTCGTTCAGATCGGGAGGATCAACGAGCATCGTTGCCAAGGTGCATTCGGCGGATGATGCTATAGAGCTTTCAAAATGTGTAGTTACCGATTATTACGCAATAAAATCGGAGGATGAAATAAATGCCAAAGTATAAAAAAAGTAGTGCAAGTGCAAATACGGAAAACGTGAAGAAACCTCGCTTTTTGACAATATTTATTTGCATATTCACGTCTTTAGTTGTAGTTTTGGGTGCAACTCTCGGAATCGTAGCCGGAGTAAAAAGCAAAAATAACGTAATAAATTACAACGGAGTGAAAATGGATGTGCCGACGGCATCCTTCTTTGCCTCTCAGTATAAGTACAGCTATATGAATATGCTCTCGCTCAGCGGTATTAAGGGCGTTGAGGATTCTCCGGGATTCTGGGCTACGGCATCTGAGAACGGTAAGACGTACGGCGAGCTGCTGCGTGACGGAACTGAAAAATATATAAAGCAGATAGCCGTTACGAATTATCTGTTTGATAAGTACGCGAAGCTTTCCGATGATGACGAGAAAACGATTGAACTTGCCATTGAGGAGACCCTTGAGTACAAGGCTGGCGGCAACGTAAGTAAGTTTAATGATGCCGTAAGCGAATTCGGCTTTGATTTCGACAGCTATAAGAAGGCTGTAGAGATGCTTTACAAGGCTTCCTCAGCGCAGACCGTTGTATGCGGAGCAGACGGATCGGTACTTCGCGAAAATTCCGAGGAAACGAATGAATATCTTTCTGAATACTCACATATTAAGCTGTTGATCATAAGAACGGAAACCACGTTTGTTGTCAATGAAAACGGCAACCGCGTCATGGAAAACGGTACTTATAAGACGCGCGATCTGACAGAAGAGGAGAAAAGTGAGAGACTGGTTCTTATAGATGAAATCCGTTCCTATATATCCGCAATCGGGACAGACGGAGCGCAAATGGGAGCCGAGATGTTTGACTATTATCTCTCGCATAACGGCGAGGGAGATCCCGATATGAACGAGACCGGATATTACATCCATAAGGATTCCGAGTTTGGGCAGGCGTTCAAGAGCTATTATCCCGACATCTACGATAAGGCTTTCGCTATGAGTCTTGATACGTATTCGGAGGTGGAGCTGGATTACGGCGTATGCTTTATCTACAAATGTGCCCCATCTTCGATCGATCTGACGAAAAAGGCGCTGGAGGAATGTTTCTCCGACTTCTATTCGAACCTCTCCGACGTTTTCTTCAGTGAACAACTGGAAGTTCTTTCTGAGTCTGTTGAGATTGGAGAGAAGTACTCCGAAATAGACGTAATAACCCTTCCTTATAACTATATCTACGTACCGTCCTTTGGTTGACGGCACTCCCCCGTGTTGCAGGATCGTCTGCCGCGGGGGATTTTTAGGTCTATTCATTATCGTGCATCATAATCGAACCTTAGATGTGATATATAAAGTGTCATTTTTGTAGCTCCTTAAAATTGTTATTGACAAATACCCCCAGGGGGTATATAATATACTATGGTAAGGAGTGATAATTATTATGCAAACTTGTGAAAAATGCAAAAAAACAAAAGTACGTGCCCAGGATGAGTATAAAAGTCTTTTGAATCGATTAAGCAGAATAGAGGGACAGGTCAAGGGAGTTCGCGGTATGGTTATGGAAAATGCCTATTGCGTTGACATTCTCACTCAGGTCTCTGCTATTTCCTCCGCGCTTACGGCGTTCAGTAAGGAATTACTTGAAAATCACCTCAGAACCTGTGTTGTCAGTGATATAAAATCAGGATGCGACGGTGCTGTGGATGAGCTGATAAGCGTTGTAAACCGTATGATAAAATGATGAGAGATAGGTATGCAGGAATTTAAAATTAAAGGAATGAGCTGCGCCGCCTGCTCTGCGAGAGTAGAGGGAGCGGTATTACGCGTGTCGGGTGTTAACGGTTGCTCTGTGAGCCTTTTGACCAATTCAATGCGTGTTGACGGCGGTGACAGCGATGATATAATTAAAGCAGTTGAAGCAGCAGGGTACGGAGCAGTGCCATCATGCGCAAGTTCCGACGCGCAGGACAGAAACCCTCCGGACGAGGCGAAAAAAGAGAAAAGAGCTATCGTTGCCCGTTTGATTTCCTCCGTTGCGCTTCTGCTTCCGTTGATGTATCTGTCGATGGGATACGTAATGTGGGGCTTTCCGTTGCCCACAGCCATGACGGCTGAGCCAATATCCGTAGCAGTCGCACAGATGCTGATATCCGGCTTGATACTGGTGATCAATCAGCGGTTCTTTGTGAGCGGTTTTCGCGGCATAGTACGACTTGCGCCGAATATGGATACGCTTGTTGCACTTGGATCGGGGGTCTCATATACGTGGAGCGTTTATCTTGTTTTCGATATGATAATCGAAAAAAGGGGCGCACACGCATTGCACGGTCTTTACTTTGAATCCGCGGCAATGATTCTTACGCTTATAACGGTTGGAAAGATGCTGGAGTCTATGGCGAAGGGAAGGACAACGAATGCAATTAAGGCACTTCTGAGTCTTACACCGAGCACTGCATCGGTAATACGTGACGGAGTTGAAGTGAAAATTCCCGCATCCGAAATGCGAGTCGGGGATATATTTATAGTAAGACCGGGAGAGAACCTTCCGGCTGACGGAATCGTTATCGACGGCGAAAGCGCGGTTGATGAATCTGCCCTTACGGGAGAGAGTATTCCTTCGGAAAAGTCGCACGGGTCGCATGTTTATGCCGCTACTAGCAATACGTCCGGTGTTTTGAGATGCGAGGCGCAAAAGGTTAGCGGCGACACGGTAATGTCCGGCATTGTTAAAATGGTAGAGAGTGCCTCTGCAACAAAGGCGCCAATTGCGAAAATGGCAGACCGTGTTGCGAAAATCTTTGTTCCGTCGATACTTGTGATCTCCCTGATCACTGCCGTAATATGGATTTTTGTAAACAATAGTTTGGGTTATGCCCTTGCGCGTGGAATATCCGTTCTTGTAATCAGCTGTCCGTGTGCACTCGGACTTGCAACTCCGGTTGCGATAATGGTTGCGAGCGGTATCGGTGCGCGCAGCGGTGTCCTGTTTAAGACGGCATCAGCGCTGGAAGCGGTTGGCAGGGTGAGATGCGTAGCTCTTGATAAGACAGGAACAATAACATCTGCCGATATGCAGGTAACGGATGTTTTCCCCATCGGAACGGATGAGTCAGAGCTTTTTGCCGTTGCTGCATCTCTTGAATTTTCAAGCGAGCACCCTGTTGCGCGAGCGGTGATGAAATATTCTGAAAAATCGAATATAAAAAGATATGCGACCGAGGGCTTTTCTGCGATTGCGGGCGGAGGTGTTCGCGCTGAAATAGGTGGCGAAGTATGCTACGGTGGAAGTCGGGCATTTATAGGAAATATAGTGCCGCTTTCGACAGATACTCATTCGTTTTGTGACAGGGTATCTTCTGAGGGAAAGACGCCGCTTCTCTTTTCAAGGGCAGGCACCCTTATCGGAATTATTGCCGTCTCCGATACTGTCAGAGAGGATAGCAAGGAAGCGATCAACGAACTGAAAAAGCTGGGTGTTAAAACTGTTATGCTGACCGGTGACAATCTTGGATGCGCCTCGGCAATTGCAAAAGAGGTCGGAGTTGATGAGGTTATGGCAGAGCTTATGCCGGGAGAGAAGGCGGCGGCTGTTGAACGCCTATCGGCTAAGCACGGAGTAATGATGGTCGGCGACGGTATTAACGACGCACCCGCTCTTGTTTCTGCGGATGTCGGAGTAGCTATCGGTCGCGGAACTGATATAGCAATAGACTCTGCAGACGTGGTTCTCGTCAGATCGTCTCTTTCGGACGTCGTGTCCTGTATACGGCTTGGAAGAGCGACGCTGCGTACGATACGTCAAAATCTGTTCTGGGCATTCATATATAACGCAGTCGGTATACCGCTTGCGGCAGGAGCTTTTATAGGTTGGCTTGGATGGGAGCTCGATCCGATGTTCGGCGCGCTTGCCATGAGCCTTTCAAGTTTTTCCGTGATTATGAATGCACTAAGACTTAATCTAAAGAAATTCTTTAAGAAATATGAAAATACAAAGATTGATACCGTGGAGGAGGGCGAAAAAATGGTAAAAATTCTAAACATCGAGGGTATGATGTGCCCTCACTGCGAGGCAAGAGTCAGGGACGCTCTTATGTCTTTAGCAGAGGTTGAAACGGCAACAGTCAGCCACAAGGACGGAAAAGCAGAGGTGACTGTTAAGGACGGTAATGACGTATCCGATATCGTCGCCGCAGTTGAGAACGCCGGATATAAGGTGATTGAGATTAGATAAATACCTACAGCAAAAGACTCTGTGAAAGGCCGTGCTTCTGTGACGACCAAAAGGTCGATCACAGTGGCTTTTCATGAAATAGAGAGGATCTGAGGTCTCTTTAATCTCACATAAACGCTTTATATCATAGAGATGCTGAGCTTGCGGAGTCTCAGCATTTTTATGTGAAGTGAAGCAAAATCTGCATTTTACTAAAAATATACTTAACTCTATTGACATTAATAAACGGATGTGTTAAAATAAGGTATCAAGGATAGAGGCGCACCTAACGATGAGTACCGTACGTAAAAATGGCTGCCGAAGCCGTGCGGAAAAGGTGTAGGTGCCGAAGCGGGCGCTTGGCAAACGCTTGGCTGGCAGTTCGGAGAATATCCGCCCTGCTGTCGTTTTATACGGAGTGCTATCATCAAAAACGGATTTTTTCGCTTGTGAGAGATAGCCTTTCGTACGGCTGTCTCTTTTTGTTTTAAAAATATTTTTTTGAGGTAACAGAAATGAAAAACACAGTATTCACGGGAGCTGCAACTGCGATTGTGACTCCGTTTACGAAGGACGGTATCGATTATGCGGAATTCGGCCGTCTTATCGAGTGGCAGATAGCCGAGGGGATTGACGCGATAGTAGCGGTCGGAACTACCGGTGAGGGATCGACGCTTACCGATGATGAGCATAAGGAGGCTATCCGTTTTTGCGTTGAGAAGGTTGCAGGCAGAGTTCCCGTAATCGCCGGCACCGGCTCAAACGATATAGCCTATGCAATAAGCCTTACCGAGTACGCCTGCGAGGTTGGCGCGGATGCGATGCTGCTCGTCACCCCGTATTACAATAAGGCTACCCAGAGGGGGATGATAGAATCCTTCAAGGCTGTTGCGGATATATCCACCAAGCCTTGTATACTCTATAACGTACCGAGCCGCACGGGCTGCAATCTCACTCCCGCAAGCGTTGCGGAGCTCGCAGAGCATCCCAATATCGTAGCGATTAAGGAAGCCTCCGGTAATATTTCGCAGATTGCCGAGATAGCTCACCTCTGCGGTGATAAGATTGATATATATTCGGGTAATGACGATCAGATAGTTCCTGTTCTGTCTCTCGGAGGAATCGGTGTAATATCCGTTCTCTCGAACATCATGCCTCGCGAAACCTCGAATATGTGCAAGCTCTTTATGGAGGGCAAGGTCAGTGAGGCAAGAAAGCTTCAGCTTGATCTTCTACCGCTTGTGAACGCTTTGTTCTGCGAGGTGAATCCAATTCCCGTAAAGGCGGCGGTCAGCGCTATGGGCTACGGTGAAAATACGTTGCGCCTTCCTCTTACTCCTATGGAAAAGGCAAATGAGGAGAAGCTTCTCGGTCTTATGAGAGAGCAGAAGCTGATTTGACAGGTGGCGTTATGAATATTTTACTTAACGGAATATGCGGTCATATGGGCCGCGAGGTTGTAAAGCTTTGTGAGGGCGGCTACCGAGGAGCAAAGCTTGCCGTCGGAGTCGACCCCTCTGCTCTCGGATGCGAGGCACCGGCGTGCGTAAAGAGCTTCTCCGATATTCAGGCTGTCGGAGGCGTGGATTGCATTATCGACTTTTCGCACCACACCTGCGCCCCCGCGCTTCTTGATTTTGCAGTCGAAAACGGTATTCCCACCGTTGTCGCCACTACAGGTCATACGGCAGAGGAGATAGAATGTATTAAAAATGCGGCAAAAGAGATTCCCGTGTTCTTTTCGGCAAACATGTCGCTCGGCGTTGCGCTTCTCGTTGAGCTTGCAAAGCAGGCGGCGCAGGCTATGCCGGATGCCGAGATCGAGATAATAGAAAAGCACCACGACAGAAAGATAGATGCTCCGAGCGGCACCGCGCTGATGATAGCCAACGCGCTTTGTGAGGTACGCCCTGAGGCTTATACCAATCTTGGCAGATCAGGTCAGGGAAAGCGCACACCCGAGGAGATAGGAATTCACGCTGTAAGAATGGGCAATATCGTCGGAGAGCACGAGGTTATTCTCGGTACTCAGAATCAGACTATAACCCTTAAGCACGAGGCGCACAGCCGAGCCCTGTTTGCAGAGGGAGCTATTGCCGCGGCGGCATTTCTTGTGAACTGTGAAAAGGGACTTTACGATATGAAAAGCCTTGTTGACGGAGTGGGAAAAAAGGATGCCGCAATGGCGGTAAATTGATTCGACCGACGAACAGGAGAAGATAATGAAAATCGCAATATACGGTTACGGCAATCTCGGCAGAGGCGTCGAGTGCGCTACGAAATATCACACGGATGCCGAGCTTGTAGCAGTTTTTACTCGTCGCGCACCCGAAACAGTTAAAACGGTGCTCGGCACTCCGGTGTATCACGCAGACAGAGTTCTTGAGTTTAAGGACAAGGTTGACGTGCTTATCCTTTGCGGCGGCAGTGCAACCGATCTGCCCGTGATGACGCCGATGCTCGCGAAGCATTTTAACGTAATAGACAGCTTTGATACCCATGCAAGAATACCCGAGCATTTCGCAAACGTGGATGCCGCGGCAAGAGAGGGAGGAAACGTCGCGCTCATATCCTGCGGATGGGATCCCGGACTTTTCTCTGTAGCAAGGCTTTACGCCGAAAGTGTCCTGCCATCGGGCTCGGATTATACCTTCTGGGGCAGGGGAATCAGTCAGGGGCATTCGGATGCAATACGCCGCATTGACGGTGTAATAGATGCCCGTCAGTATACGGTTCCGGTTCCTGCGGCAATCTCCGCCGTAAGAGCGGGAGAGACTCCTGAGCTTACGACAAGACAAAAGCATCTTCGTGAGTGCTACGTTGTAGCTGCCGAGGGGGCAGACAGGGATAGAATTGAGTCAGAAATCAAGTCGATGCCAAATTATTTTGCAGATTACGATACCTCGGTTACCTTCGTAACGATGGAGGAGCTTCGTGAAAAGCATTCCGGAATGCCGCACGGCGGCTCGGTTATTCGCAACGGAAAAACAGGCTTCGACGGCGAGAACGGTCATACCGTGGAGTTCAGCCTGCGCCTTGATTCAAATCCGGAGTTTACGGCAAGCGTGCTTGTGGCGTATGCCCGCGCTGTTGCAAAACTCAGCGCGAGAGGTGAGCGTGGCGCGAAAACGGTGTTTGATATCGCACCCGGAGATCTGTCACAGCATTCTCCCGAGGAGCTGCGAGCTCATATGCTTTGATAACAAAATAGCAGGAGGATTCTGAATCGGCTTCTCCTGCATTTTTTGAATACTATTGAAGTTGTTGTGCCTTAATATAATGGTTTATACACGTACTTGGAGCTTATAATATGGTTTTAATGAAAGAAAAAAATGAATTTATTTGTGAAAACATTTCTAGAAGTGCTGAAGGAGAGCTCTGCTTTGCAAATATGCCTCTGACACCGCTTGCGAAAAAATACGGAACTCCGCTTTATCTTTACGATGAGGCGCGCATCCGTGAAAGATGCCGTATGTATCTCGGCGCGGTAAAAGCGGCATTCGGAGGCCGCGGCAGAGTTTTCTATGCATCTAAGGCGGCGTCCTTCCGCAGACTCTATGAGATAATGAATGAGGAAGGGATGAATATAGACGTCGTTTCCCTGGGTGAGATCTACACGGCGAAGGTCGCGGGATTTCCGCTCGAGCGCGCCTGCTTCCATTCAAACAACAAAACAGACCGTGACATAGAGGTCGCGATTGAGTCGGGCGTCGGCTGCTTCGTCGTTGATAACGAGGAGGAGCTCTACGCAATAGACAGAATTGCAGGCGAGCGCGGAGCTTGTCAAAAAGTGCTTCTCCGCCTCACTCCCGGCATAGATCCGCACACGTATGCGGCAGTCGCGACGGGTAAGGTAGACTCTAAATTTGGTTCGGCGATAGAGACCGGGCAGGCGGAAAACATTACACGGATAGCACTTTCGCTAAAAAACATATGCCTTCGCGGCTTCCATTGCCACGTCGGCTCGCAGGTGTTTGACTCCGACGTTTTTATCCGCGCATCGCGCGTTATGCTGGAGTTCGTGGCTTTGATTAGTAGAAAGTATGCCTTCCTCGCTCCTGAGCTTGATATAGGCGGCGGCTACGGTGTCCGCTATATTGCCGAACAGCCCTCGATAGATATCGCGGCAAATATTGCCGAGGTCGGTGCATATATGCGCTCGGTTGCCGATGAGCTTGGAATAGAGCTGCCGGATATATCTCTTGAGCCGGGCAGAAGCATTGTTGCCGATGCAGGTCTGACGGTATATACCGTCGGAACGGTAAAGAGAATACCCGGATATAAGACCTACGTTTCGGTTGACGGCGGAATGACGGACAATCCGCGCTTTGCGCTCTACGGGTCTCCCTATACCATCCTTCCGGTTGCCGATCACAGCGGTGTCGCTTGTGATACCGTATCTGTCGTCGGCCGGTGCTGTGAGAGCGGAGACATACTTCAAGAGAACGTACAAATGCCAGAAAACGTGACACGGGGCGATCTTATAGCCTGCCTTACCACGGGCGCGTATCACTACTCAATGGCTTCGAACTATAACAGAATACCAAGACCCCCGGTGGTTATGCTTCGTGACGGCGAATCATACGTTGCCGTTCGCAGAGAAACTCCGGAGGACGTTGCAAGGCTTGATATGTAAATATAGCGGTGCCTCAGGACGAACAGATCTTAAAAGAAGCCTTGGCTGATGCAGCGAAGCAGCGTGAGCTGCTTAAAAATGTTAATGACGGTTTTTTCGCGATCGTGAAAGAGCCGCAGCGAGACCGATAAGCGTACGAAAGCGCGCTGAACAAAAAAACGAGATGGAATTGCATTGAAGGTTTTGCAATATCTATCTCGTTTTTTGTTAGGTTATGTCTGAATTTGACGCCCCCGTTGTTGAGAAAAACGGAAAAATACTCAAATTAATTGGGTGTAAATATTTGGAAAACTGTTGACTTTCATTAATATATATGATATAATACAAATATTAATAAACGGTTAATAGCACGTTTAAACGAAATTTCAAGTACGCGCAACATCATTATCACACTCGCACCAACTCGAACGAAAAGCAGAGATTGGTGCATTTTCGTATCAAAACAATTACAAGAAAGGGACTGACTATGCCACAAACGCTTGAGAAAGAAAGAGCCGTTGAAGAAAACGAAGTAAGACCGCCATTGACAGAGATATTTGATGAGGAGAAATTTGATCCTGCGGTCGAATATGACGATGAATATTACGCAGATTACATAAGAGACTTTGAACCGAATAAGAAGAAAAGGCTGTTTTACCGCTTTGTGAAGCGTTCGTTCGATATTCTGGCATCATTTGCGATGCTGCTTATGCTTGCCCTCCCGTTTTTGGTCATTGCGGTAGCAATAAAGATCGATTCTAAGGGGCCGGTAGTTTTCAAGCAGGACAGAATGGGCAAGGGCGGAAAGCCGTTTAAGTGCCTTAAATTCCGCTCAATGAAGATCGATACACCTCACGATACGGCGACCTCGCTCCTTTCCAACCCCGAGCTTTATTATACAAAGGTTGGCAAATTTCTGCGTAAGACTTCGCTTGATGAGCTTCCTCAGCTCTGGTGCGTATTTATCGGCAAAATGTCGTTTATCGGATACCGTCCCCTTGTGCTGACCGAATCAAAGTGTAACGATATGCGCGAGAAGCTCGGCGTCTTTGCGCTCCGTCCCGGAATCTCCGGCTACGCGCAGGTTCACGGGAGAGACGACGTGTACTACAAGAATAAGGCGATTCTGGATAGCATATACGTGAAGAACGCCTCGATCCTGTTTGATTTGAAGCTTGTTTTTTCCACTATAGCCGTTGTATTTAAGCGCGAAGGAAACGACGCGAATAAGAACGAAAATAATAAAAATCAAGCAGAAAAAGAAATCGAGGAAGGCGCAAAGGTATGAAAATAGTTCTTATCGGAAACACGGATCTTGCGATATATAATTACCGTTACGAGCTTTTACAGCGACTGCTTGCCGACGGCCATTCCGTAACTGTAGTTTCCCCCGACGGACAGTACGTACCCGATATGAAAGAGATGGGATGCGATTTCCGCGAGGTTGCGATCGACCGCCACGGTACTAACCCCATCAAGGATATGAAGGTAATAAAGGCGTACAAGCGTATACTTAAGGAAGTTTCCCCGGATTACGTTCTCACCTATACGATAAAGCCGAATATATACGGAGCATTGGCATGCAAGAAGCTTAAAATTCCCTGCATACCCAACGTTACCGGTCTTGGAACTGCGGTAGAAAACAAGGGCTGGAAACAGAAGCTCACCACCTTCCTTTACAGGAGAGCGTTCAAGAAGGTGCAGACGATCTTTTTCCAGAATGCGGAGAATATGCAATTCTTCATTGACCGTAAGCTCTATCCGGAAAAGCATAAGCTTATTCCGGGCAGCGGAGTAAATCTTGACAGGTTCAAGCTTACCGAGTATCCCTCTGACGCAACGGTAAACTTTGTGTTTGTCTCCCGCTTGATGAAGGAGAAGGGCATTGAAGAGTATCTCAATGCGGCAGAATACATAACGAATAAATACCCCGCCGCGCGCTTCCATATCTGCGGATTCTGTGAGGATGAGTATAGGGATCGCCTTGAAGCGATAACCAAGAGTGAGAAGGTCATTTATCACGGAATGGTGAAGGATATGACCACCGTGCTTTGCGATATGCACTGCACAGTTCATCCCACCTTCTATCCGGAGGGACTTTCAAACGTCCTTCTTGAGAGCCTTTCCTGCGGCCGTCCAATTATCACGACCGACAGGGCGGGATGCCGCGAGGTCGTAGAGGACGGTGTGAACGGCTATATCGTTAAGCAGCAGGATTCTGCCGATCTTATCGAGAAGATAGAAAAATTCCTCGCGCTTACAAACGAGGAACGTAAAAATATGGGACTCGCCGGCAGAGCAAAGGTCGAGCGTGAGTTCGATAGGCAGATTGTCATAGAGGCATACATAAAAGAAATCGGCGAAGAAAAGGAATTTGTTGAGGTTTAATATGAACGGATACAAAAACATTATAAAAAGTCGAAGCTTACGCATGAAAATTATATCTATGCTGAGGTGGCTTCCGGACAAACCCATGCTCAAGCTTCAATATAGAATAAAACTTAAGCGCAAGCTGAATTTGAAGAGTCCCGAGCGTTTTACTGAAAAAATCCAGTGGTATAAAATCCATTATCGCAACCCTATCATGCATACATGCGTGGATAAATATGATGTTAGAGACTTCGTAAAGGAAAAAGGACTTGAAGATATCCTTGTAGAACTCTACGGTGTTTATGAATCTGTCGACGAAATAGATTTTGAAAATTTACCTGAAAGCTTTATTTTGAAGTCTACTGACGGCGGTGGCGGAGTTAATGTTGTTCTCTGCAATAACAAAGCTGATTTTGATATTGAGAATGCAAAAAACACACTTCGTGTCGGATATAAATTGACAAAAAAACACCCCGGAAGAGAGTGGGCATATAATGGCTTAAAGCACAGGATTGTGGTTGAAAAACTGCTTGTCAATGAGGCAAATCCAGAGGCCGGAATAGACGATTATAAAATATTCTGCTTTAACGGAGATCCGAAGTGTATTGTGGTAGATACTGATCGTTACATAGGACATAAGAGAAACTTTTACGACACGGAATGGAATGATCTGCAGGTAACGTCGGATGCTCCTGCATGCGATAGAGAGATACCTAAACCTGAAAATCTTGAAGCAATGCTTGAAGTAGCTAAAATTTTATCGAAAGATTTTCCGTTTGTAAGAGTTGACCTCTATAGTGTTGAAGGTAAGATATATTTTGGCGAGCTGACCTTCTATCCGTGGAGCGGGTATGTTCAGTACACCCTGGATAAATTTGATTTTGATATGGGTAACAATTTTGTTTTGCCTAATGTGAAGAAGGAGTAATGGGAGTTTTATGAAGAAAATCTATAAGGCGATTCTCCGTTCTTTTGAGAATATGCCAATAAGGCTTGAACGACTAAAAACTCGCCTATTTGAAAGAATCGCAATATCAAAAAAACGCAAGCTTTATAAACCCGTAAAGTGGACTAAAGAACAAACTAAAGAATTCAACGAGTATTGGAAAAAACATTACGGTAAAAAAATATCAAACAAATGGCACAGATTGTATGAAGCTTCTAATGGAGTTCATTGTATAGAGTATTTTCCGGAAATTCTGTACTCTGCTAACTTAGAATACAAGATAAACGAGTATAAGTACACATCAGTGCTTGCAAATAAATCCTTTAACGCTGTTCTTTTTGATAACAGAATTGCTGGCGTTAGAGTTCCTAAAACCTTTGTTTTCAAAAATAAGGGTCAGTATTTTGATGAGGATAGAAATCCTATTTCCGAAGAAACTGCGATAAACTTGATAAGCGACATCGGTTCCTCTGTTATAAAGCCAACTGTTGATTCGAGTTCCGGAAAAGACGTCAACGTTCTTGACATTCATAATGGTCAAAATACTAAAAATGGAAAAAGTCTTGAAGAAATATTTAATTCGTACGGGGATAATTTTATCGTACAAGAGAAGATAAAGCAACATAGTCAACTTTCTACTCTTTATTCAAATTCAGTAAACACCATTCGTCTAATTACTTACATTTGTGATAATAACGTATACATAACCCCGATTTCTTTGCGCGTTGGAGGCAGCGGAAGTGAGGTTGATAATATTCACGCCGGCGGTATGTCAATTGCAGTATCGGAAGAAGGTTATCTATCAAAATATGCATATCGCTTAGGATACGGCGATTCGTTTGAAAAGTTTGATTTGCACCCTAATTCAAAAGTCGAATTCGAAAATTATAAGCTTGATTTTATACCCGATATGATAAAGGCTGCTAAAAAGCTTCATTTAACTACCTCTAATCTTGGAATGATTTCTTGGGATTTCACCGCAGATGCAAATGGCAATATAGTTGTTGTTGAAGCAAATTTGAAAGGACAGTCTACTTGGTTTCCTCAGATGTTGTCAGGAAAGTCGCTCTTCGGTGAAAACACTCCTAAGATGCTTAGGTATATCAATAAACGTTAGTTGTGCGAAGAAGCGTTGAGAGTTTTATATTCTGTGTGTTTTTAATGCGTTAAAACAGATGGTTGATTGAAAAAATGCATGAAAAAACGTTCGAGTTTAATGTTGAAACAAATTGTAAAATTGACTCGTAAAACAGACGGCAACTTGCACGTATGTCGATAAAATTCAAAACAATAATTAGGAAAGGAACACGTATTATGAAAGTGTTTTTATTAACGGACTGTGTTGCACGAGAATTTGAAGGAAAAATTTACTTTGCTTTACAGGTAGAATCAATTTTAAAAAGGTATTTTGATACTTTCGGAAAATTTATTCTATGTTCCCGTTATGAGAAGGTGAATAGCAGCGACAAACGTGTGCCCGTGGACGAATATATAGAAGAATTAATATCATTTGATAGCTTGCTCAAACCAATTTCCAAAGAAAATAAAGAAAAAATTCAGAAAGCTATTGAGAATTGTGATTTAGTTATCGTGCGTCTCCATTCGGTTGCTGTGTGCAGAGCGTATGATTTTATAAAGAAATTCAATAAACCTATTTTTGCAGAAATTATGGGTGATACTTGGGATGCTTACTGGAATCATGGTATAAAAGGTAAAATAATAGCTCCATACACTTATTTCAAAACAAAGAAGATCGTTAAAAAATCAGACTATGCACTCTACGTTACTAGTAGGTTTTTGCAAAATAGGTATCCATGCGAAAACGAAAGCATTGGAGTATCTAATGTAAAGATTCCACTTGTTGGAGAAGATGTATTGGAAAATCGCTTGAAGAAGATAGAAAATTTGGACAAACAAGCATTAACATTGACTACCACGGCTGCAGTGGATGTTAAATACAAAGGGCATGAGTATGTGATTAGGGCTATTCCTAAATTGAATAAGCTCGGTATTCGAACTCGATATGTCATGGTAGGTAGTGGTGATCAATCTTATTTGAAGAAAATTGCCGAAAAGTGTGGGGTGCTCGATCAAATTGAATTTAAAGGTCGTATGTCATTAGATGAGGTTTTTACTTCACTTGATAAAACAGATGTGTACATACAACCTAGTCTCCAAGAAGGACTTCCGCGTTCTGTTATTGAGGCTATGTCACGCGGTTGTCCTTGTATAGGAGCACGCACTGCCGGTATACCGGAACTTATTGAAGATAACTATGTCGTTAAACGCAAGAGCATTAACGATATAGTTGATAAGGTCGTCGCTTTTTGCAATAGCTCGGTTGAAGAAAAAAAAGCAACCGCGGTTCGAAACTTTAAAGAATCGAAGAACTACTTGGAAAGCGTATTAAATGAAAGAAGAAATGCTTACTACGAAAAGATTAAGACGGATTTGAAAGGTTAATTATGCGAATTGTTTTTTTAATAAAAGCGCTTGATTATTCCGGTGCTCCCAAAATGCTAGCATGGGTTGCTAATCAGATGCATCGACAGGGGCATAGTGTTAAAATATGCTCAATGTATTCGGATGAGATTATGCAACCGCTTGATGAAGGAATTGAATTTTCATACCTTAATCTTTCAAAAAGCAAAAGCAGAGTTGTAAGAAATACTTTGGACATGATTAAATCTGTTCACGCGGTGAGTAAGTTTATGAAAAAAGAGTCACCGGACGTGATAGTTACGTTTCTTGATTCTGTGGGATATATGTACATTCTCAAGAATCGGTTTTCGAAGAAGTTCAAAATAGTTGCTTCAGAACGTTCTGATCCGTACGCTTATAAAGGATTTGTTGGGAAAATAAGGCATAAACTGATAGGTATGGCTGATTATGTTGTTTTTCAAACAGAAGGTGCTCGTGAGTTTTATGCGTACAATCAAAAATTGCAAAATAAAAGCACTGTCATACCTAACCCAATAATACCCAAAAATTCACTTAACAGTATTCCAAAAGTTACTTATAAAGAGAGAGATAATCGTATTGTTTCCGTTGGAAGGCTGGATATGAAACAAAAGCGGTATGACGTAATGATAGAAGCTTTTGAAAAGGTACATAAAAAGCATCCCGAGCTTGAACTGCATATATACGGAGACGGTCAGGACAAGGACAAGGTGAAGGAAATTATAAATTCTCGCGGTTTGCAAAATTCGGTTATTTTAAGAGGAAGAACCGATAAGGTTGAAGGTGAAATATACAATGCGAAAGCCTTTGTTATGACGTCTGATTACGAGGGAATTCCAAACGCATTGATTGAGGCTATGTTATCCGGTGTACCGTGTGTTACAACGGATTGCAGTCCCGGTGGAGCTGCATTGCTCGTGGAAAATGAAAAAAACGGTTTACTCGTTCCGCGCGGAGATTTTAAAGCTGTTTCTGATGCAATAATAACTCTTGTAGAAAATGAGAAATTGTCAGAAGAGCTTTCTGATAAATCTCCACTTGTTGCGGATAGATTCTCAGAACAAGTTATATCACAGTGCTGGAAAAATTGTTTTGAGAATCATATAAACAAATAATATTTTTGTTAGGAATTATGAAATGCGAAAAAGCAAAGGCAATATTTTTGAAATACTTATAGCGTTATATTACACTTGGTTTTTTATGCCTATAGTAAATGCATACTTCTCAGACGCTATTTTTAAATATATGTTTTTTGCCATGTTTGCTGTCGGAATGGGTGGACTGCTATTTCTGAAAGGGAGATTTCTTGCAGTTCCACTTAACCGCATGACAGTTGCGGTGCTTGTGTACTTTGCTACGATGACTTTTTTATATATAATCAATGCAGGAGATGCTTCCTCTCATATAAGAGTCAGTTTTACATTTTGGGGAACGTTGTTGCTATATTTTTTTGCACTGGATGATTATGGTAAAATACGATTGGGCAAATATTTTATATTGTTGCTTATTATAACTTGTATTACGTCATCTGTAGGTGTCGCTGTTGATAATAACGCAGCTCGAACGATTGCACATGCTGATGCGGATGATGAACTGCAGCATATGTATAGCATGAAAAACATTGCAAGTATTTATCTATTTCAGTGCATGGTAATGTTGATTCCAACTATTGTGGGATTATCTAAAAGCAGACGTGCAAAAATTATTTGTGGTGCTCTTATTGTAACTTTATTATTTGTCCTAGTAAACGCTTCATTTACAATTTCCTTAATTCTGTTTTTTGCAACATTATTTTTAACATTGATGTTAACTAAATCAAACAGGAGAACAGCTTTATTTTTAAAAATCTTGATATGTATTATGTTGGCCTCTATTGTTTTCTTCGCTAAGGATGTTTTGGAATGGTTTGCAAATGTGGTTAATAACGGAAAAATAAATGAGAGAATCACAGAAATTGTAGATTATATATATGGTACAAAAAGTGCAAGCGGAGATCTTGCCATGCGAAAATCGCTTTATCTTGAATCTTGGTACACCTTCTGTGACAATCCCATATTTGGGGTTGGTCCTCATTATTCGTACATTAGATTTGAAAATGGTTTAGGATATCATTCTCAACTGCTTGATGATATGGCGAGATATGGTGTTGCGGCTGTGATATTCTATGTTATGTTTTTCACTGGATATTATCGCATGTTAAAAGCGGAGTGGCAGGAAAAAACGAATACAAAGGTGGCGCTGATTACGACATTTGTATATGTGATTTTTTTGATTTTTAATTTGGGATTTAGATCCGGAGTAGAAAGTGTTGTTATGCTGTTTGTTGTTCCTGTAATCCCTAAACTGTATTCTGCGCGTAAAATCAAGAGAGGTGTGGCATGAGAAAATTGTTCAAAAAAATATACAAATTTGCTTCGAATAGAAAATACAGAGTCGCAATGCTTGCTAGGTATGGATATTACAATCGTTTGTCCGATGAAAAACTATTAAAGAAAGTCTTTAAATCGCAGTTGGGATACAGCTTGAATCTTGAAAATCCTACTACTTTCAACGAAAAGTTGCAGTGGCTAAAGCTTTATGACAGAAAGCCAATTTATACAACTATGGTCGACAAGTATGAAGCTAAAAAATATGTGTCGAATATCATTGGTGAGCAACATATAATTCCGACTTTGGGTGTGTGGGAACGTTTTGAAGACATTGATTTTGATTTATTACCTGATCAATTTGTCTTAAAATGCACTAACGATTCCGGTGGGCTTTCTATATGTCGAAATAAATGCAGTTTTGATAAAAGCAAGGCGGAACATAAAATAAAAAAAAGCTTGAAACGCAATTACTACCTCAAGTACCGCGAATGGCCGTATAAAAATGTAAAACCGAGAATAATTGCTGAACACTTTATGAAGGATCGTGACTTTGAAACATTAAATGTTTTCAAGATATTTAACTTCAATGGAGAACCTAAAATTATTCAAGTAATTCAAGGAGACAAAACCGCAAACGAAACGATAGATTATTTTGACACTGAATGGAATCTTCTTGATTTAAAGCAGAATTATCCCAACAGTAAATCCCCCCTTCAAAAGCCGGAATCGTTATCAACGATGCTGAATTTTGCGAGACAGTTAACTGCAGATGACGTGCCTCCATTCATCAGAACTGATTTTTACGAAGTGAATGGTAAAGTTTATTTTTCGGAATACACATTTTATTCCGATTCCGGTTTTGCGAAATTTGAACCC
Organism: Eubacteriales bacterium; assembly: GCA_045652665.1. Lineage (GTDB taxonomy): Bacteria > Bacillota > Clostridia > Oscillospirales > CAG-272 > UBA1740. The sequence continues at coordinate 9,100 of JAZRUS010000016.1, read as the reverse complement.
GATGAATGGGATCTTATTTTGGGCAACTATTTAGAGTTGACACTAAATCACAATGAACCGTGAAAGTGTTGTGTTTGTATTATGATTCTTTTAGAATATCCCGTAATCATGATGTTATGTGTTGCTTTGCTTGGACGTCGATGAGGGAAATATTTCGCTAAATATAGGTAGTCAAAATGATAATAAACAGAAAGCTATATAGAAAGTTATCACGTGTAACAGAAAAAATATTTGCTAAATCAAGATATATGAGTCTAAACAATACAGACTTTTCCATAATATGCAATAACTGCTGGGCTGGATATGTATATCGTCGATTTTCGTTGCCATATCTTACACCCACTGTGGGATGTTACATATTTGCAACGGATTTTTGTAAGTTGTGTGAAAATTTGCGTTTTTATATGGAACAACCGTTGAATTTTATCTCGTATAATGATTCAAAATACAAAGATGTTTTGATTGAGCGTAAGCATACAGAAGTTCCTATAGCGAAACTTGGGGACGTCGAGATCGTTTTTTTGCATTACAAAACAGAAGAAGAAGCTCGTGAAAAATGGACAAGACGTGTTGCAAGAATAAATTATGACAATCTAATTTTTAAGTTCAGTAAGATGAATCAATGTGGTGAGGAAGAATTAAAAAGATTTGATTCATTGGAAGCAGATAAAAAGATATGTTTTGTTACATCCGAAAGAAACGACATAAAATCCGCTGTTTTCTTTAAGAGTTGCAAGAATCAAAATGATATTACAGACGATACGTCGGAATATCAACGCTATATTTCAATAAAAAAACTCATTAATTCAAGGCGTGTATGCGGAAATAAATTTGAAGGTATATACAAATGATCCTTTCCAGAAGAAAGAAGCTGATGTTGAATACAGGCGCGGCAATGTTATATCAGATAATAACTCTGGTGTGCGGTTTTGTTTTGCCTAGATTTGTTGTTCCTTATTTTGGTTCTGCAACAAACGGGCTTGTCAGTTCGATAACTCAGTTTCTGACCATTATTACACTGTGTGAGTGCGGTATTGGAGCAGTTGTGCAGTCGGCACTTTATAAGCCGCTTGCTGACCATGACAATGAGTCAATAAGCGGTATAGTTATATCTTCCAGAAGATTCTTCAGAAGAATAATGTGCATTTTGGCGGTATACGTTGCTGTTCTAATGGTTATATATCCTGTTTTCCTCGGCAATGAGTATGATTACGGATTTTTGTATATTGGTAGTCTTGTTGTTATTCTTGCTCTAAGCAATATTGCTCAATATTATTTGTTCGTATCGTATAGATTGCTGTTAAACGCCGATCAGGCATCTTATGTTCAGCTTTCAGCACACAGTATAGCGCTTATACTTAATACGGTTGCGACTATTGTCTTGATAAAACTTGGTGCTGGAATTCATGTTGTGAAGTTCGTATCAGCAGTGGTATTTTTTATACAGCCTGTAATCATTAAGCTCTACGTAGACAGGCACTATAAGCTTAATATGAAGCTGAAGTTGTGTGATGAACCTATTAAGCAAAAATGGAGTGGGTTTGCTCAACACGTATCAACCATTGTTATAGCCAACACGGGAACGGTGGGGCTGACACTTCTTTCTACGCTTGAAAACGTTTCTATATACAGCGTTTATTATTTAATAGTACACGGAATTCGTCAAATAATTATTACCTTAAACACTGGTGTTCAAGCTATGCTCGGTAATATGTATGCAAAAGGCGAAACGGAAACTTTAAACAAATCCTATGCATGCACCGAGTTAATATTCCATTTTGTAGTGACGTTGCTTTTCACAATAACCGGAATAATGATTATTCCGTTCTTGACAATATATACAAAAGGATTCACCGATGCAGAGTATATTATCCCTGTCTTCGGATTGGTGATGACAATTTCTCAAGCGGTATACTGTATAAGAATTCCCTATGAGATGATGATAAAGGTCGCAGGGCATTATAAGCAAACTCAACTGAGTTCTTTTATTGAAGCGGGAATCAGTATTGTTTTAACGGTTGTACTTATTATTAAATTCGGACTTGTTGGAGCGGCCATCGGAATGACTGTTGCTATGGCATATAGAACCGTTTATCTGTCGTGGTATTTGTCGCGTAATATTTTGAACAGACATATCGGACATTTCTTATTGCATATATTAGTTGACTGCATTTCAATATCTATTATGATACTTGCAACTTCAATATTTGATTTGACTGTTGATAATTATATAGAGTGGGTTTTGAAGGCGATATTGGTTGCAGTCGTTTGTGCTATAATATCGTTTGTAGTTAATGTAGCATTTTATAGAAAATTGCTGGTAGATGCAATGAAACAATTTATGCGTAAAAAACGCAAAGCATAATATGAAACTTATTATAACAGGCGGCGCGGGATTTATCGGCTCTAACTTTATACGTTATATGTTAGAGGTACATCCCGACTATGAATTGGTTTGCACAGATTCTTTGACTTACGCCGGAAATCTATCAAACCTTTCCGATCTGCCTTGCGAGCCGCGCTTTAAATTCTACAAGGCGGACATATGCGATAGGCAGGCGATGCGCCGTATAATCGGTACAGAGACAGCGGATATTCTGGTCAATTTCGCGGCGGAAAGCCACGTTGACCGCTCAATCGAGGCACCGCGGCGATTCATTGAAACCAACGTTATTGGAACGCAGACTCTGCTTGACGCTTGTCTTGAAGCAGGGAATATGCGTTTTCATCAAATATCGACGGATGAAGTATACGGCGATCTGCCACTTAACAGGCAGGATCTTTCCTTCACAGAGGACTCTCCACTTCGCCCGGGAAATCCGTATTCGGCTTCTAAGGCGGCGGCAGATATGCTTGCTTTGGCATATCACCGAACCTACGGTATGCCGGTCACAGTCAGCCGTTGCTCTAATAATTACGGCGCGTATCAATTCCCGGAGAAGCTGATTCCTCTTATGGCGGTGAACGCTATGGAGAAAAAACCGCTTCCCATATACGGAACAGGCGAGAACCTGCGTGATTGGATATATGTGAGGGATCATTGCTCGGCGGTCGATCTTATCATTCACGGCGGCAGGGCAGGGGAAGTATATAACGTTGGCGGCGGATGCGAGCTAACGAATATTGACGTCGTACGCCGCATATGCAAGAGTCTCGGTGCGCCCGAGGAGCTTATAACCCACGTCGATGACCGTAAGGGACACGACCTTAGATACTCTATTGACCACACCAAGATCTCCCGGGAGCTTGGTTGGATGCCGAAGACCGACTTTGATGTCGGGCTTTCGGCAACGCTTGAATGGTATCGCACCAATGAAAAATGGTGGCGCAGTATACTCTCGGGCGAATATCAAAACAACAATAAAAAATACCGATCGTACGATCGGTAAAATGAGAGGTGCAATTATGCATTGCATAGAGCTGTATCAAAGAACATATAACAGAGAGCCGGAAGATATTGCCTTCTGTCCTTACCGCATCTGCCCGATAGGTGCGCACGTTGACCACAACTATGGCAAGGTAACGGGAATGGCGATAAATGCCGGTGTACGTATTGCTTACGGAGTTAAGCAGAACGGCGTCGTAGAGCTTTCGAGCGCGCAGTTCGATAAGCGCGCGCAGTGGTACGTAAATTCCGTTCCGGAGGCAAAGCAGAACGACTGGGCGGATTATCTGCGCGGAGCAACTCTCGCCTTGAATGACAGATATCCTCTGCGCGTAGGCATTTCCGGCGTCGTTGAAGGAAGTCTGCCGATCGGCGGACTGTCCTCGTCCGCAGCGGTGATCATCGCCTTTCTTTCCGCGCTTTGCCGTGTAAATAACATAAAGCTCACGGAGCGTGAAATGGTATTCACAGCGCAGGAGGCTGAGAATAAGTACGTCGGCGTAGCCTGCGGAAAGCTCGACCAGTCCTGTGAGATATACTCGAAGAAGGATCATCTTCTCTATCTTGATACGAAGGACGATACCTACGAGCTTATCCCGACTTCCCCTATAATGAAGCCTTATAAAATAGCTATCTTTTTCTCCGGAATCGAGCGCACGCTCGCCGGATCGAAATTCAATATGAGAGTAGACGAGTGCCGCAGTGCCGCATACTCTCTCATGGCGTACGCGGGTATAGAGTACGGCAAGTTCGGCGAGACTTATATGCGCGACGTTCCGTACGAGGTGTTCCTTCGGTATAAGGACAGACTTCCCGACCCCTTTGCGAGGAGGGCGCAGCATTGGTACACCGAGGTTGATCGCGTTGAGAAGGGCGCTGAGGCATGGCGCTGCGGAGATATTGATACTTACGGCCGACTGTCGTTCGAAAGCGGTTATTCCTCTATCGTAAACTGGGAGGCAGGCTCAGACGAGCTGAAAGCTCTCTACTATATAATGAAAAATACCGACGGTATCTACGGCGGCAGGTTTTCCGGTGCGGGCTTCAAGGGCTGCTGCATGGCTCTTTATGACCCTGCTTACGAGGAATCTATATTTGAAAAGGTAACGTATGAGTACCTTAAGGCGTTCCCGCACCTTGAAGGAAAGTTCTCTGCTCACGCCTGCGAAAGCTCAAACGGAGTTGAGCTTTGATCAACTGTGCGGTCATAAAATAATTATAGAGTTGCCGAAAGGTGACGGAACGGAGAAATATTATGAAATGCTTGATCCTGGCTGCCGGATATGCGACGCGCCTCTACCCATTAACCGAGAATTTTCCCAAGCCTCTGCTTGACGTGCGCGGAAAGACCATACTTGACTGGCTTGTGGACGATATCGACACGCTTGGAGAGGTGGACGAATACGTTGTTATCTCAAACCATAAGTTCGCGCATCATTTCGATGCATGGGCGGCGTCTAAAAAACAGAAGATAACCGTTGTCGATGACGGAACAGACACGAACGAAACGCGTCTTGGCGCGGTTCGCGATATACAGTTTGCGATCGATAAGCTCGGTCTTGACGACGAAATGCTGGTCATAGCGGGAGATAACGTTCTTGATTTCAGTCTTACAGCCTTTATAAAGTACGCAAAGCAAAAGGGCGCAAGCGCCGTAATGCGCTATTACGAGCCCGAGACAAGTAAGCTTCTTAAAAGCGGCGTTGTAACGATTGATGAAAATGACCTTGTTCTTGAAATGACCGAGAAATCAGCGACTCCCGCTACGCATTGGTGCTGTCCTCCCTTCTACTTCTACACTCGCGAGGACGCGCGACTTGTTAAGGACGGAATTGCCGCAGGCTGCGGCACCGACGCCCCCGGAAGCTATATTGCATGGCTTTGCAAAAAGACGAAGGTATACGCTATGGAGATGCCCGGCAAACGCTACGACATCGGCAATCTCGAGAGCTACGAGCAGGTCAAAAAGGAGTATAACGGAATATGCTGATACCTAATGTTGATTTAAAGGGCAAGACCGTGATAGTCACGGGTGCGGCAGGCTTTATCGGCGCAAATTTGGTTTTGAAGCTTGCAAAAGAGGTGACCGATATTAACATAATCGGCGTCGACAGCGTAAATGACTATTACGACCCGAAGATTAAGGAATACCGCCTCTCCGAGATCGAGCGCACGGTGTCCGAGATCGGCACTAAATGGACCTTCGTCAAGGGCAATATTGCAGACAGAGGCCTTATTGATAAGATCTTTTCGGAGCACCGCCCCGACGTTGTTGTCAATCTTGCCGCTCAGGCAGGCGTACGCTATTCGATAACCAATCCCGATGCATACATAGAAGCGAATATTATCGGATTTTATAATATCCTTGAGGCGTGTCGCAGGTGTCCCGTGGCTCATCTCGTCTATGCGTCCAGCTCTTCGGTTTACGGCTCAAATAAGAAGATTCCTTACTCAACGGAGGACAAGGTAGATAATCCCGTGTCACTTTATGCGGCTACAAAGAAGTCAAATGAGCTTATGGCACACGCCTATTCAAAGCTTTATAATATCCCCTCGACAGGACTTCGATTCTTTACCGTCTACGGCCCCGCCGGCAGACCGGATATGGCTTACTTCGGATTTACGAATAAGCTCATAAGCGGTGGCACGATAGATATCTTCAATTTCGGAAATTGTAAACGAGACTTTACATACGTTGACGATATCGTTGAGGGCGTAATGCGCGTTATGCAAAACGCACCCGAAAAGCGCGACGGTGAGGACGGACTGCCCGTGCCGCCTTACAGAGTATATAATATCGGAAACAACAGTCCCGAGAACCTTCTTGATTTCGTATCTATCCTCTCCGAGGAGCTCGTGAGGGCAGAGGTTCTACCGGCAGACTTTGATTTTGAGGCGCATAAGCGGCTCGTGCCTATGCAGCCCGGCGACGTGCCGATCACATATGCCGATACCTCGGCACTTGAAGCGGACCTCGGCTTTAAGCCGTCAACTCCGCTTCGCGAGGGGCTTCGCAGATTTGCCGAGTGGTATCACGGCTTCTATCAATCTTGATAAATTTTATCAAACCCAACAAATCTTAAGGCTGTCATTTTTGCAGCGGAAGGGAGGTCAATATGAATCAAAGTGCTGTCGCGCTTATCTTTGAGCTTATTCGCTCTGAGATCTGCGGCACGTCTCTTTCGGACGAGCTGATATCGGATATGACTCCGGAGGCTCTTTCGAAAATATATAACGTCTCAAAGCAGCACGATGTCGCTCATATTGTCGCCTCAGCATTGCTTTCGCGCGGACTTGTTCCAGACGGAGAATTAAAGGCATCCTTCTCCAAGGAGCAGATGACAGCTGTGTTTAGACACGCTCAGCTTCGTCATGAGCTCGACAGAGTCTCCCGTGCGCTTGAGGGGGCAGGTGTTGATTACATACCTCTCAAGGGCTCGGTATTGCGGCGTTATTATCCTCGCCCTGAGCTACGCACTAGCTGTGATATTGACGTATACGTCAGAGAATGTGACGTTGATGCGGCATCGACGGTGCTGGTTGATAAGCTTAATATGAAGCCTGCCGGCAGAACCACGCACGACGTCTCCTTCCATTCCGCGAGCAAGACGCATCTTGAACTTCACTACGATCTGATTGAAAATGATGCGCGCGTAGCCGGCATCCTTTCAAGGGTTTTTGAGCTTTCAAGCAGGGCATCCGGCTCGGAGCACCGCTTCGAAATGTCTCCTGAGCTTTTCGTTTTTTATCATATTGCCCACATGGCAAAGCATTTTTCGGGCGGAGGATGCGGCGTCCGTCCGTTTATCGATCTTTGGGTATTGAAGCATCGGATGGGATATGATCCCGACAAACTTAATGCATATCTCTCCGAATCCGGACTTTTAACCTTTGCGGAGAGTGCGATGCTGCTTTCGAACGTTTGGTTTGACGGCGCGGAGCATACCGAACTTACACGTAATATGCAGGATTATATCACAAGTTCCTCGATCTATGGAAAAATGGAGGACAGAGTTGCGATCAAGCAGTCGAGAAGCGGCGGTAAAATCCGCTATATTATCAGCCGTCTGTTTCCGCCCTGCTCACAGCTTAAGCGCGTATATCCGCGCCTTCAGAAATACCCCGTGCTGTATCCGTTCTATCTTTTGAAGCGCATATTCGGTGCGGTGTTCCGCGGTCGATCCTCGCGTATGATTGCAGAGCTGAAATACAACTCCTCGGTATCGAATGAAAAGCAGAAGCATCTTTTAAATATGCTTAATGAGCTGGGACTATAGTATCCTTTCGACGCTTCGGATGCTTATTCGGTTCGTTTCTCTTTTGGTATCTCCTTCGGCGTGCGAAAGAGGATCTACGCTTAAAATTCACTCTTCCTAAAGAAAAAGGCTAGCTCAAAGAGAACTGAGCTAGCTTTTTACGTATTCTTATAAATATTATGTATTTCCTTTCATATAGTAATTATATAATATAATCAAAAAAATAGAATGATTCTAAAAAAAATAAAATAATTCTAAAAACCGCTTGACAAACAGAAAAAAACAGTGTATAATAAGAGCGTAGAGTATGAATTAACTCTGCCACGAAGTGAAATAATGGAGGTAATGATGACAAAGCAAAGAGCGGCATTACTTGAGATATTGCGCTCGGACAAATGCCATCACACAGCCGAGGAGCTTTTTCTCCTGACGAAACAAAAGCTTCCATCGATATCCAGAGCAACGGTGTATAACAATCTGCATTCTCTTGAAAAGGAGCAGCTGATCCGCAGAATAAGCGGCAACGGCGGTCCTGACAGATATGATAATTCATTTATTCCTCACGGGCATCTTGTATGTAGCGTGTGCGGCTCGGTATCAGACGTCGATCTGCCCGGTATTGAAACTCTCCTGATGGGAAGTCTTGGGGTTGAAATCGAGTCCTATGAGCTGAAGGTTATGGGGCGCTGTGAAACATGTAAAATGGCATCGAACGAATAAGCAAATCTTAAACAAAAAACATAAATTTTAAGGAGAAAACAAAATGAATCTTAAGGGAACAAAAACAGAACAGAATCTTATGACCGCATTCGCAGGCGAATCTCAGGCGAGAAATAAGTACACCTACTTTGCATCGGTTGCAAAGAAGGAGGGCTATGAGCAGATCGCGGCTATCTTCCAGCAGACAGCTGATAATGAAAAGGAGCATGCTAAGCTTTGGTTCAAGGCTCTCGGCGGTCTTGGCGATACTGCGGCAAACCTTCTTGCGGCGGCAGAGGGTGAAAACTACGAGTGGACCGATATGTACGATACCTTTGCTAAGGAAGCAGAGGAGGAGGGCTTTAAGGCTCTTGCATTCCAGTTCAGAGCAGTAGCTGCGATCGAGAAGGCACATGAGGAAAGATATCGCAAGCTTCTCTCCAACGTTGAGATGCAGCAGGTGTTTGAGAAGGCTGAGATGACCATGTGGGAATGCCGTAACTGCGGACATCTCGTAATGGGCAATAAGGCTCCTGCGGTATGCCCCGTTTGCGCTCATCCTCAGAGCTTCTTCGAGGTTAGAAAAGAGAACTATTGATTTTATTGATTAAGTCGGGGATGTCGCATTTAGGCATAACCGAATAAAAAACAAGAGGCATTGTGAAAAAACACAGTGCCTCTTTAGTATTATGAACAAATTTGAGAAAATTAAGGTCGAAAAACTATGGTTTTTCTTAATTCTTTTTTGTTTTTTATTCTA
>JAZRUS010000015.1:0-53609 GCA_045652665.1 Eubacteriales bacterium | reverse complement strand
ATTCACCTACTCGGATATAGACCTTTCAAACGGAAGCGTTGCCGCGGGGCCGGGTCTTATTTTCAACACGCTGCCGCAGGTGTTCAATAATATGTGGGGCGGCCGTGTTTGGGGAGCACTCTTCTTCCTGTTTATGTCCTTTGCCGCTCTCTCGACTATATTTGCGGTATTCCAGAACATTCTTTCCTGCACGCAGGATCTTTTCGGTTGGGGAAAGAAAAAGGCGTGTCTGATAGACGGAATTGCTATATTCCTTCTCTCTATTCCATGTATACTAGGATTTAACGTTTGGAGCGGACTTTCTCTCGGTGAGCTGTCCGGTATTCTTGATTTTGAGGATTATATCGTCAGCAATATCCTTCTGCCCGGCGGTTCTCTTATAATCGTTCTGTTCTGCACGGTAAAGCGCGGCTGGGGTTTTGACAGCTATATGATTGAGGCTAACTGCGGAAAGGGACTAAAGGTCAAGCCGTGGATGAGGGTGTATATGAAATACATTCTTCCCTTTATTATTCTCGCAATATGGGCAATAAGCCTTATAAAGCCGTTCGTTGATTTTATGTGATAACAAATAAAAACAAGGTAGAAACACCAAATCTGTGTCTCTACCTTTTTTGGTTTCTGTATATTTGTCAGTAATTATTCGCATCTCAAAACTGCGAGTGCTGTACGCACACCGTCTGCCGCAGAGGAAACTATACCGCCGCTGTAGCCTGCCCCCTCGCCTGCCGGGAACAGTCCCTTTAGTGCCGGGGATTCATATCCATCATCCCTTATGATACGCACGGGCGACGTCGTTCTGGTTTCCGGACCGGTCAATACTGCATCGCCGTATTTGAAGCCGGGCATCCACGCATTAAAATCCGAAATTGATGCCAAAAGCGACTCGGTGATATATTGGGGAAGATAATCTGATGGCATAGCAGGAAAAATTCCGAGAGGATAGGTCGGTCTTACTCCGCTGAACGTACAGGATTTAATATTTTCTGTAAAATCAGCCATTCTAATAGCGGGAGCACTATATGAATCGGTAAGAGAGTACGCCGCGCGCTCAATACACTCCTGAAGCTCAAATCCCGCAATCGGCGAGTCTGATGAAAAATCTGATGGAGTTACGGAGACAAGGAAAGCGGCATTTGAATTTTCACCGTCGCGTGCGTATTCGCTCATTCCGTTTGTAACTATCCCCCCCTCAGTGCTCGCGGCGGCAACGACCGAGCCGCCCGGGCACATACAGAAGCTATACACGCTTCTGCCCGACGGTAGATGAGTAACCAGCCGATAGCTTGCCGTTGGTAATGAGTCGGAATAACCTTCGCCATATACAAGCTTATTTATATACTCACGCGGATGCTCTATTCTTACGCCGATACCGAATCCGCGAGACTCCATCGGAATATTTCCGTTAAGAAGCATTTTAAAGCTATCTCTTGCGCTGTGACCGATTGCAAGAATAATATGGTCGGTAGGGAGTTTTATCTTGACCCCCTCTTTTTCATATACTGCCGCACTGACACAGCCGTCCTTTTTCTCAATTTCAACGAGCCGTGCGGAGAATATAAATTCACCGCCAAGATCTGTGATCTTATTCCTGACGTTTCTGACTATGTCGGGGAGCTTATCCGTTCCAAGATGGGCAGAATCGGAGTAGGTTATATCATCCGGTGCGCCTGCGCGGCACAGCTCGGTAAGAACCTTCATTTTATATTTATCCATAGCTCCGTATTTCAGCTTACCGTCGGAATACGTACCTGCACCGCCTTCACCAAACTGAACGTTACACTCGGTGTCTAAGAGACCCAGCTTTTTGAATAGCTCTACCTTTTTGCTGCGCTCCTCAACCGAAAGACCACGCTCTAAAATAATAGGACGCGCTCCCGCCTCGGCAAGTATAAGTGCTGCAAAAAGACCGCACGGACCGCATCCAACAACTACAGGGCGCAATTCCAGCCGTGACGCAGGTATATCAAGCGAATATTCGGGAACGGAGGCTACCTTCTTCCGCATTTTAAGAAGTCCCGCTTCCCTTTCGGGAGAAAGCTCAATACCGACGCAGAGCCGATAATGTATATCGCTTTTATCCGACACGTCGAGCCTGCTCCGCAATATATTTACGTTTTTCAGTTCATCTGCCTTAACCGGAATATGCGACGCAAGCGCTGCGCGCACGTCATCGGCAGAGTACCCCGGTGGAACACGAACGTCCGTTTTTATCATATAACAACTGTCCTTTTTCTTACTTATAAATATTTTATCATCAGACGGTTTGCATTTCAAGTGTATTTTCAAATTTACTGAATATATTGCCGTATTTTGCTAAAAATAGCACAAACAAAGAAAAAAGGAGTTCATATGAAAAAAATTGCATTACTCATTTTCGTCTTCGCGCTACTGGCACTTTCCCTCACCTCATGCGGAGGATCAGAGGACGTTTCTGTATTTTACTACACCTACAGTGACACTTATATTTCCGGTGTAAGAGGCGAGATGAACGATATGCTTAAGGCGTCCGGTCTTGACTACCATAATTACGATGCCAACAGTAACCAGACTACGCAGACCGAGCAGATAGACACGGCAATTGCCAAGGGTACGAAGCTGCTCATCGTCAACATAGTTGACACAGGGTCTGACGATGCGGCAAAAACAATCGTTGAAAAGGCAAAAGGCGCAAACATTCCCCTCATATTCTTCAATCGATCCGTGAGTGAAGACGTCGTTAAAAGCTATAATAAGTGCGCATTCGTAGGAACGGACTACGAGATGGCGGGGCATATGCAGGGCGAGCTTATCGGAAACTACGTTATAAATAACTTCAATGAGATAGATATAAACCGAGACGGCCGTATAAGCTACTGTCTTTTCAAGGGTCAGCAAGGAAACGCGGAGGCGGAAGCGAGGACGAAGTACGCGGTCGAGGACGCAAACAAGCTCCTCTCCGAAAAGGGACTTGCTCCGCTCAGCTTCTACGACAGCGCCAATAAAAACGGATATCTCGTAGACCAGGACGGAAACTGGTCTAACGTAGCGGCGAACAATTATATGAAAACTATTCTCTCCGCGTACAGCGAGGCCGGGGGCAATATGGTTGAGCTGGTAATAGCGAACAACGACGAAATGGCACTCGGCGCCATCTCCGCACTGAGCGAGGCAGGTTATAACAAGGAGGGCGGCCGTATCATTCCCGTGTTCGGAATCGACGCATCCGATGCGGCGCGCACTAAGATAGACAGCGGATTTATGGCAGGTACGATAAAGCAGGATACGCGTGGAATGGCTGAGGCGATTACGAAGATCGCAAACAATTTCATCGGCGGAACGAATATATTTGAAAGCATTGCGCCGGAGCATCTGGTGGGAGAATGGAGAGTCAATATTCCCTACTCCGCGTACACGGCAAACGGTGAGGATGGAAAATAGATCTGAGCGTGTCCTGCTTGAAATGCGGGATATTATGAAATCCTTCCCCGGCGTAAAGGCGCTTGACGGAGCATCGATCTCCGTCCGGCGCGGAAGCGTTCACGCGCTTATGGGAGAAAACGGAGCGGGAAAATCTACCCTAATGAAATGCCTGTTTGGAGTGTATCGCAGAGATAGCGGTAAAATACTCCTTGACGGAAAAGAAATTGAGTTTCATGGGGCAAAAGAAGCTCTTTCAAACGGAGTTGCAATGGTACATCAAGAGCTGAGCCAAGCGACGAATCTGAGCGTTATGGACAATATGTGGCTCGGCAGGTTTCCGAAGATATCAAAATATCTGCCGCTCACAAGTGAAAAGAAGATGTACCGTATGACTCGCGAGATTTTCGATCTGCTTATGATAGACACCGATCCGAGTGCTAAAGTCGAAAGCCTATCGGTGTCAAAAAGACAGATGATCGAGATTGCCAAGGCAGTATCGTATAACGCTCAGGTAATCGTGTTTGACGAACCGACCTCCTCTCTGAACGAAAGAGAAGCAGAACGACTGTTCGGTATAATTGAAAAACTTAAGGATCGCGGATGTGCTATCATATATATTTCGCACAAGATGGAGGAGATATTACGAATATCCGATGAGGTAACCGTAATGAGAGACGGAAAAACTGTAGCTACGCGAAAAGCCTCTGAGCTCACTACCGATGAGATAATCCGTCTGATGGTGGGGAGAGAGTTAAAAAACAGATATCCGGAAAAGACGAACAATCCATCCGAAAATCTGCTCTCCGTAAACTCGCTCAGAGGTAAATATTCCAGACTCCGCAATGCGAGCCTCGAGCTCCGACGGGGCGAAATACTCGGAATTGCCGGTCTTGACGGATCCGGCAGAACCGAGCTGGTTGAGACGATATTCGGAGAGCGGGAGATCGGGGATGGCGAGATAATTCTTGACGGAGAACGCATATATAACAGAAATCCAAGAGAAGCAAAAAGAAACGGCTTTGCTCTTATTACAGAGGAACGGCGGAAAAGCGGTATATTCGGTATTCTTTCAATAAGATCGAATGCGACCGTCTCAAGCCTTAAAAAATATCGCACGGGGCTCATGCTTTCCGAAAAAAAGCTTGCTAAGGCCACCGAGTGGTGCATAAATAGGATGCGGGTCAAGACAGCATCGCAGGAAAACTCCATTTCCTCTCTCTCCGGCGGAAATCAGCAAAAGGTCATACTGGGACGCTGGCTTCTGACCGAGCCGGAAGTATTTATGCTTGATGAGCCGACAAGAGGCATTGACGTCGGAGCAAAATATGAAATTTATAAGCTGATAATTGAGCTAGCAGAGCGCGGACGCGGAGTTATCATGGTTTCCTCAGAAATGGCGGAGCTTATAGGAATATGCGACAGAATAATCGTTATGTCCGGAGGCAGAACTGCCGGTGAGCTATCTCGTGAGGAATTCTCCCAGGAAAAGATAATGGAGCTTGCAACAAGATTTGCATGAAAGGACTATCCTATGTCAGAAAACAAACCAAAACTGTTTTCAAAGTTTAAAGGAAGAATAAAGAATGTTCCTACCCGGATGAGAGACCGGATCAGAACCTTCAAAGAGCTCAGCACCTCCGAAAAAATAGATGCTGCAGCAGAATTCTTCCTGAACAACGCTATGTACATTATCATTTTGACAGCAGTTGCGGTCATTGCGATTATTGAGCCGCGCTTCATTTCCGCCGCATCGATAATTAACGTTATCTCTCTCACTGCGGCAAGGCTGCCGATCGCACTCGGTATAGGCGGTGCTATCGTTTTATCCGGAACAGACATTTCAGCCGGACGGGCGGTTGGACTTACCGCCTGTATTGCGGCGTCGCTTCTTCAGTCCTCGAGCTACGCTGCTAAAATGTTTCCCGGAATTGATGCTCTACCGATACCCGTTGTTATTCTTGCCGTCTTACTCGCGGGAGGATTGATCGGTGCGCTTAACGGCTTTTTTGTCGCACGGTTTAAGCTTCATCCCTTTATAGTTACACTTTCTACTCAGCTTATCATATTTGGACTTATACTCCTTTTCCTGCAGATAGGCGGCAACGGAGGACAGACGCTTTCGGGTCTTGACCCCTCTTATATCAACTTTATCAGCGGACCGCTTTTCAGCGTTAGGGGTATCGCAGTTCCGAAATATATCCTTTATTCGATAATTATAACCGTTATAATGTGGTTCGTGTGGAATAAGACGGTATTCGGAAAGAATATGTTTGCCGTTGGCTCAAACGAAGAAGCGGCAAGAGTTTCAGGCGTCAACGTATTCGCTACGGTCATTCTTGTTTTTACCCTTGCAGGTATTATGTACGGCGTTACTGGATTTATCGAAGGCGCGCGAATCGGCTCAATTGCATCATACACCGGACTTAACTACGAGAGCGATGCCATCGCTGCCTGCGTTATAGGCGGTGTATCATTCGTTGGAGGAACGGGTAAGATAGGCGGAATCGTTATAGGAGTTCTTCTTTTACAGATAATCTTCGTAGGACTCAATTTCCTTTCGGTCGACCAAAACCTACTCTATATAATCAAGGGCGCAATAATACTGCTTGCCTGTGCTGTGGATATGAGAAAGTATTTAAAACGAAGATAAACTTTCACTGTTGAATCGGAATATTAAAAGGCAGAGAACGAAAGTTCTCTGCCTTTGGTTTTGATATAACTTTGATGATATATACTTTTAATTATCCTACGAGACCGGAACGCTCAATACCCTGAACAAGATATCTCTGACAGAACAGATACAAAATGATAAGGGGAGCGATAGCCATCATACCAGCGGTATTACGGATAACGGGAGAATAGAGACCCCAGCCTGCGTGATCACCGTACTTCTGAGTCAAGGATACAGGGACGTCAACAACGTCGGGCATAAGATAGGTCCTGTCTGCCGCACCGGTCGGGAAGCAGATTCTGGTGTAGAAGGTATCCGACCACTGCCAAGAGAAGGAGAAGAGGAAGATCGTGATCATCATAGGTACCGAAAGAGGAATGATGATCTGGAAGAACGTACGGAAGGTGTTTGCACCGTCAACGTACGCCGACTCCTCAAGCTCATCGGGAACGCCCTTGAAGAACTGACGCATAAGATAGATATACAGTCCGTTCTTAAATGCCAGACCCGAGGCAGAAAGAAGGATAAGAGGCCAGAAGGACTGATCAAGGTGAAGGGTCGTACCGAATATTGCCTCAATCGGTCCCGTATAGTTCCAAGCAAATACACGGAAGAGGTCGAAGTTTGTAAACTGCATCTTCATTGCACTGCTGAGAGCTATATGCGGAATAATCATTGTTACGACAACCGCAATCATTACAATCTTATTTCCCTTAAACTTGAACTTTGCGAGTCCGTAGCCTACAAGGCAGGCAACGAGAGTCTGAATAAACGCGCAAAGCAATGAGAGAAGCAAGGTATAGAAGAAGGCTTGGAAATAGTGGTTCTCTACCGCGATAGTCTTATAAAGATTAAGCGTAGGAGCTGTCGGAATAAGCGCAACGGTAGGAGCAACGATATCCTCGATCGTCATAAATGAACCCGCGATCTTAGAGATGAAGGGATAAAGAATAACGTAAGAAACGCCAAGCATAAGGATGAAGCGGCAAACATTTACTGCTGCCTTGATCCACGTATTGGATGTCTTAAGCTTTTTCATAAGTCTTTCCTTGAAGGAAAGCTTACCCTCGTAGTCAACGCGAATTCTTTTTTTAGTTTCTTTTCTTATTACAGTATTAGAATTCATATTGCTACCTCCTTAATCTCTACGCTGATAGAAGATGAACGTCGAGAGAACTCCTACGACAACCGCAATTATCAGCATAACGATGCCAAAGTAAAGCCACGAGGTTGCGGCCTGGAGCGAGTTGTCGATCTGAATTCCCGAAATAAATTCCATCGTCGGGTTTGTGGTACGGGTAAACGCGTTTATAGCCGAGTAGATGGCATTTACAAGAATCATTGGGGAGATCATCGGGAAGGTTATCTTCCAGAAGGTTTCCCAACCGGTCGCGCCCTCTATCTGGCTGGCCTCATAAATCGAGGGAGAGATAGACTGCAAACCGGCAAGGAATATAAGCATCTGAACACCGGAATAGTTGATATACTTATACACGTTGTTAACGATTGTAACAACGTAAGTAACAAGCTGCGTTCCGACCTTCATCTGACCGAACAGCTTCTGAACGTCAAGTACCGAAATAATATCCGATCCAGTGGATGAGTCCTCGCCGGTATTCGTTCCGCCCTCCATATAGTCGGATGCGGTGTTGTCGGCAAGAAGAGTTTCCATAAATCCGGTGGATATAATAACAGGGACGAAGAAGATTGCTCTGAAAGCCGCTCTACCAAGCATCTTCTGATTAAGAACGACTGCGATAAAGAGCGAAAAGATTACAACGGCGGGAACCTCAAAAACAAGCTGCTGAAGACCTGCAAGCAGGGCTGATACAAAGTTTGAGTCACCGAGAGCCGCCCTATAAAACTCAAGGCCCTTGTTCTCATAATACTCTACGACCTGGCCCCCCTCAGTCTTAAAGACCGAGTCGTAAAAGCTGAACCAAATAGAGTCGAGAAGTATCGGAAGATAAATAAGAATAATACCGATGACAAAAGGGGCAACGAAGAAGTAACCCTTGCGAGCTTTGCGGGCATCAAGCGATGCACGGTGCTTCTTGGGAATCTTTAAAGCTTTTTGCATTTCGTATACCTCCTTAATCAGCGATCACACAGCCGTATGCCGAGAGCTCATAAACCTCGGTCGCGCTGAGTCTCACGGTCACGTTGAAGTTGTTATAGTTAAGAATGAACTTAACTGTAGAATCACCCTTCTGATAGGTTACCATCGTTACGTTTCCGTTATCAATAGTGTAGTTAGTGTAAACGTAATCCTTATCCAAAGCGAAGGAGTCGGTGATGTAGGTGTACTTAGTAACGTACTCACCGGTTCCGTATTCAAAATCGGAGAAGGTTGCCTCTACGGTATTAGCCGCATCATCTGCACCGCAATAGAATTCGGTGTATTCAAGAACAAGCGCATCAAATTTAGCAGTGAAGTCTGCGCTGAGTCCGTCAACTGATACGTTAAGTATGTCAGCGATCTCTGCAAGGAGTGCATCTTTGTTTACGCTGATCTTGATTCTCTTATCGTAATTTGCCTCGTTACCCTTAAGCTCTGCCAGCTTCGAATCAACGAATGCAAGAAGCTGCTTATCAAGGAACTCAATGATTTCTGTCTCAAGGCGAACGTAGTTTGCCGCCATTTCGGATTCCTCTATCTCACGCTCGGCAAGAAGCATATCGTGATCTACGATCTCGTAATCCTGAAGTCCGCCTATGTAGCTGTTAAGCTTAGCGTAGTTTTCAACGATATCGTCAAACCAGTTATGGTAGTCAACACCGAAGTACTTATTGAGGTTCTCATCATCCTTCATATAGGAAGTGTTTTGGAAGCATACGATGTAATAGAGCGCTGCACCGTTTTCAATAGCACGAAGCATATCGTAGGTGGGAGAGCCGGAATAGTTGATAGGCTCGCCGGTGTAGCTTACGTAGCTGTGAAGAACGAGAGCTGAGAACGGAACGGTATAAGAGGTGTATCTGTGATGGCTGGAATCGATAGGCATATTGAGTATATGAGTTGCATACTCGACGGCGTAGACGTTACCCGTGTCAACCATAACCTCATAGCCGTTTACGTTGGCCATTGCATCAAGAACTTCCTCAACGTATACCATTGCCTGCTCGCGGTTGATGGGATTATTCTTATCAAAGTTGGAGTTTAGATCCGAGCCCATCGTGGAAACCGAGATATTCTTGTTCTCGAACTTGCTGTAGTACTCTTCAAATCCCTCGTAAAGTCCCTCGATCGCATCGGGAGAAACTACAAGAGTGAAGAAGGTTTCAAACTCCTGCATAACGGAGTTGTATATCTGCTTCGATGCATAACGGTTATCAACCATTACCGATGCAGCCTCGTCGGTATCGATACCGTCAAAGGAGCCGGTCTTGGTAATGTACATAAAATCGAAGTCGGGATAAAGCTTGAAGCTATAGCCGTCCTGTGCAGAAACAGTGTTTGCAGTCGAAACAAGCTCAGAAAATCCTGACTTGCCGCCGCACGCCTTTACCCACTTAAGCTTAGCCGGATATGTAGACTGCATACCGCCGTTTGCAAAGCCGGTGAGCTTAAAGTTAATGTTACGGATGTTCTGTATCTTTCCTACAAGATCGCCGTATCTCTTTGCCTGCTGCTCATACTGATACTTCTGAACGTCATCAGTCTCATTTGCCGCGAGCTGAGTATACTCTGCGACCTTTGATACTACGAAGCTCTCGCATGCCGAAAGCTCCTCATATATCTGTGACACGTTCTCAAAGGTTGTAAGAGGAATAGTCTCGGTTACGGGGAACGAAAGGAATCTGGTCATAATATCCATCGCACCGAGGGTCTCTATATAGAGAGGAAGATCTGCGCTGATATTTTCAAGAGCGGTAAGAACACCGTTATTCTTGAGATAGTCGCGATAGTAGGTAGCCATACCAACGTAATCGGTGTCATACGCCGCCTTATCGCCAAACACAGCCTCGTCGCCGAGCATTACGTATCTGGTAACGTAAGATCCGGTGTACTTAGACTTAGATACGATCTTATAAATACCGAGCGATCCAACCGAAAGAGTTTCGGAAAGGTCGTAGATATCCGAGGGATACGGAGTGTAGTAAGCATAGCTTCCGATAAATCTGTGCGCATCACCGCCCGACTTAACCATAAGAGTTGCGAGCGCCGAGCCCTCTTCTATTATAGCGAAGTAACCGTTGGTGTACTTTTCACAGCCGTAAGCCTGCTGTACCGCCTCATTTGCCTTTACGTCATTTACAATACCGAATACAGGCATAGTAACCTGTGCTCTGTGAGAAATACCCGCTATGTTATCAAGCTTGGAGTAACAGTAGTCAAGTCCGTAGATCGGTGCTTCAATTTCGATACCGACTGTCTTAGCACTGCTGTAGAAGTCATCAAACTCTATGATAGTACCGCTTCCGTCGGGGTAGAATACGTAACCGTCACCGGTCATATCCGCACCGCCGAAGTATTGAAGGGGCGTGATCTTATCGAGAGTATATACCGTTTCGTCAAATACTATTGAGCTTGCGGGGAGACGAACGGAAAGTGAGTTATCACTGTTAAAGGTGTACTCAAGAGCACATCTGAAAACAGGCTTCTGAACCGAGTTGTCAACGTATTTAACCTCTTTCTCCTGTGCATACATGAGAGAGAAGGTGTACTCGGAGCAGTTTCTCTTGATTATGTTTGCAAGAGGTCTCTTTTCCTCGGGGAGATTGGAGCCGGCGTAAACGTATACGGCGATTCCCTCCTGAGTTATCGGATAGTTCTTGTACATAGCCTCAAGCTCGGTCTTATATCTGTCCTGACCGATGTACTTTTCGGGAGCTTTCAAAGAGTAAGCCCCGATGATCTTGATTATATCGGAATAAAGCTTATTGAGTCTTTGATATTCTGCGGAAGAGGTCGAAAGCGCTTTCCTGTAGATCTTCTGCATATCCTCTAGATAGAGTATAAGACCGCCGGTTCTCTTTACAGTGTTGATGCATCCGTACTCATACGGTGTATAAAGCTCATTATCAAAGAAGGAGAAGTTCTCGTCCGGATATTCCTCTCCGCAGTTCTCTATAAGAAGCTCCTCAAAGGAATCGAGCATAGGGATAAGTATCGTGCTCTCAAACGCCTCAGCGGTAAGCATACCGGGGAGAAGGAATCTCGTGGTAGTATCACCGAGGGTGTAATTAACTCGAAGTCCGCCGGAGATTGCGGTAACCGAGATCTGTGCCCGCCTTGCAGCCCACTTAACACTGCTGTATTCTCCGCCGGAGGTGGAGTTTGCCGACTCAGTGAAGGAAACACTGATCTGGCTCATAAGGAATTCCTTATCCTGAGTACCTGCGGCAGTTGCGGGGTTGATAGGGTTACTTGTCAAAATCTGTCCGGTAAGGTTATTTACGTAGTAGACGAAGCCGGTGTACTTATTAACGAACATCGTGTAAGCGTTTCCTACGGAATTTACATAATAAAGATAACCCTTAGTAAGCTCGTAATTAAGCATTTCAGCTGCGGTCGAGAAATTATAGGTGAGATACTCATCTATATATGCCTCGAGCTCTGCGCTGTTAAGGTTTGCTTCTTCAAATCCTTCGGGAACGTTTGCTGTGCCCGCGCTTGCAGCGTCAGAATAAGCCGCATTCGCTGTGAACGGAATTGCTGCAGCAACTGTCGTAAACAGCATCACCACTAACAAAGCAGTTGATAATATTCTTTTAAATTTCATTTTTTACCTCCTGCTTTCTACACTCGCCCCGCGACCTCTGAGATGACCGCGAACACGAACGAAACCATCTTAGCAACGAGAGATGAGAACAGAATAATAACAAAGATTATTATCGCCATCGCAACGATCGTTCCGAGAATGGTAATGAAGTTTTTGCCCATTGTATAATCGTGAGTGACCATCGTTCCGAAGAACAGAAGGATAGCAACCCATACGTAACCGAGAGTTACGAGAAGGCTTACCATAGAGCCCTCCTGAGCGGTCATCACGTTAGTAAGAATGGTAGATATGATTACGAATACGGGGAGAGGCGCGAGAGAATATCCGGTTGCAATAAAGATATCCTTAAAGCTTCCCTCACCGTCAAAGAGGGTCGTGAGACACCAGTTACCTATGCACCAAAGAGCTACGGGAACAACGACCGCGATGATCTGAATAAATACGGTCGAGTAGTCGCCCCTCGGATTGAAGGAATATCCCTGACCGATAGCCTGATAGAAGAAGGCAACGATCGTCAGGATCATAAAGGTGAGCGATGCTCTTACAGAGCCGCGCTTTTCATGCTTAAGATCCCAGAATCCGTCAAACGGATGGAATACGAGGTGGAACACATAGAGCAGCTCCTCGACGTAGGTCTTACGGCCAACCTTAAGCGTAACTGCTTTATTTCTCTTCTTGGCATAGCCAAGGAATTTAACGAGAAGAACGAGAATTGCGATAACACCGATAAGGAGGGGAAGAAGCCAGCTCTGGATAATTCCCTTTCTGATCTCCATAAACGCCTTATCATGCACGTCAGTCTCATAAGCGCTGGCAAGCCTCTCCTGAGCTTCTCTGTACTTGCCCTGATTAAACAGCGCCTTACCTATACCGATATACGCAAGGTCGAAGTTGTTGTTCTGAGTAAGAACATCCTGCCAATAGAATATTGACTCGGAGTACTTATGCTCGTTCTGATTGCGGAGTGCCGCAATGATCGAGTTGTAATAAGGAGTGGGAGAATATACGGTGAGACGGCATCCTGAGGTATCGTTATCAAGAAGCAACAGGTAGTATGTACCGTTAATGTTCTGATACGTGATGGCTATCGCCTTATCGTCAGCTATATTACCAAGCTGCTCACCCGCGTCTCCGAATGCGAAGAGAAGGTTACCGTTCTGGTCATAGGTAAAGGTTCTGGAGCGGGACTTATCAAGAATAGTCCATGCTCCCTCTTCACCGACTGCTACGTCGGTAATGATCGAAACCTCCTCACCTCCGAGAATATCAACCTCTCCACCGGGATCAAAGAATCCGTTACGCTTCATTATCTCCGTACCTGCGGAGTTGAGCTTCTTAACGGGAGAGCTTGATGCATCCTTGGATTTGACCGCAGCATACTGCTGCTCTTTACCTTCTTCTGAGGAGGGGGTCGTCGTAACGTAAACGAATCCGTCCTCGTCAACGGCAATATTATTGTACGGATCTGCCAGGTTCTTTGCAGCCGTAGCGCGCTGCTCACTTGACTGGAAGCGGCGCCAAATCATTTCAATGAGAGAGTAGGTTACCTTTTGAACTCCAATGAATCCTGTAAAGCTTCCGTCACTCGACATTACTATAACACCCTCGTAGCACGCCTCGGATATTACAAAGATTCTGCCGTAAAGGTCAACTGCTATCGCAGAAGGTTTAAACGCGTCGGTGGTAAGAAGGGGGGTGTCCGGCTTATCGATCGTTCTGTCGTGAACGAACGAACCGTCAAGGGCTTCTTTAAAAACTATGATACGGAAGTTACCCGTGTCACAAACGTAGAGGAATCTTGCCTGCGCGCCGGTTGCCTCGTCGTACTTCGTGGTTACGAAAACTCCACGAGGTCCGTTAAGTGTCTGAGTGTTTCCGAACTCGTCATCATAGCTTGACACGGTTGTCTTGGCAGCGTAATATTTATCAAGAACTACTACTCTGTTATTTCCTGTATCGGCAATGTAAACGTTTCCGTCCGAATCGGTTACAACGTCCTTCGCAGACTTGAGGTCACCTACCTCGGCAACCTTTCCGATTCCCATGCCGAGAGCATCGACTACAGACTCTGCTCTGTAGGCGGTAGGAGATCTAAGGGGGGCACCGTCAATCGAATAGGTGTAGGTATCGTACGGCTCGGAGGCTGAGGTCGGTATTGCACCGAAGAGCATTATAACGACGAGCGCGAATATTAAAACTGAACTGATTTTTTTCATACGCGCCTCCTTAATCCTTCATACCGGACGATCCCATCGTCTCGATGATCTTACTCTGGTTGATAACGAATACCAAGATCGGAACAAGCATCATTACGACGGTTGCAGCTGCACCTGCGCCCGAACGGGCAATACCGCCGGTGACTATCTGGTTGATCGCATAGTTAAAGCTCTTAAGCTGTTCCGAATGAATGTAAATGGAAGAACCTGCGTTCCAAAGTCCTTTGAAGCACTCGATAATAAGCGTAAGCCATGCGGGCTTAACCATCGGCATCGCAATGATAAGGAAGGTTCTGAACTCGCTTGCGCCGTCAAGACGCGCAGACTCAAGAACCGTATCGGGAACTGAGGATTCCATAAACTGCTTCATAAGGTAAAGACCCATAGTAGAAGCCATAGACGGAACGATTATCGAAAGATAAGTATCAACCCAACCGAAGGAGGAAAGGATGATAAAGTGAGTTACCTGGTTAACCGTGGAGTGGAACATAAGTGACATAACTATAATCTGGAATATAGCGTTTCTGCCGGGGAAGCGAAGCTTCGCGAGGGAGTATGCCGCCATAGACGAGAAGATAAGGTTACCTACTGTTCCGCAGATAGTGATGAACACCGTATTGAATATGTATCTTGAGAACGGTACCCATGAATCACTAAGAAGTGTTACAAGATCTGAGAAGTTATCAAAGGTGGGGTTGATAACGTAGAATCTGGGGGGGAACATGAAGAGCTCATCGAGCGGCTTCAATGCCTGAATGACAACGTAATACATAGGAAGGAACATAAAGAGGCCAAGTAGCGTGAGCATTACGGTGATACCGGTATCTCCTCCCGCCGATCTGTTAAGAACGACCTTATGTCCTCTTGTTCTGAGTTTCTTAAACTTTGCCATTACTACTCACCTACCTTCGAAAGCGCCTTCTTAATAACAATGTTACTTGCAAACATTATTACGAAGAGCACGACGGCTATCGCAGAAGCGTAACCGATCTCATATCGTTCACCGCCGTAGTCATTCAGGTGATGCATTATCGTATGCGCCGCGTAGTCAACCGAGGGGAATCCGCACAGCGCATCAACGACTGCACCGAAGCCGAACGAGTTGGTAATTGCAAGAACTGCACCGAACATCAGCTGAGGTCTCATTGTCGGTAGAGTGATATACCATAGCTCTTGCCAACGGTTCTTAATACCGTCAACCGCCGCCGCCTCATACATAGATCTGTCTATAGTCTGCAGTCCGGCTATAAACGAAAGGAATGCAGTACCCAGAGACGTCCAAAGAGCAACGACGATACAAAGAGGCATTACGTAGTTGGCGTTTTCAAACCAAAGTATCGGAGCTGATATAATTCCCAAATCCATAAGGGTCGCGTTCGCCCAGCCGTATGCGTCGGAGGAGAACAGGGTCTTCCAAATAAGGTAGACCTGACCGGAAATGGAGGGAGCGTAGAATACGAGTGTTACTACCGCACGGATCTTCGGAGGAAGCTCGTTAATAAACCAAGCTATTAAGAGCGAAAGCAGATAGGAAACGGGACCGGTTATTGCCGCAAAGATCAGAGTGTTCTGACAAGCGAGAATAAATATCTCGTCCTCAAGGAAGAGTCGAGTATAGTTCGTTATACCCTTCCAATGTGGCATCTGCAACATATTAAAGTCCGTAAGGCTCAGAATTATCGAAAGAAATACGGGAAGGACCGTGAAGATGATGAAAAGAAGGAAGAACGGAGCAAGCATAAAATATGCCGTCTTATTTCTTTTCATCTCCTTCCACGTCCATTGCATCTTTGTCATTTCGGAGCGCTGTGTCGGACGTACTTTTGCATTTGTCTTTGACATTTTATATCTCCTTAATGTTTGCTATTAACTGTTAACGGGGTCGCCGGTCTTGAGTCCGAATTCCTCACGCTTACGTGTAATCTCGGCGTTGATCGCATCTATGTAAGAGCTGAGCGCGTCAACGGGGTCTACACCGTCGTTAACCGCATCGAGGAATGCAAATTTAACGTATCTGGCGATATAGTAGGATCCGGGGTAGTTTACGATAGAGGACATATGCTTGATCTGATCCTTTATCGCGTCTCTCTCATCCGCAGTCCAAGAGAGGTCATCAATTGCGTTGATGTTCGCAGTCTCGTATTTTGCGGAGGGACCGATAATAGCAACCATTTTGTTACCGTAGGTAGCCTGAACGTTCTCGGAGGTCTGCCACTGCATGAATTCCCATGCGGCGAATCTTTCCTCCCCCTCACATCCGTGAAGCATGACCGTTGCGGTTACCGTTGCGATAGAATCGTAGTTGATATTTACAATATTTCCGTTTTCATCATACTGAGCACAGCCGGGAAGCGGACAGAACTCCCAAAGTCCCTCAATCTCAGTCGCATAAACGACGAGTTTGTTATAAAGGTCCTCGTAGCTTCCTACAAGAATCGGCATTTCACCAGTTCTGAAACGGTTTGCTGCATCGTAAGATACGGGGAATGAATAGTCGCTGAACATACGGCAAACGTACTCAAAGGCTTCCTTTGCAATGTTGGTATCAAGCGCGATCTTCGAGCCTGCGTACTCAGCGTTGTAGTCACCCACTATTCCCTTCTCGGGATCGTCCTTGGTAGCATAGTGCCACATGTTTCCGCCCTTCTGGTAGAGCATGAAATCAAGCGCAAGAACATAGTTGACACCGATCGACATGTTGTTGGACTGAAGAACAGGAAGGAGGGAGAGCAGTTCTTCCCACGTTTCGGGTAGCTCAAGACCAAGCTCTGCAAGAACGTCCATTCTGTAGAACATCATTGAGAATGCCATAGTTTGGGGGAGACCGTAGGCAACGTCAAGAAGCGTTACCGTGTTCATTGCGGCATCAACGAAGTTTGCCTCAACGTATTCGTCGTAGGAGTATGACGTAAACATCAAGCCATCCTCTCCGCGATACGTAGTGGTTATTTCTCTGCCGTTCTCATCCTTATATGTATAATACTTAGTGTTGAATATCTCGTTGTCGTATCCTTCGATAGGTACGTTACCGCTTACGCCGAGAACGGCATCGCGGATCGCGTAGTTAATTACCGTGGAGGATGCAAGACCCATATATACGTCGGGACCCTTGCCCGAAAGAATGGAGGGAAGAAGTGTAGAAGCCGTTACAAGTTTAAGATTTACAGGGTATCCCGTCTTTTCGGTAAAACCGTCCTGCGCGTCTATCATAGAGCGCCAGATGTTGGATTGGTCACGTCCGAGCGCAAGCCACACGTCGATAGAAACGTCACTGTCAGTCTTAGTATCTTCGGTTACACCCATTTTATCGTAATCTGTGCTGAAGGAATAGAAGAAGGATTCTATTTCATACCAAATAGATTTGAAGAAGCCTGATTTTGAACGGGGAAGCTCGTCTTCATCCGAATCTGCAGGGCAAACCGAGATAGAGTCAAGAATAAGCGTTCCCTTCTTGGAATCGTTGATCCAAGTACCGAGAGTACCCAGGTAAGATTTAAGGTTAGACATATTGCCCGCAATGTTGTAACCGTCATTACGGCTCATCTCGTCAAGCAGAACTGCTATCGTACCGAGAGTCGCTATATGAGCACCGTTCGTTCCGCAGAGCTCCTTCAGTTCAAGACGTATTCTCTCAAGCTCCATTGCCTGCTCACCAAGGCTGATGAGAACGTCAGGCATTATCTCAAGGAAGCTGTAATCGCGGTATTCATCGGGGGCCGAGCCGGTAAGCTGGAGTATTCTAAGGTAGCATTCGTTAATAGTTGCAAGGCTTACTTCAACGTCCTGAATAAGGTCCTTAAGCGATCCAAGAGAGCACTCAAGGTAAAGCGTATACTCAACGCCCTTCTCGAAATAGAACTCGAACACCTCTCCGGTGCTGTCGCCGATGTAGGTCGACTGCCAGTCTTTACTGTAATCGAACTGAGCATCGTACGCCTCAAGGAAAGGAACTGAAGCGGTGCCATCCTCAAGACCGTATATACCGCCGGAAAGCTTGAGAGCACGGCAGATATACATACTCTGAAGTGCACTCTGAAGATATCTCATCGAGAACTTATAAAGTCCGGTCTCGCTAACCTCAAACTTATAAGCCGCCCACTGACCGAGTGCATTGTAGCTGTTCTTGCCGATTACGTTGTAAAGAAGCGCACTGGTACTCGAGGGATATGTAGCAGACGAGGTCTTGTCGTTCGAAGGATAAACAGAAGCGTCGGAAACGTAATCAGGGAACTCAGCCTGAATAACCGTGATCTCACCGTTTGCCGCGGTGTAGCCGTTCTGCTGATACATTTGCTTAACGCTCTCGTAACTCTGAACCTCGTTAAGGTTCGGGGAATACGGAATAAAGTCAATGCCTCCGATTATAACAGGCTCGCGCTCGGCCGCAAAGGTGATCTGATGGTCACCGTTTGACAGATAGAAGCGGAAATACCCGTGATAATAACCGGTGGGATCCTGAGAGTAATAGGTGTTCCATGTGGGAGACTGCTCAATAGTCGGTGCCATGGAGTTGCCGATCTGATCCTGAGTCAGAACGTACTTCGTAACGGTCTGCATACCGTTTCTATTGACAGTAACCTTTTTATAGTAAACGCTGTCCTCCGTGATGTACTCCGTTACCGTACCGTCAGGCTCGGTGGTGGGTACAGCAGGCTCGGAGATAACGTTAGTGTATTTCCAAGACTTATCAAGCCTTATGTTGCTGGCTTCATCAAAAGGAGCATAGCCGTCGATTCTGAGCTTACGCTCAATCGTACTGATACTGCTTTCCTCGGTGATGCAGCTGAAATAGGAGATTCTCAAGTAGTAGTAGCCTGCCTCGGGAACGTTAAACGTCCACGTGGTGAAGCCCTGTGCAGGGAGATATACTGACGACATGCTTCTGTCGCCGAAATTCTTCCAGTTCGCCTGCGTCTCCTTCATCGCATTCTGGCAAGCCTCGCTCTCCGACACAAGCACGGCATTACTTCCCTCAAGCGGGCTGAGTATGTTTACCGAGATCTCTGTCATGTCGTCCGTGTCAGTATCGGCAGGGCCGTTTTCCAAAAGGTACTCCTCGTAGGACGAGACGCCTACAAGAGCTTTCATCTCCTCAAGAGTCGATGCGGTATCGCGGTTAGACTCGTAGGATTTACCATTGGAAGTAGCAGCACTCGCCGTGACAGCAACAACACCGAACAAGGTTGTCACAGAAAGGATTAGACATATGACCTTCTGAAACAATGACTTCTTCATGAATTGGTTTCCTCCAAAAAAATTCATATTGCTTACCCTAAGCAAAATACCAAAAAAGGCATAACTTGGGCTTAATTACAGAAGAAATTATAACATAATGAAGAAGAAAAGTCAATAGTACATTTTTTATTATGCGCCCCAATAAATTGCGTTTTTGGGCTCCAAAAAAACTTCAAAAAACAAAAAATGCAAATCATTGTTTACACAGTTTCATTTTTTGCCGAATAAAAACGCAAAAAAGTAAGTCAAAATTACCGATTTGTCCAATATTTTTCTTGATTAAACAAAAAATATGATAATACAGTAAATTTCATTTACCTTTGTTCACGCATTTTGAAAATATTTCCTTATTAAGAAAATTGCGTATTTTTTAAGCATTTTGCACAAAATGCCACGACTTTTTTCTACACAACATACAAGCCTCAAAAAGGCAAAAAAAAGGTGTGCCAGCGTGAATACTCCGTTAACAGTATTACGCTAGCACACTTTTTTTCATTAACATCAGCCACTCATTCCGCTGTTCGGGATATAAATCCGCCCATACACAAAAGGTCTCCGTCATAAAACACAGCCGACTGTCCCGGCGCAACAGCGCGTATACGCGCCGTCGAGCGCACCCTTGCACATCCGCCTCCGAGATACTCGATCTCACACGAAATCGGCGGAGCCAGATATCTAACCTTAACGTCAAGAGTCAGACGCTCACCGATACCCGGCTCTCTTATTCCGGAAAAGACAATACCGCAAACTTCAAACCCCGAAGCATAAGAATCCGACGGAGACAGCGTTACCGTATTATTCTGCGGATCTATAGCAGTCACAAAGACTCGCTCGCCCATTGCAATACCAAGTCCTTTGCGCTGACCTACCGTATATCTGATAATACCGTTATGCTCACCGAGCACCCTTCCGTCGAGGCTTACAAAATCGCCCTTTTTCGACGGGCCGCGCGAAGCCTCAATAAATTCTGCATAGTCACCGGATGGAACAAAGCAGATCTCCTGACTTTCCTCTCTGTCAGCCGCGGTCAAACCGATCTCGGATGCCGTCGATCTTACCCTTGACTTTTCATCCTCCGCAAGCGGAAGAAGGAGCATTGCAAGCACGTCCTGCGGAAGCCGCCAGAGCATATAGGTCTGATCCTTCCTTAGGTCCCTTGAGCGCGAGATACAGTATCTCTCGGCACCGTACTCTTCCCTTTTCATTACCGAGGCATAATGCCCCGTAGCGATCTTATCGAATCCGTGCTCCTTTGCATAATCGGCGAGAACGCGGAATTTGACGTTACTGTTACACACAACGCAGGGGTTAGGAGTATGACCGACCAAATATTCTTCGGTGAAATAGTTAACTACCTCGCTTGCAAAAAGCTCTGTGCAATCTATGACGTGAAGCTTGATCCCTAAGGCATCGGCGGCATCTCTTGCCGCATCAACCTCCGTGTGAGCATGCATACGGAGAACGGCTCCCTCTACGGTGTGCCCCTCCGATATCAGCTTATGAGCCGCGTAGGTGCTGTCCAAACCGCCGCTCATTCCAAGAAGTATCTTCATATCATTAATTCAGAGAGCGTATCAGTGCTCGTCATGTTCCTTTTCTATCTCAAAATCAACCGGTCTGCCGATCTTGTTATAGTAATCCGCAAGAGCGGTCTTGATCGCCTCCTCGGCAAGCACGGAGCAGTGGACCTTGACGGGCGGAAGTCCCTCAAGCGCTTCAACAACGACCTGATTGGTAAGCTCAAGCGCCTCTTTTACGGTATGCCCCTTGATAAGCTCCGTCGCCATAGACGATGTCGCAATAGCCGCGCCGCATCCAAAGGTCTTGAATTTACAATCTACGATAACGTCATCCTCTATCTTAAGATAGATCTTCATAATATCGCCGCATTTTGCATTACCTACTGTACCTACTCCGTCTGCATTCTCTATTTCACCAACGTTTCTCGGATTGGTGAAATGATCCATTACCTTTTCACTGTAATTCATAATTCCGATCCTTTCATTTTGATCCGTTTTTTACAACGTCCTCCCAAAGGGGACTCATATTGCGAAGCCGCTCAACTATTCCCGGAACTGTCTCAATAATATAATCTATATCCTCGTCGGTCGTTTCGTGCGAAATAGACAGACGAAGCGAGCCGTGAGCCTTCTCGTGCGGAACACCCATCGCGAGAAGAACGTGGGACGCCTCAAGCGAAGCGGATGAGCACGCCGAACCCGTAGACGCGCAGATTCCGGAAATATCGAGCCAAAGAAGGAGACTTTCTCCCTCTATAAATTCAAATCCTATATTAACGTTACCAGCAAGTCTTTCCGTCCTGTGACCGTTAAGCTTTGAGTACGGTATTTTTGTAAGTCCGTCTATAAGCCTGTCTCGCATTGCGGCAACGCGCGGAAGATCGGCAATTTTTGCATCCGCAACCTCAAGAGCCTTCGCAAGACCTACGATATACGGAAGATTCTCCGTACCGCCCCTCTTACGTCGCTCCTGCCCGCCGCCATCAATAAGATTTGCAATATTGACTCCGCGTCTTATGAATAACATTCCAACACCCTTGGGAGCATGGAGCTTATGACCGGAGAGCGAGAGCATGTCTACCTTAAGCTTTGAAAGATCAATTTTGACGTTTCCGACCGCCTGCACCGCATCCGTAAAAACAAGTGCTCCCTTGGAATGCGCGATCTCGCAAACCGCGTCTATCGGCTGGATAGTACCGACCTCGTTATTTGCATACATCACCGAAACGAGAGCAGTTCTCTCCGTTACAGCCTCACGCAACTCATCAAGATCAACAACTCCGTTTTCATCAACTCCAACGTAGCTTACGGTGAAGCCTTCCTTTTCAAGTGCCTCGCAGGTGTTAAGAACAGCATGATGCTCGATCTTCGTGGTGACGATATGTGTCCTACCCTTCGCGCGCATTTTCATTGCAGCGCCCTTTATCGCCCAGTTGTCTGCCTCAGTACCGCAGGAGGTAAAAAATATCTCCGAGGAAAGGCATCCGAAAACCTTGGCAATGCGCTCGCGCGCACCGTCAAGAAGTGCTTTGGCTTCCCTACCCTTTTGATGCATACTTGAGGGGTTGCCCCAAGCCAGCTCAAAGCAGGGCGCCATTTCATCTATAACCTCGCGGCTAACCGGTGTCGTAGCCGCGTTATCAGCATATACGAATCTTGCCATTTTACTTCCTTTCAATTAATTAAAACGCACGTAGGTACGCAGGTTAATTTAATACCCGATATATTGTATACCATTTTTGTCGATTTTTCAATATACTTCAGAAAAACTAATGTGTTAATTTTTTGTGAACAGACTCTTTTCGACAGTGAGTCGCCGGATTTTTATATTCCGTGACGGTAAATATCTGCATAAATCTTTGTTTTTTTACATTTTCTGTATTTTCCCGCCAATGCCTTGGTGATTTTTTTGAAGTTTCCGTATTCATAAATTCTTTTCAATTTCGTTATTATTTATCGTTGAACGCGAGGAAAAAATAAATTAAAATAAAACAAAAGAAACGAAAAAACGAAAGGTTTAAGCCTCGGATGATATATATGCGAAAACTCACGGCAATGATGCTCGCCGTCATCCTACTCTCGCTGCATCTTATCTGCCTCTCATCCTGTGAGGGCGGAGACGGCGGGGATAATCCTCCCGTCGAACCCAATCCCGATCCGGACAGCATGGACACAATAGTGGTGCCGGAATACAAGGACTACGGAAGAGGTACTGTAAATTTCTCGGACATATACTACTCACGCCCCGATATAGACGGTGCTATAGCAAGCTTTGACGCGGTATCCGACTCTATTGATAAAAACGAGATCGACTACGGCACACAGCTTGCTTCGATCAACTCCCTTGAGGAATGCTACAACAACATTCTTACGATGAGCGCATACGCCACCGTTTTCTCTTCTAAAAACACAGCCGACGAATATTGGACCAGCGAGGATAAATTCATAACCACAAAGTATCCCTCCTTCTCTCAGGCGGTCGAGCGTTTGTTCGTCAGTGCAGCAAATTCACCGCACGCAGAGAAATTCGAGGAGGACTATTTCGGAAACGATCTTATTGAAAAATACAGAGGCGGCGGAAGATATACCGACGAGCTTGTATCGCTTATGGCAAGCGAAGCAGCGCTTGAAGCGGATTATTCTGTGCTGTCTGAAGCAACAGTGACCGTTACCTACAACGGAAAGACAGATACCTATTCAAATATAATCAAATTCTACGAGGAGACCTACGGTCACAACGCGGCGCCCACCGTCGAAGCAAAAAAAGCGTGCGCTGCTCTTTACGAATCTGAGCTTAACAGAATTTCCGGCGAAATAATGGTCGATCTATTCAGACTTCGCGGAGAGATAAGCGACGCACTCGGCTATGACAGCTACTCTGAATTTGCTTACGAGAATATTTACCATGACTACTCCGAGGATGAATTTATTTCATTTGCTGAGGGTATAGCAGATTACATTCTGCCGGTGTACGTAAAGCTCTCAAACTACATTTTCAATCAATATCAGACCTCCGACCTTCAAAAAACCGACGTCATTCCCCTCATAAATAACACCTACAAAATGATGGAGAAGGCTGACAGCGATCTGTTTGAAATTTATTCCTATATGCTTCAGCACGGTCTCTACGAAATCTCGGGAACAGAGTCTACACGCTTTAACGGCGCGTTTACGACCTACCTAGACACCTACTCCGCCCCCTTCATATTTATGTCTGCGAGCGGTGACGCGAGTGATTATATGACGCTATGCCACGAATTCGGTCATTTTGCGGATGCGTACATGAACGACAACGATCAGACCTCTATGGACCTCGCAGAGGTATCGAGCCAAGCGTTTGAGATGTTGTCGCTGACAAAGCTTAACGGAGTTCTTTCATCAAGCACCGTCAAGACTCTTACGGTCTATGAGCTTGAAAGGTCGCTTTCAGCGATAGTTTTCCAGGCATTTTACGCAATGTTCGAGCACTATGCGTATCAGATCCCATACGAGAACGTTTCGCGAGAAACACTTGGGCATGCAGTCAGCGAAGCGGCAAGCTTCATAGGCCTTAATTCAGCCTATCTGAATGACGTGTATTACGTAATGATCCCACATCTTTTCCTCTACCCGTTCTACGTTCAGTCCTATTGCACGTCCGCGGCAGTCTCGCTCGATATCTATTTTACAGAGCTCGAAGACGAGGGGGAGGGATTGGCTATATACAAGGATCTGATAGACAGAGGCGAGGATGAGCTGACCTTTGTTGAGCATCTGACGAATGCGGGATTGGATTCCCCATTTAATGATAACTATCTCAGAGATATCGCAAACAAGGTTCACTTCAAGCTGCTCGGATCATACTACTTCTCTGTCGAGAATAGCGATGCGGCAGCAGCCTGACGGTATCGTCAAAATACAATCTCAATATTAAATAGCACTCGTGATACAGCGGAGCCATTTGTGTCACGGGTGTTTTTTTGTATTGTTTTCTCGCATTTTGGAATTTCTTATTCCCGAAAATTCCCCGAACGGCTGAGAAGTTACGCATTTTGCGGTTCTTTCACTTGACTTTTCTTCGCCTAAGATATATAATATATTTATTACAACACGTATAGGAGCTGTTATGAACATCATTATAGTTGGATGCGGTCAGGTTGGCGAAACGCTTGCCAGCGAGCTTGGCGGCGAGGGAAATAACATAACCGTCATCGACCTATCATCGCAAAAAATCAATTCAATAACGGCACGGCTTGACGTTATGGGTGTGGTCGGCAATGGCGCAACACATACCGTTCAGAAGGAGGCAGGCGTCAGAAACGCCGATCTTCTCATTGCCGTAACCGATTCGGACGAGCTCAACCTTCTTTGCTGTATGATAGCAAAAAAGCACAGTAAATGCCGTGTTATCGCAAGAATACAGAATCCCGAATACAACTCAGACTCCGCTTACCTTAAAAACGAGTTAGGTCTCGCAATGGTCATAAACCCCGAGCATGCAACTGCGGCAGAGATATCACGACTTCTGCGTTTCCCCGCGGCAACCCAGGTTGAGACGTTTGCCAAGGGCAGAGTCGAGCTTTTAAAATTCAAAATTCCCGACGATTCAGTTCTTGTCGGTATGTCTGCAAAGGACGTTATAGCGAAGCTCCGAAGCAACGTTCTTATATGCACTGTAGAGCGAGGCAACGAGGCACATATCGTAAACGGTGATTTTGTGTTTGAAGAAAAGGACGTCATCTCCTTCATCTCATCGTCGCGCAGTTCCGCGTCATTCCTTAAAAAGATCGGATATACCGGAAAGCAGCTCGGATCCGCCATGATCCTCGGCGCCGGAGATACAACAACCTATCTGTGTGACATGCTCCGCAAATCGGGCATCTCAATAACCGTCATAGACAAAAATCCCGCAGAATGCGATGAGCTTGCATCACTTTATGAGGACGTGACGGTCATCTGCGGTGATCAGACCGATCAGCAGTTGCTGCTCGAGGAAGGCATAGAGCGTGCCGACGCGTGCATCGCCCTGACCGATTCCGACGAGGAGAACGTTTTGCTCTCTCTTGCCGCAAAAAATTTCGGAAGCGGCAAAATAATTACAAAAATAGACAAGCCGGAATACGACACCCTCGTCAAGCATCTTGAACTTGATTCTCTGATATATCCGAAGAATATTACAGCAGATCTTATTGCAAGGTACACCCGTT
This sequence comes from Eubacteriales bacterium, assembly GCA_045652665.1. Lineage (GTDB taxonomy): Bacteria > Bacillota > Clostridia > Oscillospirales > CAG-272 > UBA1740. Next base: position 27,653 of record JAZRUS010000015.1, on the reverse strand, counting down.
CCATGAAAAGCTCTATAGGCAGTAACGTAGAGACCGTGTACTCCTTCATCAAGGGAGAGGTCGAAGCAACCGAATTCAGAGTAAACGCAAATTCGCAGATAGTAGATATCCCTCTCTCCGTCCTTGGACCGAGGCTTAAAAAGGACGTACTCGTTGCCTCTATCCTACGCGATAAATCTGTCATAATTCCGCACGGTCGCGACACGATCCAGGCCGGAGACAGCGTAGTTATCGTTTCCAAGATACTTGGACTGAACGACATATCCGAAATCGTTATGGTGAAGAAATGAACTACAGAATGATAAAATACACGCTTGGATGGCTCTTGCTGTTTGAGTCCGGCTTCTTCATCCTACCGATCGCGACAGGTATTGCGTACGACGAGTGGAGGGAGCTGCTCTCATTCGTATGGTCAAACCTTATCGCGGGTGGAGTTGGAATGCTGCTTATACTAAAGAAGCCAAAGCATACGACCTTATACTCGCGCGACGGCTTCGTTATCGTTGCGCTGAGCTGGATATTCCTCAGTCTTTTCGGATGTCTGCCGTTTATGTTTTCCGGCTCTACGACGAGCTTTATAGACGCACTGTTTGAGACGGTGTCCGGCTTTACAACGACCGGTGCGTCGATACTCTCCGACGTGGAAATTCAGCCGAGATGCATACTTATATGGAGAAGCTTCATAAACTGGATAGGAGGCATGGGAGTGCTCGTTTTCGTTATGGCGTTTCTTCCCCTTGGCGGAGCGCATAATATGAGCATTATGAAAGCGGAGAGCCCCGGCCCCTCGGTCTCAAAGCTCGTCCCTCGCGTAAAAACCACGGCGCTTATCCTATACGTTATTTACTTTGCCATGACGTTTGTTATGTTCGTCATGCTTCTATTTGACAGTGTACCGGTATTCGATGCTCTTTGCATCTCCTTTTCAACGGGAGGCACGGGCGGCTTTGGCATTAAAAACGACGGAATTTCATCTTACTCAAGCATTACACAGGTAATCATTACCGTCTTTATGCTTCTTTTCTCGATCAACTTCAGCTCCTACTATCTCGCACTTCGCGGAAAGATAAAGGATGCTCTGAACTCCGAAGTAAGAATATTTTTACTCATCGTCGTCGTTGCTATCGCAATAATAACTGGAGATCTGATCCTGAACAACTACGACTACACCTTTGGCGAGGCAGTAAGGCACTCGGCCTTTTCGGTCGCCTCCATTATTTCTACGACAGGATTTGCAACCGAAAACTTTGATCTATGGCCCAATCTTTCAAAAACGATACTCGTGCTTCTGATGTTCACCGGTGCGTGTGCCGGAAGCACTGCGGGCGGAATTAAGATATCGCGAATAATTATACTTATCAAAGGTATGGTGCGCGAATTAAAAATGGCGCTTCATCCAAGACAGGTGAAGAAGATATCCGTAGATTCAAGGCGTGTAGAGCACGAGGTGGTCAGATCAATAAATTCGTATATAGTATGCTATTTTATGCTTTTTGCCTTTTCCGTTCTTCTTATGTCATTTGATGAAACGGATCTGGTCACAACCTTCACAGCCGTTGCATCTGCTATAAACAATGTCGGTCCCGGACTTGCGGAGGTTGGTCCTGCGGCAAATTACGGAGGGTTGTCTGCCCTCTCTAAGATTACGCTCACCTTTGATATGCTGGCAGGCAGACTTGAGCTGTTCCCCATGCTTATTCTCTTTAATCCGTCAACGTGGAAAAAATAATATATTTTTGTAAAGGAGAAAACCGATGAAAGACCTTCTCAAGGCAATTGATAATCTTCCTCTTTGGGTAAAGATAATATTTTGTATTCCTATGCTCGACATAATCTGGGCAATTTACAGAATACTCAAGGGCGCAACCGAGCAGAACACAGTTCTTCTCGTCGTTGGCATACTCTGCATAGTTCCCGGCGCGACATTCGTCTGGGTCGTAGATCTTGTAACGACGATACTCTACGGCAAGCCTATACTTACCTAAAAATAACGGCGGGGCAACCTACAGGCTGCTCCGCTATTATTTTTTTCTTTTATTTTTTTGTTTTTTTATAAACGTATTGATTTTCCTTTTGTACGGTGCTAAAATTTAAATGCTGTAATTTTATCTCTAATATCAAACCGTAGGAGAATTATTCATGAATAAGATTCTCAGCTTTGCAAAAAAGAACGCAGTGATGCTTATTGCCGCACTCGCCGCAGTCATTACCTCTGTGATAATTCCACCCGACAGGCAGTACATCGATTATTTCGACTTCAAAACGCTGACCTGCCTTTTTACGGTGCTTGCCGTCGTTTGTGCCCTTCGAAACATAAGATTTTTTTATACTCTTGCAAAAGCAATAATACGCCGATTCAAGAATACAAGACTCTCTATTCTCGCGCTGGTTTATATAACCTTCATCGGCTCGATGCTGATAGCAAACGATATGGCACTGCTTACCTTTCTGCCCCTCGGATACTTCGTACTGCACACGACGGGTAAAGAAAAATATATGGCATTCACTTTTATAATGCAGAATATAGCCGCAAACCTCGGCGGAATGCTTACCCCCTTCGGTAATCCCCAAAACCTCTTTCTGTATTCAAAATTCAACATTCCCGACTTTGAATTTCTGTCGATAATGCTTATCCCATTCATCATTTCGATCGTTCTTATAACCGTATGCTGTCTTGTATTCGTAAAAAAAGAACCCCTGATCATTGAGGAAAAGGCGGCTTCACTGCCGGTTGCAAGAACAGCCGTATACCTTTTGCTATTCGCATTCTCTATTATTATCGTATTCAAGTTTGTGCCATATCAATTCGGTCTTATAATAATCCCTCTGGCACTCCTGTTTTTAGACCGCCGCGCACTTCTTGACGTGGATTACGGACTGCTTCTTACCTTCGTTTTCTTCTTCATTTTCTCCGGAAATATGGCGCGAATGGAGCCTGTACGCGAATTTTTCTCCTATCTCCTCGAAAAGAACACGCTTGTGTTCAGCGCGCTGTCCTGCCAATTCATCAGCAACGTCCCCTCCGCTATACTCCTATCACAGTTTACAGACAACTATAAGGATCTTTTGCTCGGTGTAAACATTGGAGGCGCGGGAACTATGATAGCCTCCCTCGCCAGCCTTATCACCTTTCGGGAATATTCCAAGCAGGACCCGGGCCACACACTGCGCTACATGATCAAATTTTCACTTTTCAATTTCGCCTTTTTAGGCATACTGATTCTGGTATGCTCACTGATCTGACATAACGAAAATGCCATACTGCAATGGATGCTTTTGATCGCATCTTGCTCTGTATGGCATTTTCGTTATTCCTTCGTCTTTTACTCGGGGAACTCCTCTTCGAGCCTGCCGCGCAGAAGCTCGGTCAAGGAGTGGTTATCGTCGATCGCACCGCAAAGCATAAGCGAGCCGTAAATCAACGCGCGGACTGTATGCTTCTTCAAATACGCTGCTCCGTCATCCTCACCGCGGATGACGCACCATTCATCGATCGCAGACATAAGCGAGCTGTCAAACATCGAAAGCACCTCGGATGCCGAGGGCGAAACGATCATAAGAACCGAGCGGTAATTCGGATTCGAGATCCAGAATCTGAGATTCGATACCGCAAGCTCGATTATACGGCGCCGAGGATTGGAGGAAAACACCTGCTCTATCTCGCGACACAAAAGATTCCACTTTGTGCTTATGTACTTAATTATCTCTGATATAAAATCGTCCTTATCCTTAAAATGACGGTACGGAGCCGCGCAGGAGACCTCTGCGGCGAGAGCGGTTCGGCGCAAAGAGAAATCCTTGATTCCACGCTCCTCAAGCTCGTTTATTCCAGCGATAATAAGCCGTGTTCTTACACTGTTTTCTATAAATTCCTGTTCCAATTTTAAACCCCTTTATTTTGCTTGATTTGTATCCCCTGCACTTTCCGCCAAGGCATTGTACAAAAATGAGTGCCGCCAATGAAGCTGTGGATCGGAAAAGTCAAGACCTCAAACAGATCATAAAAGCCGACACTGCTAACATTTTACCACGATAAAGAAAAAAATTCAACAGATTTTAAAAAATTGGTGACAAACACGGAGAAATCTATCCTTTCAGGGTGTGTGTTACGCCGTATCTGCTCCTGTAAAGCGGTATATAGCCGCGTTCTGTCTTGAAAACGCACTAATCACCGTACGTCATAGGCGATGTTAACAGTGTTAACCTGTTTATTTACAGAGAAAGGTCTGCACAAAAACAATTAGGTTAACACTGTTAACACAAGCTTTTTAACTATAAAAGATAGAGATCACACTTAATTTTGAGCAATATAGTATAATGTTTTTTATTATTTTGCAAAAATCCTTGACAAAAAGAGCATGGAGTTATATAATAGATACATAACCAGCAAGTTAACACTGTTAACCAAGTGCTTTGGAGGACTAAAAAATGAGTTTACTTGATGAGGCGAGAGCCATAATAAACGAAGTTGACAAGGAGATGGCGGAGCTGTTCTGCAAGAGAATGCGCGCAGCAGAAATGGTTGCCGAATACAAGATGGCGCACGGACTGAAGATATTCGATGCCGCACGCGAGGAGGAGGTAGTACGACGCAACTCCGCGCTTGTTGAGGATAAGGAGCTCCGCGAATTTTACGTAAGCTTCCTTAAAAACAATATGAGCGTATCCAGAAATTATCAGGATCGCCTTATGACAGGCATGAAGATCGCATACTGCGGCACCGAGGGTGCGTTCGCGCACATTGCAGCGAGCAAACAGTTTCCCGGTGCAAGAAAGATCGCCTACGACGATTTTGCATCTGCATACGATGCTGTAGCAAACGGCGAGTGCGACGCGGCTATACTCCCCATGGAAAACAGCTATAACGGAGAGGTTGGACAGGTGACCGACCTTATGTTCCAAGGACCGTTATACGTAAATGCAGTCACTGATCTTGCGGTATCGCACGATCTACTGGTTATACCCGGTACAAAACCGGAAGATATAAAGCAGTTGGTAAGCCATTCGCAGGCACTCGGTCAATGCGCTCCCTACATCAAAGAACGGGGCTACGATTCAGTCGAATATGCTAACACCGCGCTGGCGGCAAAGATGGTTGCCGAACGTGCCGACAAAAGCATAGCGGCAATCGCGAGTGCTGAGGCCGCCGAGATATTTGGACTCGAGGTGCTTGAAAGAAACATTAACGAAAGCCGTAGCAACACGACAAGATTCGCAATTCTTTCTCGTGCAGAGGACGTACATTCAAGCCGTGAAATGGGCGTGCACACTATCCTTCTTTTCACCGTTCGCAACGAAGCAGGTGCGCTTGCAAAAGCGATAGAGATAATAGGTAAGCACGGATTCAATATGAGAACGCTTAGAAGCCGACCGATGAAGGAGCTGCTCTGGCAGTACTACTTCTACGTAGAGGCAGAGGGGAATATAAATACCGACGAGGGCAAGGAGATGATCCGCGAGCTTCACGGCTACTGCGATAAGCTCAAATCTCTCGGAACGTTTATTAAGGAACAGTGAATATGAGAAAATTAAGAGTTTGCCTCGGTGATAGAGGCTATGATATAACGGTAGGAAGCGGTGCGCTTGACAGAGTTGGCGAGCTATTCAACCTTGACCGTAAGGTGTTTATACTGACCGATTCGGGTGTTCCAAAGGAATACTCTGAGAGAGTACGCGTCGCAGCAAAAAATGCGACCGTCTACACAGTTCAGAGCGGCGAGGGTTCAAAGAGCATCGAGGTGTTCGGTAAGGTTCTTGAAGGGATGCTGAATTTCGGACTTACGAGATCTGATGCCGTTGTCGCGGTTGGCGGCGGTGTTATAGGTGATCTTGGCGGCTTTGCGGCGGCAAGCTATATGAGAGGCATAGACTTCTATAACATTCCCACGACCGTGCTCTCACAGGTTGATTCCTCTATCGGCGGAAAAACTGCGGTGAACCTCGCAGGAGTCAAAAACGTCGTAGGCGCGTTTTATCAGCCGAAGGGCGTTATCATAGATACAGACACGCTAAAGACGCTTCCCAAGAGGCACTTTTCCGCAGGAATGTGCGAGGCGGTAAAGATGTCGCTGACGTCCGACGGAGAGCTATTCAGGATATTCGAGACCGAGGATGCGAATGAGAAAACCGAGGAAATAATATACCGCTCCCTTACTGTTAAGAAAGGCGTGGTTGAGAAGGACGAACGCGAATCGGGACTTAGAAAGATACTCAATTTCGGACACACTCTCGGTCACGGAATCGAGGCAGAGGAAGGAATGAGCGGACTTTACCACGGAGAGTGCGTTGCAATCGGAATGATACCGATGTGCGCCACCGACGTGCGCGAAAGGCTTGTACGGGTGCTAAAGAAGCTTGAGCTTCCCTGCGAATACCACGGAGACCTTGAGAGCGCGCTCAGATACGTGGTACACGACAAAAAATGCAAGGGCGAGACGCTCGAAGCCATCCTTGTTAATGAAATAGGAAGCTTTGAGATAAAAAAGGTTGGGATCGACGAGTTCAAATCCGTTGTAAAAGAGGTGCTGAACTGAGCTTCATCCAAAACCCACGCGTAAATAAAGCGCAGACCCAAACAAAATCCAACGCCACAGCAAGCGGCAGAACGGAGAAGAATATGAAAAATACATTCGGCTCATCCCTCACGGTAACTCTTTTCGGCGAGAGCCACGGAGAGGCGATCGGAGCGGTCATAGACGGAATCGCACCCGGAATCAGGATCAATCGGGAATACATAGATAAAAAGCTTACGCAAAGACGTCCGTCGGGTAGGATATCAACGGCAAGAGTTGAAAACGATCCGTACAGCATCGTAAGCGGTGCTTTTAACGGATACACCACGGGCGCGCCTCTTACAGTGATCATCCCCAATAAAAACACGAGAAGCATGGATTACGACAAGCAGAAAACGCTTCCCCGCCCCGGTCACGCAGATTATGCGGCATTTTGCAAATACGGCGGATATCATGATTATCGCGGCGGCGGTCATTTCTCCGGCAGAGTGACAGCTGCACTTGTGGCAGCGGGAGCGATAATCTCCCACGCGCTTATTGAAAAAGAAATTATGATAGGAACGCACATAGCGCGCCTTCACGGAATATCGGATAGAAAATTTGAGGATCTCAGTGCAGATATCACCCGCCTTGCCGAGGTTGATTTCCCGGTGCTCTCCGAGGAAGCAGAAATTAAAATGAAGAAAGAAATAACCGAAGCGGCAAGTAACGGAGACAGCGTCGGAGGTATTCTCGAAAGCGTTATAACCGGTGTTCCCGCAGGTGTCGGCGAGCCATGGTTTGACAGTGCTGAGGGAGTTATATCACACATTCTCTTTTCCATCGGAGGAATCAAGGGAGTGGAGTTCGGTGCGGGATTCGGATTTGCCGATATGCTCGGAAGCGAAGCAAACGACCCCCTCGTTATGAATGGTATGGATATATGCACCGCTACAAACAATAACGGCGGTATAAACGGCGGCATAACCAACGGAATGCCGATCGTCGTACGCACCGCTGTGAAACCGACACCATCCATTGCAAAGGAGCAAAAAACGGTGGACCTGGAGGCTATGAAAAACACCCCCCTAGTAATAGAAGGAAGGCACGACCCGGCAATAATCCATAGAGCAAGAGCGGTGGTTGACGCAGCACTTGCAATCGCAGTCGCGGATATGCTGACCTGCCGTTTCGGAACGGATTATTTGTCTAATAAGTAAGTTATAGTTTACAAAAAGGAAGCGAAAGCAATGAAATACGGATGTATAGGCAAGCACTTAAAGCACAGCTTTTCAAAAGAAATACACGCAAGACTTGCCGACTACGAATACGAAATATGCGAGATAGAGAGAAACAGACTGGCCGAGTTTATGGAGAATGCCGATTTTTCTGCGATAAACGTGACTATTCCGTATAAAGAGCTTGTAATCCCTCATCTTTACGAAATAGACGAGCATGCAAAGGAAATCGGTGCCGTTAACACTGTCGTGAACCGCGGGGGAAGGCTCTACGGCTATAACACCGACTTTTACGGAATGACCGAACTGATACACCATGCAGGAATTGAGATTGCCGGCAAAAAGGTGCTTATCTGCGGAACGGGTGGCACCTCAAAAACTGCTGCCACCGTTGTTCGGGCACTTGGAGCGGTACAGATAATACGCGCGTCGAGAACGGCAAAAGAGGATGCCGTAAGCTACGATGAAGTTTACTCCTGTCACAGCGATGCCGAAATAATCATTAATACGACCCCTGTCGGAATGTTCCCGAATATATCCGACTGCCCAATCGATATTTCCGCATTTAAAAGCCTGTCCGGAGTTATCGATGCGATCTACAATCCCCTTCGCTCAACGCTTATTCTTAACGCACGGGAGCGAGGAATCCCTGCCGAGGGCGGCCTCTATATGCTGGTAGCGCAGGCTAAGCGTGCATCCGAGATCTTCCTTGATACAAAATACAGTGACGGTGTTACCGACGAGGTTTATAAAAGTTTGATGTGTGAGAAGGAGAATATCGTTCTCGTGGGAATGCCGGGTTCCGGAAAAAGCACGGTAGGCGCGCTCCTTTCGGAGCTGCTCTCAAAACCGGTCATTGACACCGATAAGGTAATTGAAGAAAGAGCCGGCAGATGCATCTCAGAGATATTTACAAGTGAGGGCGAGACCGCATTCCGCGAATACGAGGCAGAGGCGGTCAGAGATACCGCCGCATTCTGCGGAAGAATAATTGCCACCGGTGGCGGAGCTATACTGCGCACCGAATCGGTAAAAAACCTAAGAAAAAACGGAAGGATCTACTTCATAGACAGACCCCTTGAGGATCTGATACCGACATCCGACAGACCTCTCGCCTCAACAGTTGAAGCGATCAAAAACAGATACAAGGAACGCTACCCTATTTACCTTGAAGTGGCGGACGAGCGAATCGATGCCGCAATGTGCGCGGATGAGGTCGCAAGGAATATCAAAAGGAGCTTTGAAGATGAAGAAAATATACGTTCTTAACGGCCCAAACCTTAATATGCTTGGAATACGAGAGCCCGGTCACTACGGGAGCACCAGCTACAAGGAGCTTGTTTCCGTATTAAAGTCACACTCGAAGAAAGTAGGCTGCAAGCCGGTCATATATCAGTCGAACCACGAGGGAGATCTCGTGGACAAGATCCAAGAAGCATATTTTAAGGGAGCTGACGGAATAGTTATCAATCCCGGCGCCTACACTCACACGAGTATCGCGCTTCTCGACGCTCTTAAATCGACCTCTCTGCCCGCCGTCGAGGTGCACATATCAAAGGTAGAGGAGCGCGAGGATTTCAGACAGGTAAGCTATATCAGAGCAGCCGTCAAAAAGACTATCACAGGGCACGGAATTTCGGGATATACCGAGGCAATAGACTATCTGATGGAGGATGAGTCTGACAAATGAAGGTAAAAATAGAAAAAGGCACAGCCTGCGGTACTATCAACGCCCCTCCCTCGAAGAGCATGGCTCACAGGCTTCTTATATCCGCGGCGCTTGCCGACGGGACAAGCAGAGTCAGAGGAATCTCGAGCTGTGAGGACGTGGCGGCAACCATTGATTGCCTCGGCTCACTCGGAATCAAAACCGTTCGCGACGGTGATGACGTTATAGTCGAGGGCAGAAGCTTTAAGGACGTAAAGCCGATAGCGCCTCTTCAGTGCAGAGAGAGTGGCAGTACACTCAGATTTATGATCCCTCTTGCGATGCTTTCGGGACATACGACTGTATTTTACGGAGCAGGCAGACTTATGCTGCGACCGATGGGAGTATACGAGGAGCTTTTCCGCAAAAAAAAGCTCACCTACATTGGTGACGGTGAGAGCATAGTGGTTCGCGGCCCCCTTAAGGGCGGTGAATATTCTCTCGTCGGAAATGTCAGCAGTCAGTTTATCAGCGGGCTTATTTTTGCCCTGCCCCTTGCAAGCGGAGACAGTGTCATAAGAATAGCACCTCCGATAGAGAGCAGATCCTATATCAATCTAACAATAAACGCAGTGCGTCAGTTCGGAATAAAGGTTGAATGGGAGGACGAATATACCCTTCTTATCAAAGGAAATCAGACCTACAGGGCAACCGACGTCACCGTCGAAGGGGACTATTCGGGCGCGGCTTTCCCCGACTCGCTTAATTTGTTTGGCGGAAGCGTTCTCATAAAAGGTCTTGACCCCGACAGTATACAGGGCGACAGTATTTACAAGAGATATTTTGATATGCTAAAGGGCGGAGTTCCCACCCTACATATCGGCGACTGCCCGGATCTCGGCCCTATTCTGTTCGCTGTTGCGGCGGCAAAATTCGGCGGAGTTTTCAGCGGAACGAAAAGACTTAAGATCAAGGAGAGCAACAGAGCCGAAGCAATGGCAGAGGAGCTGAGAAAATTCGGCACGTCGGTAAGCATTTACGACGATTCCGTCGTTATCTACCCCGCAGATTTTCACGCTCCGTCAGTGCACCTTTCGGGGCACGGAGACCATCGCATCGTAATGTCGCTTGCAATACTTCTGACCCTTGTGGGCGGAGAAATAGACGGAGCTGAAGCAATCAGTAAAAGCTACCCCGGCTTCTTTGAGAATCTGAAATCCCTCGGAATAGGAGTTACCGAATATGAAGCTTGATAAAAATACAAAAATACTTATAATCGGTCTTGGAGTTATCGGCGGCGGATATGCGGCGGCTCTAACGAAGGATGGCTACGACGTCAGCTGTATAACGAAGGATGAAAAGGATATCGAATACGCCGTACAGCACGGTATAATAAGGCACGGAACGACAGAGGTGGACGAGGAGCTTATAAAAAACTCTGAGCTTATCATATTCGCGCTATACCCCACCGTATTTATAGAATGGATGCGTGAACACCGCGACCTTATCTCTCCCGGAACGCTTATAACCGACGTTACCGGCGTTAAGTCCACCGTGGTGGACACCGTACAAGGATTACTTCCCGAAGGAGTGGAGTTTATATCCGCGCACCCGATGGCAGGACGCGAGCGAAGCGGCGTTGAATTCAGTGATCCAGAGGTTTTTAAGGGCGCAAACTATATTGTAACTCCGACCGAGAAGAATACCGACGGAGGGGTAGCAATTTGCAAGGAGCTCGGAGAGATACTTGGATTCACAAGGATAAGCGTGCTTACTCCCCGTGAGCACGACGAGATGATCGCATTCCTCTCCCAGCTGACGCACTGCATTGCCGTGTGCCTTATGACCTGCAACAACACACCCGACCTCGAAAAATACACCGGTGACTCATTCAGAGATCTGACCCGTATCGCGAAAATAAACGACAAAATGTGGAGCGAGCTGTTTATTATGAACAAGGATGCGCTTCTTTACCAGATGGATTCCTTCATTTTTGAATTCAGTAAATTCAGAAATATGCTAGCGAATTCAGACCGCGAAGGAATGCGGGAGAAGATGAGAAGCTCAACCGCGAGAAGAATTCTCTTTGACAAGCAAAAAAAATAATTTCAAGAGATTATTTGACTAAAAAAGTCAGATAGCATCCGCATAGAGGAGAACAGTTATGAATAATATAATATTCCACCGCAAGCTACCGATACCTGCGGACATAAAAAAGGAATTTCCTTCAACCGAAGCAATAACAAAAATCAGAGAAGAGCGCATAGCCGAGCTTGAAGAAATATTCTCAGGCCGCTCATCAAGGCTGATACTTATTATCGGTCCCTGCTCTGCCGACAGTGAGGACTCTGTGCTTGACTATATTTACAGACTGCGAGGCGTAGAGGATAAGGTCAAGGACAAGATAATGATCGTTCCGAGAATCTACACCAACAAGCCGCGTACGACGGGCGAGGGCTACAAAGGAATGCTGCACCAGCCGGATCCCAATTCCTCCCCCGATATACTGAAGGGGCTTATAGCGATCAGGAAGCTCCATATGAGGGCGATCGCAGAGACAGGATTCGGATGCGCGGATGAGATGCTCTACCCTGAAAACTACAGATATCTCTCTGACCTTATCGCCTACGTTGCAGTGGGTGCACGCTCGGTGGAAAATCAGCAGCACAGACTGACGGCAAGCGGACTTTCCGTTCCGGTAGGCATGAAGAATCCGACGGGCGGTGACATCACGATCATGATGAACTCCATCAAGGCGGCGCAGTCGGCGCATACCTTCTGCTACAGAGGCTGGGAGGTAGAGAGCAAAGGCAACCCGTATGCACACGCTATCCTGCGCGGATACGTTGACAAGCACGGGAAATCCCACCCGAACTACCACTTTGAGGATCTTTACTCTCTCTACGAGACCTACGAGAGCTCAGGACTCAAAAATCCCGCGCTGATCGTTGATACCAACCATGCAAACTCAGGAAAAAAATATCTTGAGCAGATCAGGATATCCAAGGAGATACTGCACAGCTGTCGCTACTCTCCTGAGGTTCGCGGTCTTGTTAAGGGGCTGATGATAGAGAGCTACATTGAAGACGGATGCCAATCGATATCAAACGATGAGATCTACGGAAAATCCATTACCGACCCCTGCCTCGGATGGAAAAAGACCGAGAGACTGATATACGATATTGCAGAGGTTCTGTAAGTGAAGGAAAACAGCAGAAAAAGCGGCGTGCTTATGCACGTATCCTCCCTGCCCGGAGATTACGGGATAGGGTCGTTTGGCAAGGAGGCGCGTCGATTTATTGACGTAATAAGCGCGGCAGGCTTCAAGCTGTGGCAAATTTTGCCGCACTGTATGACAGACGAATACAATTCCCCTTACAAATCATACTCGGCATTCGGCGCAAATCCGTATTTTATCGATCTGCCGACACTCTATGATAAGGGCTATATATCAAAGGATGAATTGGCCTCGGCAAAACAGCGTTCACCGTTTTTGTGCGAGTTTTCAAGACTCGAGGAGGAAAGACTGCCCCTGCTCCGCAGGGCGGCAAAAAACGCGGCAAACGATCCGAGCGTGCTTAAAGAAATAGAATCAATGTTAGAGCGCGATCCCGAGCTTATGAAGGCAGCAGAGTTTCTCGCCCTGAAGGAGGCAAACGGCGGTGCGCCGTGGCAGAAATGGACGGCGCCTGAGCCGGATGCCGACACCCTCTTTACCTACAAATTCATTCAGTACGAATTCTACGCTCAGTGGGCAGAGTTAAAAAGCTACGCGAACTCCCGCGGAGTCGAGATAATAGGCGATCTTCCGATATACGTGGCAGAGGATAGCGCGGACATTTGGTCGCGGCAGGATCAGTTTCTGCTCGATTCTAATGGATATCCGACGGCTGTGGCGGGAGTTCCGCCCGACTACTTCTCAAAAAACGGACAGATGTGGGGCAATCCCCTATACAACTATACCGCAATGAAAAAAGACGGCTTCTCGTGGTGGAAGCGCAGGGTTGAATTTATGTTAGATCAATTTGACGGTGTGAGGATAGACCATTTCAGAGGACTTGAAGCCTATTGGTCGATCCCTGCGGGCGCTGAGAGCGCGATTGAGGGACGTTGGGTTAAAGCCCCCGGCAGAGAACTCGTTGATGCTATCAGAGACACGGCAGGTGACAGGCTTATAATTGCCGAGGATCTCGGAGACATCACACCTGAGGTAAACAGGCTCAGAGAATACAGCGAGTTCCCCGGTATGAGAGTTTTGCAATTTGCATTTCTCGGCGATGAAAAATCACCGCATCTTCCCCATAATCTTGAGGCTAACTCCGTCCTGTACAGCGGAACGCACGATAACAATACCCTGCTTGGATTTCTGTGGGAATGCGACGCTGAGGTACGCCGCACCATGCTTGAATACTTCGGTTGCTCCCCGGAGGTACATCTTAACGATGCGTGCGAGCACATTATTCGCTCGCTTATCGGCTCGGTGGCAAAGACCGTTATAATACCGATACAGGATATTTTGGTATACGGGGCAGACACGAGAATGAACACCCCCGGCAGAGCAGAAGGAAACTGGGGATTCAGAGCAACGGAGGAGCAGCTCAAAAGGATCGATACGGAAAAATACAAAAGGATAAACGGAATATACGGAAGATAGTCGCGTTATCCCTAATGAAGCATACCTTCACCGTGCATAATTTTACATCTGCAAAGCTTGACTACAAGAAAAGAGAGAGCATTTCGGCATTTTTTGATACCGATTTGTTCTCTCTTTCTGCTTGTATAGAGGTTCCGCGAAGCTAACAAGGCAAACTTTTAGGTTCACTTAAGCTTCTTACCTCTGCTTTTTTTATAAATGATTCAACCGATATCACCTTGCTCCGTTAAAAACGGTTCAAGGTGCAGGACTCATTTTTCAAGAAGCTCGATTATAAGAAGATAATTTCTCATAATATGGAATGGGTCCTTTACGGGAAGGGCGACTATGCGGTTTTCGGGTGAGCCGTCACGTGCTCTTATCTGTATCCACTCTCCCCTGTCGTTCTCTCGGTTCGGGAAGGTGCGGAAGGTATACTCTCTGATTTTCGGATACCACTCGCCGATCTCATCATCCGCGCCAAAGAGAAGAGTTGAGTAAAGCGACTCAGAATGAACCCACCAGAGCTTTGATCCGTTGTCGTCCGTCGTCTTTTTCACCATGGGCTCGTTCGGATCCGGCACCGTACCGCGAGGTACACCGCCCTCCATATCAGCAAAGAGGCGTATACCCGAATACTCGCTGTCCCAGCCGAGACGGAGCGCGTTTTTAAGAACTCGCTTTGTGCGCTCGTATCTGTCGGCATCCTTGAATCGTATCCACTCGGTCTCCATAAACCAGCAATCCTCAATGGTATGGCCGGGATTCACGTATCTGCCGATCTGGCTCTCGGTATCAAAGCTTCCGTCAACTCTGACCATCTCGTGAAGGATATCGTCCTTATCGGTAAAGCTGTCAAGAGTGTCACAGGCATATGCATACGCCTGTCTTGAAATCTCGTCGCTATCCGGGTGGCACAGGTCCTCCATCGCGTTGGCAAGAGTCCTCGCTGTGTTAGTGAGTATCATTGTTATTCCGTGCGTACGGTAACCGTTAGGCACGGGATAAGGATCGGTACAGAAATTTCCGGACTCTACGCGCGCTCTCGTATGAAGGTATAGGTCGAGGGCAAAAGCGAGAGCATCAAAATCCTTTTTATAGGACGCATACTCAGCGCATCCTAAAATCACGAAGCAATCGGCATAAAAGCTTGCGTCGTAAACTCCACCCGAGAGCTTAATATTTCCCTCTCTATCGGTGAGAAAGACGCAATTTCCGTTTTCAAGCCTTGACTTCTCCATAAGGAAGGCGGCGGTCTTATCTGCGAGAGATGCAAGTGTCTCAAGCCTTTCGGACTCTATTTCGCCGCGCTTAAGAATGCGAGAAAGCACCCAGAGCATTCTTCCCTGACTCCATATGTACTTATCCTCGGAAAGAAGCTCTGCCCCGCTGTTTGAAAAGCAGGTAAAGACACCGCCGCACTCATTATCAGGCGAATACTTCTCCCAGAACGGAAGCACGTTTTCATATAGCTCCTTTTTGTAGAACTCAAGCTCTGTTTTTCTGTCAATCATTTTTTTACAACCTCTATCGTACCAACGTTATATCTGCGAAAAAGCTCTATCGCGTACCCATCTATTACCTCACCGCTTACGACAATCGGAATTGCGGGGGGACATGATACCGCGGGGGCAGCGCTGATTCTGCCGAGTGCACACTCGACCGGTACGGTCTCGCAGTCGGCAAACATCGCCTCTCTTACCGACATTCTGCGCTCACAAGGGACAAGCGACGCCGCCCGTATCTTTATCGGCTCACGCCGCGGTACCGAAGCAAGCGCGCGTATGAGGATTTCACAATCACGCTCTCCGTTTTCGGGTGTCAGCATAAATACGAGATATTCGCTGTCGAAGAATTCAATTTCTATATTGTTTTGGCGCAAGACCTGAGCTAACACTTCACCCGTGTAGCCGTAATCCGACGTTTCTATGACTATTTTAAGCGGCTCGGTATCCAACACCTTATATCCGAGATCGGATATCTTTCTTTTGATACTTTCTATACGGCGTACTGTCGCCGCAAGTCTTTCGGCATATCCATCGGCAATATAAGCATTGCAAAGATCCAAGGATTCAAGCATCAGATACGATGGACTTGTAGACGCAAAGACCGAAAGAGCCTTACGCGCACCAAAGACGTATTCCTCCGGCGCAGTCCTTGATATATGAAGATATGCACTGCCCGTAAGACACGGCAATGTTTTATGAGCGGAATCACAACACATATCGGCTCCCAACGCTATCGGGTGCCGAGACGGCTCAAGGAATGCAAGGTATGCGCCGTGCGCATTATCAACGAGCAACGGCACACCGTACCGCCGTGTTACCTCTGCGACGGACTCAATATCGACCGTACCGCCAAGATAGTCAGGAGAGGTCAGAAATACAGCAGAAACACTGCGCTCTCGTGCAAGAGCCGCTTCAACGGCATCTGCACTGACGGAAGAATCCGTAATATGAGAGCCACTGCTCGGATATATCCACTCAATATCGAAGTCAAGCAGCGCCGCTGCATACAGAAGTGATTTGTGCGACGCGCGAGAGGCTAGTATTTTAGGTTCTTTCTTTCCTTTGACGGCTAATGCAAGCATTGCTTTTATTGCAAGGCTTGCCCCCTCGGTAGAATAGAAGCTGTGCGCCGTTCCAAAGAGATGCGTCGCATTTTCTTCACTCTCGGCGATTATTCCGCTCGGTGAATACAGCTCGTCCGCGCCCCAGAACTCTGTAATATCGTATTTCTCTGCGCCAATGAACGAGACTCCCTTATGTCCCGGCATATGTAAGCGAACAGCGTTCCTCTGTGCATATTCGCGCGCAAAGTCGAATATCGGCGTTTTCATATATCAGCCTTCGCCCTCGGCATCCGCAACCTTGATCATAACCGCGCACTCTATCCTCTTTTTAAAGAGCTCGCAACCGTAGCGGTATATACCGCCGATCGATCCGGTGGCGTGGTATGCGTTTGCGGCGCATCCGCCGGAGCAATATAGCTTTGCCCAACAGTCGCGGCACTCCTCGCGCGCATATGCGTTGCAGGAGCGGAATTCGTCCTGAATCTCGGTATTCGTAATTCCGTCCCATATATTTCCGAGACTGTATTTTTCATCTCCGACGAACTGATGGCAGGGATAAAGCTCTCCCCACGGAGTTACGGAGACGTATTCTGTACCAGAGCCGCATCCGGTGATACGCTTATAGATGCACGGTCCGTTTGTGAGATCAAGCATATAGTGATAGAAGGTAAAGCCCCTACCTTCTTTTTTACGCCTTATCATTTCGACGGCAAGGCGCTCGTACTCGGAGAAGAGCTTCGGAAGATCCTCCTCGGTCAATGCATACGGATCACCGGGCGGACATACGACGGGCTCCATACTAAGCTCGGTAAAGCCGAGATCAGCCATATGAAGTATATCGTTTGTAAAGTCTACGTTATTGTGGGTATAGGTGCCGCGGACGTAATAGTTCTTTCCGCCGCGCGCCTCAACGAGCCTATTGAATTTGGGAACAATCTTTTCGTAGCTTCCCCTGCCCTGATAATCCTTACGGAAATGGTCGTTTACCTCAGGCCTGCCGTCGAGGCTGAGGACGACGTTTGCCATCTCCCGATTAAGGAAATCTATTACCTCGTCGTCGATCAGCATACCGTTTGTCGTTAGGGTGAAGCGGAAGTTCTTGTTATGCTCCTTCTCTATGCTTCTCGCATATTCCACGAGCTTTTTCACCACGTCCCAATTCATAAGCGGCTCTCCGCCGAAGAAATCCACCTCAAGATTGCGGCGCGTGCCGGATTTTTCAATAAGGAAGTCGAATGCGCGCTTACCTACCTCGTAGCTCATTATCGCGCGCTCACCCTGATATTTACCCTGACTTGCGAAGCAATAGGAGCAGTTCAGATTGCAGGTGTGTGCAACGTGCAGGCACATAGCCTTGATAACGTTACTGTTATTTTTATAGCTGTATGCAAGCTTCTCAAACTTGTCCTCTGAGAAGAGCTTACCTTCTTTCTCAAGTGCTTCTACGTCCTCAATACACTCAAGCACCTCTTCCGCCGTTACACCGTCAACATCCTTGTATTTTTCGCAAATTATACTGACTATCTCGTCCTTCGTATGATTTTTATACAGCTCTATGATATCGTACGCGACCTCATCCACCGAGTGTACTGAGCCGCTGACCGTATCAAGAACGATATTATATCCGTTTAATTTATACTGATGAACCATTTTGAACTCCAACCTTTTTGTGTCTATCAACAATAAACGCTGCCCGAAAATGAGCAGCGTTTATATCAGAACTATTACTTATTCTGATTCTCGCATTGCTGGTTTGCAACGCCGCAAGAGGTCTTGCAAGCAGACTGACAGGAGGTCTGGCACTCGCCGCATCCGCCCTTTTCAACGGTCTTTGCAATATCCTTGGTTTCGATAGTCTTGATTCTTTTCATGACTTTTCCTCCGATTGCTTTTAGCAAAAATGTTTTTATGGGTCAATTATATCACAGTATAAAAATCTTGTCAATAGATTTACGTTCATTTTTTGTGTTTTTAATAAATATCGGTTGACAAAGCGGTGTAATTTTGATATAATCAGTTTGAAATAAAGAAAAGGAGCATAACAATGAATAAGACGGAAATAATCCTCTCGAGCGTTCAGGACGTAAGAGATTTTGTTAACTTAGTCGTTCTCATTGATTACGAGGTAGACCTTGCACAGGGCAGATATCTTATAGATGCTAAATCCATAATGGGTATCTTCTCCCTCGATCTTCTCTCCCCCATTACGGTTATTGCGCACACGGAGTACGCAGATGATTTCTTTGCTAAGCTTGACAAATATAAGGTAAAATAATTTGCAAGCCGAACATAATCGGGGAGAACGGATTTTTTAGGTCAGAATTTTTAGTTCTTTCGCCCACGGGATGTATGCTCAATCATCTCGTGGGCGAAAGACGGAAATAGAACAAAAACTAAGTTTAAAAGAAAAATCCCGCGGTTTTGTAAAAAACCCATTTAGATATCACAATTTAATACTAACTACCCGTGGCACAGCTGGATAGCGCGCGAGACTCCGACTCTCGAGGCCGTAGGTTCGAATCCTATCGGGTAGGCCAAAAGCAAAAAAGCCAACTCCCTGCGGGTTGGTTTTTGTTTTTCGCTTATCCGTAGATTCGACCTATCTCGACCGCAGGGAGAGACGTAGGTTCGCATACCGCCCTGCGGTATCTGCGGAGTGTAACGGAGCATACACTATCGGGTAGGCCATAAAAAAGCGATAAAAAAGATATCGCTCCTAAATCCCTTGAGAAATCAAGGGATTTTCGCTTTTTAAGGGCGAAATTTTTATGTTCTATTTTGTAGATTAAAATGGATATTTTCCGATACTGAAAGGATTTGAACTCCCGTGGGAGCAAAAATCGCCCCAAACACATAGCGCAGAGAAAGAAAAGCTCTGTGCTTTTTTATTTTAATGAATTAAGTTTATCCTATTGACTTTCCAAAAGAATTATGATAAAATGATAGTGCCAAACCAACTGAATAATTTTAAGCAAGGGCTATTTTTATCTTTATGGGATAGTTATACCCTTTTTCTGTAATACTCATAATGGATTTTGTTAAAAATGCAAATTCCTACTGAGTGTGGCAGAAATAGGATATAGTTCTTGCTGTATCAGTTGGTTTGGCGACTGTCGGAGTTTGCGTTTTTTGTGCGGCTTACTTCGGTAGCCGCACTTTTTATTTATATTTGTCTTTTGGAGGAAAAGAAAAATGACGATTGAAAAGCAGAGGGAATTGGAATTATTACTCAAACAAGCACAAAAAGCTTACGATGACGATATAGACTTCGACAAAGCTTATAAGCTCTTTAAAAAAGCTATAAAAATAGCTCCAGAGAATCCTGAAATCAATGTTAAATTTGCAATTTGCATGTGTTATGCAGATACAAACGAAGACTATTACAAGTTGGCGCAACATCTTTTTGTGCACGTGAAAAAAGCTGCGGACAACGGACTTATGGAATTGGATAACGGCAAATTAGAAAATCTCATTTCCGACATTGTCATTTACTGTGTACAGACGAATGACACACTACACAAGGAATGCAAACGCAAAAAAAAGCATTCTCACAAGGAGTTGGTCATAAATATACGGGCTATCGAAATGCATACCGGAATTTTGGAATACATCGTGGCACTTATTGAACAAAAAAATCAAGGTGCATTATATTTTAAATCCTACTATCTTGATTGCTTGAAGGAAATCTCTTTGAGGCTTTCTATAATGTTCGGTAAATACATATGCAAAGATTGTTCGGGTCTTTGTGAATCAACGCACTGGAACTATTTTGGGGATATAAGAACTAAATTTGAAGAAGTTAATCAAAAGATTTTATCTCTTGACATTAAATACGACATTCCTAAACAAGCTAAAAGCCGTTCTAAGCTTTCCGAATTTATAAGCAAAATATCCCGTGATAAACATAAGTTCTGCAGAAATTGCAACAAAAAATTAACAACAGATGATCTTAAAAAAACAGATGTTCTTGGAGTCAAAACAACCGATAACTCTGTTGATGCAACTATAGGTTTAACCTTCGTATGCAGAGAATGTGGAGAACTATCTGGGCACGTTCTTAAAGGAATAACACTGAAATGGATTGACAGCAATGGTTGGATAAGAGAATATTCTGTTGATGAAGAAGTTGCAAAATACTTAGAACGATGAGTAATCCCCACAGCTTTAAATATTTATACTAAAAATTAGTGTTCTTACAACCGAGGTGTCATTATCGCCAGATTGTTAAGCAATTTATACGGGTTCAAATCCATCGGTTAATAAGCCAAAATATCTTTTTTATAGCCCTTTTACAAAAACAAAAACCAACTCCATGCGGGTTGGTTTTTGTTTTTCGCTTATCCGTAGATTCGACCTATCTCGACTAGAGGGAGAGACGTAGGTTCGCATACCGCCCCACGCGAAGGTCAAAAATACCGAAAAGTGCGATTAAAGGCAGTACAGATATATCATAAAGTAATGCATCACGCTGCCGCCGAGAACGAAAAGGTGCCAGACAATGTGCATATAACGTATCTGCCTTAGCTTATAGAATATGACGCCGATCGTGTAAAGCAAGCCGCCAAGAAGAAGGAAGGTAAAGCCACCGAGACCCACCGCCTTATAGAAGGGCACGGAAGCAATTGCTATCGTCCATCCAGCGACGAGATAAAGAACCATGCTGATACGCTTGAACCTCTCTACGTCTATAACGTTAAGAGCAATTCCGACAAGCGAGCAAGCGGCAACGATACCGAATATGATCCAGCCTACAGCACCGCCCATTCCGGAAAGACACGCGGGTGTGTAGGTGCCGAGAATAAGAACGAAGATCATAGAATGGTCGCATTTCATACAGAAATCACGCAGACGGCATTCGCAGTGATCGCCGTATATCGCGCAGGTAGTGTGATACGCGCAGGAGGCTGAATAAAGTATTATAAGCGCCGCACCGAAAATTGACGCACTTACAACGTCGATTGCGCTGAGTCTCGCGGTCTTTAGAATTAGGAATACAAGTCCGAGCACTCCGAGAAGCGCGCCAAGTCCATGTATTGCAGCATGAGCAACTTCTTCAAATTTTGAATAGTCGCGTTCTGCGGTGAGAGGCACTGTTCTTTTCTTGCAGATTAGATCTTTCTTTACGTTTTCCATTTTGTTTTCCTTTCTTGATAGCAGAGCCGGTATTCTGTAATTGCGGCTCCGTCAGATGCCAGCCGTTTCGGTTTATGGCCTTTTCTGATACGATTATACGGCTTCAGAAGCACAAAGTCAATCTATTCAGTCACTCCGCTCCCCTCCTACTTTAGAAGCGGCAAGTAGAGGTGCAAAGCAGTGTTTGTAGAAATTACAAACCGATTCTACCGACGGTAGAAACAACGTTTTATGCAAATAATTATTTACATTTAATTGATTAAACGGTGTCCTTGACTTCGATTGAACAGAGAACAACTTGACTTCAAATCAATTCATCAAATAGTTTTCATCTTGAGTATTTATTTTTCGATATATTGTTATAAAAAACGACCGAATCACAACGTTAGGTGATTCGATCGTCATTTTTGTTTTTGATTACTTTTCTCTTAAGCTTGCCGAGCGCGGCACGAAGCTTTTTGTATACGAAGCGCACGGGATATATAAAATTCCATACGCGAGAATAAAGCCTGTAGCCAAGTGAATCGGCGCTGCGGTGCTTGCCCTTACGAATAAAGGAAAACATATAGGCAAGCACGTCCGAGACATCAAGATATTCCAGCTGATAGGTATTATCACCGCGTATAACGAGAAGTTTGCCCTTTCTGCCAACGACTCTGTGAAGCACGTATTTTCCGCTTGCAGCTCTGTAAAGAACTACGTCGTATTTTCTTATCTCGCGATCAGGAGTCCTAAGAAGGACAGCGTCGCGATGCGATCTGAAAAGAGGACGCATACTGTTTCCTTGCGTACGAGTGGCGCAAATTCCCTTTTCCTTCAGCTCGTCCTCTATACGAGTCACAGGCAACTCCATACTCAATCCTCTATTATGCCTGCGCTACGGAGCTTTTCCTCAAAGGCAACGACACCGGGCATAACGTCATCCGCAGTTACACCGTCATATGCCCTGACAAGCTCTGCAACAATTTCCTCTCTGGAAAGCTCGCGCTCGCCGAGAAGATTCCATATAAACGCGCCGGTGGAATTAAGGCGCACCATTCCGTTAAAGCTTTCTGTAAGATCACCGACGGCAACCGCGAGATACGCGCCGCCTACTTCTTCAAGTACAAAACCGCTCTTTATCCTCATAATTTACTCCAAACATGCTTTTACATAAGTATAGCATAAATCTGAGAGCATTTCAAGTACCAAGACGAAAAATGACTGTTATAGATTGCAGGATCGCTAAAACTTTTTCACTTCGCGTTCCAATCACAAGGTTTTTTGATCAATATCTACCACTTTTAATGCAAATTTAGCATTTTTATATAGGTCATCCCCCACAAACTCTTATTTTACACCCCGAGAGTGGACGAAAACATCTCGGATTCTATCTTCATTAATCTATTATATTTTGCGGTACGTTCGGCTCTTGTCGGTGCACCGCTTTTTATAAGATCGCAGGAGAGTGCCACACCGAGATCGGCAATAAAGCTATCCTCGGTATCACCGCTCCTATGCGACATTACGGTCTTATACCCCCCTGCCCTTGCGGCAAAAACTGCATCTGCCGTCTCGGAGACCGTACCTATCTGATTAGGCTTTATAAGGACTGCGGAGGCTATATTATTCTCTATGCCCTCACGAATACGCGTCGGATCAGTCACAAAGAGATCGTCACCGACGAGCATGCATTTTTTTGACAGACGCGAGGTCAGCTTTGACCATCCGTAAACATCCTCCTCTCCCAAGGCATCCTCAAGACTCAGTATCGGATACCGCTTTACAAGCGAATCGAAATATTCGACGAGCTCGTCTGAAGTATACTTCTTTTTACGCTTCGGCATTATATAGCTGTTTTCATCCCACCATTCCGAAGCCGCCGCGTCAAGACCAAGCATAAAATCGACGCCCGACTTATATCCCGCGCTCTCTATTGCCTCAAGTATCACTTCTATTGCCCCCTCGTCCGAATCAAGCATAGGCGCAAAGCCGCCCTCGTCACCTACCGCGGCGGACATTCCGCGCGAGACGAGGATATTGCCGAGCGTATGGTATACCTCGGAACACATACGGACCCCCTCGGAAAAGCCCATTGCTCCGGTTGGAATTATCATAAACTCCTGAATATCGATATTGTTAGCCGCGTGAGCTCCGCCGTTCAGAATGTTCATCATAGGAAGCGGAAGCTTTTTTATAAGCGAACCGCCAAGATATCTGTAAAGAGGAATACCGAGCGTCGCCGCTCCCGCCTTCGCAATCGCAATAGAGACCGAAAGAATTGAATTTGCTCCGAGATTCGACTTATTATACGCCCCGTCCAGTGCTATCATAACAGAGTCGGCCTCCTCGAGCTCAAAGACATCCATACCGATAAGCGCGGGGCGTATGCGCTCGTTTACACGGTTTACAGCGGAAAGAACTCCCTTTCTGTGGTATCTTGCGTTTTTATCGTCTCTGAGCTCCACCGCCTCGTTCTTTCCCGTTGAGGCTCCTGACGGGACCTGAGCCGCCGCCGATATACCGTTTGAGAGTGTTACCTCCGTCTCCAGCGTCGGATTTCCTCTTGAATCAAGAATCTCTCTTGCGTTGATTTTTGCTATTTCGGGCATAATCTACTCCTTTTTTAGGAAATTGTTGACCGCGATGTGGCAAAAAATACACCGAATGAATAAAATGCAAATAAAAAACGAAAGGATACAACTATGCAGATTCACACAGTCAAAGAGGGCGATACCGTATTCAAGATCGCGCGGCAGTATTCCACCTCACCGATGAAGATAATCGAAAACAACGAACTTCAAAACCCCGACAGGCTCACGGTCGGAGAGAAGCTTATGATATTCCACCCGACGAGGACCTACACCGTTCGCGGCTCGGATACGCTTGAAGGAATAGCCAATCGGTTCGGAGTGAAAAAGGAGTCTCTCCTTGCCTCGAATCCATACTTGTCCGGCGGTGATAAGCTTTATCCGGGTCAGCTATTAGCAATAAAATACGACGCTCCTAAATACGGTGCGGGCTATGGAAACGGCTACTATTACAGGGGAGTGCCAATGGAACGGCTGATGCTTGCGCTTCCTTACATCTCCTACCTTACTGTTGCCGCCGCAAGGAGACAAAACGGTGAGATCAGAATGACTATCGACGATACCCAGCCGGTAAAAATAGCAAAAGAACGCGGCAAGATACCGCTTTTAAGAATTTACGACGACGGGGTGACGTTTGACGGTGATTACGCATCAGAACTGACACGAACGGCAAAGGACCGCGGCTACGGCGGAGTTACCGTTGCGGCATACCGCGCAATGCGAGAAAACAAGAGCGGTTTCGAGGACTTTCTGATGCGGCTCAGGCGAGAGCTGATAGACGACGGACTACTCCTGTTCTGCGAAATAGACGCAAACAGCGAGCACAGGATAAAGGACATTGCCGACGGCTACGTGCTTATGTATGAAAAATGCCACCTTGAGGACATACCGAGCTTCGAGGACGGCGAGGCAAGAATGCTCTACGATTTTGCAGAAAACGGCAACGTTGGATGCGCCTTTCTCGATCTCTCTCCCTACGCATACGTCGGCGGCGAGGAAGAAAGCATATCAGACACCATCGGAATGGCGCGCTCATCGGGCAAGAACATCGAATACGACAGTGACAAAATGATCTGCCACTTTGATTACAACAGATATGTCGGCGGAAGGCGCGAGACCGTTCGGGCGACATATGAATCACCCGAAAATATAAAAACCAAGCTCGAGCTTTTGTCTGAGCTTGGTTTTATGGGGGTAAGCTTTGATATAGCACGCATTCCGGTGGAATATCTGCTTTTATTCGAAACTATGTTTTCGCATCCGCGCGCTTGATACCGAAAAAGCTCCGAGCGTTTGCTTCCGTGAGGTCTGCACACTGATCCTCGGTTATTCCGAGCACCTCTGACAAAGTCTTGCCCGTATATTCAAGATAACCGGAATGATTTAGCCTTCCTCTGTACGGATGCGGGGCAAGATACGGGCAATCCGTCTCAATAAGTACCGAACCGTGCGGAATCACAGCAGCGACCTCACGTACCCGTCTTGCATTGGTGAAGGTCACGGTTCCCGAAAAGGATATCATATATCCGCGGTCAACGAGCTCACGCGCCATCTCCGCCGAGCCTGAATAGCTATGCAATACTCCCCTGACACCGGGGTATCGGCGAATGACGTCCATAACGTCACCGTGCGCTTCCCTGTCGTGAATACAGACCGGCATATCGAGCTCTCGTGCAAGGCACATTTGTCGCTCAAAATAATCCATCTGCAGCTCCCTATCGGTATTGGGATAGTGATAATCCAGTCCTATCTCACCGAGGCATACGCACTTGTTTTCGGGATTGGTTATAAGAGAGCGTATATCCGCGAGCGCATCCTCGACCGACACGGTAAGATACTGCGAATCCGACGGATGAATACCTATCGCCGTATACATCTGCGGATATTTCTTCGCCTGCGCTATTGCGAGGCGCGAGGTTTCGGGAGAGGTTCCCACGTTTATAATACCCGACACATTTGACGAAAGGAGGGCGCCGATAAGCTGATCGACGCCCACGTCACATTCGGATTCAAATCGCTCGTCGTAATAGTGCGCGTGTGAATCAAAATATTTCATCAGTGTACTCTGTCTCCGTTTCTTGCGGACTTATCAAGGAATACCACCTTGACGTCCTCCTCACCGGAAGCAAGGAGCATTCCGTAGCTCTCAACGCCGCAAAGCTTTGCAGGCTTGAGATTGGCAACGATAATTACCTTTTTACCGACAAGCTCCTCGGGCTTATAGAATTTAGCAATTCCCGAAACTACCTGCCTTTTTTCATAACCTAAGTCTACCTGAAGCTTCAGAAGCTTCTTTGCCTTCGGCACCGGCTCGCACTCAAGGATCTCGGCGACGCGGAGCTCAACTGCTCCGAAGGATTCTATTCCTATCTCACTCTCGTGCTCCGGCTCAGGGATGACCTCAGCGGCAGCCTCTGCGGCAATGCGCTTTTTCTCCATCTCCTCAAGGAACTTCTTTTCATCTATTCTTGCAAAGAGGGTAAATGCCTCTCCGAGAGGCTTTCCAGCCTCAAGGGCTCCGAATTCCGAAACAGTGGAGAACTCGGTCTTATCGGTAGCAAGCTGTGAGAACACGGCATCCGCAGTAGCGGGGATATAGGGAGCA
The DNA here is from genome assembly GCA_045652665.1 of Eubacteriales bacterium. GTDB lineage: Bacteria > Bacillota > Clostridia > Oscillospirales > CAG-272 > UBA1740. The sequence goes on along the minus strand of JAZRUS010000015.1, from coordinate 763 downwards.
AGAAGAACCGCACCGACTCTGATAACCTCAAGAAGGTTGTAGATTACGGTTGCAAGACGGGGGCGGTCAGCCTCACACTTAGCAAGCACCCACGGCATAGTCTCATCAATATACTTATTCGCGCGGCGGAGCATTGCGAATATTGCCTCAAGCGAATCGGCAACGCGGTAGGAGTCCATAAGCCTTACAGCCTCGCTTATTCCCTCCTTGACTACGGCGCGAAGCTCATCGTCTATCGGCTCTGTAGCCTCGGGCACGGGAACGATACCATCAAAATACTTCTTCGTCATCGCGTGCGTGCGGCTTACGAGGTTTCCGAGGTTGTTTGCAAGGTCGTTATTGTATCTCGAAATTACCGCCTCGTAGGTGATCGAGCCGTCAGCGTTATAGGGCATCTCGGAGAGCGCGTAGTAACGAACGCCATCAACACCGAATATCTCGGCAAGCTCGTCCGCGAACACTACGTTACCCTTCGATTTACTCATCTTATCGTTTCCGAAATTGAACCACGGGTGACCGAATACCTTTTTGGGGAGAGGAAGCTCAAGCGCCATAAGGAAGATAGGCCAGTATATGGTGTGGAAGCGAAGTATATCCTTACCGATTATGTGAACATCGCAAGGCCAGTATTTCTTAAACTTTTCGCTCTGCTCCGCGTATGATTTATCGGGATCGTAGCCGAGGGCGGTGATATAGTTTGTAAGCGCATCGAGCCACACGTATACTACGTGCTTGGGATCGAAGTCAACGGGAATGCCCCATT
>JAZRUS010000014.1:0-14573 GCA_045652665.1 Eubacteriales bacterium | reverse complement strand
CCCTTGGCCTCCGACTTACGATGAGGACTGCAAATGCGGATGCCACGACCACGGTCACGAGCATCACCACGAGCACGATGAGGACTGCAAATGCGGATGCCACGACCACGGTCACGAGCATCACCACGAGCACGACGAGGAATGCAATTGCGGATGCCACGACCATGATCACGGGCATCATCATCACCACGCGGACGAGGTCTTCACCAGCTTTGGAGTAGAGACATCAAAGCATTTCACAAGGGAAGCGCTCGAGGCTATTCTCGATGCGTTTGACGAGGATTCCGATTACGGTATGGTTCTTCGTGCAAAGGGAATAGTTGCATCGGACGACGGAAAGTGGATACATTTCGACTATGTTCCCGGCGAGTACGATATAAGATACGGCTCGGCAGGAATTACAGGCCGCCTTTGTGTGATAGGTTCGGGACTTGATAACGGTAAAATTAAAGAGCTTTTCGGAGTTTAAGATTGTAAATGGAAGCAGCAGTATACCTTTTTACGGGATTTCTTGAAGCAGGAAAAACGAGCTTTGTGCTCGAGACCATGAAGGATCCCAATTTCAACGACAAAAAGCATAAATATCTTATTATTGCCTGCGAGGAGGGCGAGATAGAGTACGAGTGCGGTGAAATGCCGGATAACGTCTCCTACGCCACATTCGACGATCCTCAGCGTATTACTCCCGACAGACTTTCTGCGATGCAGAAGAGGGCGGGGGCTGACGTTGTGATTATGGAATACAACGGAATGTGGACGCTTGATACGCTCTATAACGCCTTGCCGGAAAACTTTATGGTATATCAGGAGATCTTTATTGCCGACTCCAATACCATTCTTTCCTACAACGCCAATATGCGTCAGCTCGTTGTGGACAAGCTCACAAGCTGTGAGATGGTCGTTTTCAACAGAGTCAGCGAGGCAACCGATAAGATGGCGCTTCACAAGCTTGTTCGCGGAGTCTCGCGCAAGGCGAACATCTGCTATGAGGATCTTGCCGGGGAGATCGAGTTCGATCAGATCGAGGATCCGTTGCCGTACGATATAAATTCTCCCGTCATAGACATAAAGGATGAGGATTTTGCTATATTCTACCGTGATATGACAGAAGATTTCTCGAAATATTCGGGCAAGAGTGTCAGATTTAAGGGAATCGTAGCACTTGACGGCAGCTTACCAAACGGGCATTTTGCTGTAGGCAGGCATATTATGACCTGCTGTGAGGCGGATATAGCCTATCGCGGAGTTGTAGCTAAGGGAATGGGGAAGCTTAAGCTTGAGACCCGTGATTGGGTAATTCTTGAGGGCAGGCTTACCGAGGAATATTCAAAGCTTTACAGAGCAAAAGGGCCTGTGCTTGAGGTAAAGAAGATCGAAAGATCCGAAAAGCCTATTCAGGAAGTAGCGACGTTTTATTGATCAGATTCTAAGAAAGGCAGTCATGTTATGATAAAAGCGGAAAATAAGTTCCCGTTTTCTATGTACGCCGAAAGCGGAGAAGGACGGCTTGTAAACGCCCGCACATACGAGTCCTCTATGGAAATAGTTGAGGTCAGATCGGGAGATGTGCGTATTCAGCTGGGAACTGAATTAATAGAGGCGACAGCGGGAGATTTTATTTACGTTCCTCCGACTCTTGTTTTTCGTGTTGATGCCGTAAGTGCGCGCGCGTCTATACGCGCGATGGTGTTTGATACCTCGATCCTTGAGGCGAATATGGAAAATTTCGATGCGGAGATATTCTATATGTTTTATCTTCAGTCGAAAAATAAGGTAACCTCATTCAGAGAGGGACATCCGGTGTACGGAACTCTTAAAAAATATATGCAGGAGTCGTATGATGAGTACGTGGCGAAGGACGTTTGCTATAAGCTGCCTATCAGGGCTAATATATATCTTATGATGACCTCGCTTTTGCGATACTATTGCGGATCAAAGGATGAGTCGGATAAGATGATATATCATAACGTGCTCCGCCTCCGTCCGGTCATCGAATACATAAGAGAGCACTACTGCGAGAAGATATATATAGAAGAGCTTGCGGATATGATAACCGTTTCTCCCGACTACTTTACTAAGATGTTTAAGGATTCTATCGGTAAAACTCCGATCGAATATATTAACGGACTGAGAGTAAACGAAGCTATGCGCCGCCTTTCGGAAACAGACGGCTCAATGGCGGATATTGCAGACGGTATAGGCTTCTGCAATCCTAATTATTTCCATAAGATATTCAAGCAGTATATGGGCGTAAGTCCTCTGGCATACAGAAAAAGCACAAAATAAGAAAATGCGGAAACACAAGGCTTGTGCCGGGGTGTTTCCGCGTTTCTTTATTTTGTACGGTTATTTCGCGATTACCTTTAATTCTTCCTCTCCCTTAACGAATCCTGCGGTTATAACAACCTTTTCAACGTCGGTGCGAGAGGGAAGCTCGTACATCGGTCGCATCATTATTCCCTCAAGAATTGACCGCAGACCGCGTGCGCCGGTGTTTCTTTCAACCGCGAGGTGTGCTATTGCTTCGAATGCGTCGTCTGTAAACTCAAGCTCTATTCCGTCCATCTTAAGAAGCCGCTGATACTGCTTGTAAAGAGCGTTCTTCGGCTCCTTGATTATTCTGACAAGCGCCGCTTCGTCAAGATTATCGAGTGCTACGATGACCGGCAGACGGCCGACAAGCTCCGGTATAATTCCGTACTTAATCACGTCATGAGCGATAACGTCCTTGTAAACGCCCTTCGCGACCTTTTCCTTTTTGGTTGCCTTCTCGGTCGCAAAGCCGATCTGCTGATTGCCCTTGCGTTGCTCGATTATCGATTCAATACCGTCAAACGCGCCGCCGCAGATGAAGAGTATGTTTTTAGTGTTGATCTGTATAAACTCTTGGTTAGGATGCTTTCTTCCACCCTGAGGCGGCACGTTTGCCGTCGTTCCCTCAAGGATCTTGAGAAGTGCCTGCTGAACGCCCTCTCCGGATACGTCGCGCGTTATGGAGCGATTTTCTCCCTTTCGGGATATCTTATCGATCTCATCTATATATATTATACCGTGCTCGGCGCGCTCAACGTCGTAATCAGCCGCCTGAATAAGTCTAAGCAGGATGTTTTCGACGTCCTCGCCTACGTAACCCGCTTCGGTAAGAGTAGTTGCGTCGGCAATAGCGAAGGGGACCTTGAAGCTCTTTGCAAGCGTTTGAGCGATATAGGTCTTACCCACACCGGTAGGTCCGAGCAAGAGAACGTTGGATTTCTGAAGCTCGACCTCCTCAGTCTCATCCTCCGGATTTTTTTGGGATTTTCTTTTTCCCTCTGCTTCCTCAAGCGTAAGAATTCTTTTATAGTGATTGTAAACCGCAACGGCAAGTGCGAGCTTGGCATCGTCCTGACCTATCACGTACTCATCAAGCATCTTTTTGATGTCGATGGGACGGGGCAGGGTCTCAAACGTGAGCTCTCCCTCTGTATCCCCCTCATCCTCGGCAAGATGCATATCAAGATAATCAGCGCATATGCTGACGCAGGTATCGCAGATAAAGCACTTCTCGCTTGGCGCAGGGAACAACAGGGCGACCTCATTCTCAGCCTTCAGGCAGAAGGCGCACCGCCTTTGGTTTCTGATTTCGGAATCTGACATTTGTTGAATTTCCTTTTGATAGATTTATGATCAAAGCTCTTTCTTTGTGATCACCTTGTCGATAAGACCGTAGCTCTGCGCTTCGTCGGCACTCATAAAGTTATCGCGCTCGGTATCCTTTTCGATAGTTTTGAGCGGCTTGCCGGTCTGTTCCGCGAGGAGTCTGTTTAGCTTGTCGCGGATTTTGAGTATGTGGTCTGCATGGATCTTTATATCCGAAGCCTGACCCTGCATACCGCCGAGCGGCTGATGGATCATTATTTCGGAATTGGGGAGTGCAAACCTCTTGCCCTTAGCGCCGCTTGAAAGAAGAAAAGCGCCCATAGATGCCGCCATACCGATGCAGATGGTGGAAACGTCGCATTTGATATAATTCATCCTGTCGTAAATAGACATTCCCGCAGAGATGGATCCGCCGGGGCTGTTGATGTAGAAGTAGATATCCTTATCGGGATCCTGCGCTTCAAGGTAGAGCATCTGCGCTACAACCAGAGAGGCGGTAGTATCGTTGACCTCGTCAGCGAGAAATATGATTCTGTCATTGAGAAGTCTTGAGTAGATGTCGTAGGAGCGCTCGCCGCGCGAGGTCTGCTCAACGACCATTGGAACAAGTGCCATAATAATCTCCATTCTGCCGCGTTTCGCGGCTTTTTACGTTATAGGTGTGTTTTATCGCTTGCTTTGACAAAATACGCATCTTGTCAAAGAGCCGGCAGTCCAAGGACTCAGCTTAGACCGTCGGCTCATAGTTTTTGACGACAGGCCAAACTTTAGGTCGGGCGAGTCTGATTATGCTTCTTCCTTTGCTTCGGTTGCGGTATCAGCCTTCTTGCGGGAGGTCTTTGCCTTGGAGCTTGCGACAACTGCATTTTCCTTAACAAGATCCATAGCGCGGGCTACGAGAAGGTCGGCCTTGATATCCTCAGCGGCAACCATATTCTTAACCTGCTCCTCGGGAACGTTGTAAGCCTCGGAGATTCTCTTGTACTCAGCGTCAACGTCCTCGTCGGATACGGTGAGGTTTTCAAGAGAAGCGATCTTTTCAAGCGCTAGTCTTACCTTTACCTGTCTCTCAGCCTGAGGTCTCATCTGCTCGCGGAGAGCATCAAGGGTAAGGCCGGTGTACTTGAAGTAGGTGTTAAGATCAAGTCCGCTCTGGCGAAGTCTTGTATCGTAATCGCGAACGAAGTTCTCGGTTTCTGCCTCAAACATGGGCTCGGGAATTTCAGCAACGAGCTTTTCCATAAGAGCCTCGGCAAGTGCGTTTTCAAACTCGCCCTGAGCCTTATCCTCGTTTCTCTTTTCCATTTTAGCCTTTATGTCAGCCTTATATTCATCAAGAGTATCAAATTCGGAAACGTCCTTTGCGAATTCGTCATCAGCCTCGGGAAGCTCCTCAAACTTGATTGCGTTAAGCTTGGTCTTAAATACTGCTGCCTTTCCTGCGAGGGACTTCTCGTGATACTCCTCGGGGAAGGTTACGTTAACGTCGAACTCATCACCGATGTTCTTTCCTGCGATCTGATCCTCGAAGCCGGGGATGAAGGAGCCGGAGCCGAGCTTAAGGTCGTGTCCCGTGCCCTTGCCGCCGTCGAATGCAACTCCGTCAACAGAGCCCTCGTAGTCGATATTGCAGATGTCGCCTTCCTTAGCCGCTCTGTCAGTAATCTCAACGGTTCTTGCGTTTCTCTCACGAGCGCGGGTAAGCTCAGCCTCTACGTCCTTTGCGGTAACTCTTTTTACCTTTCTCTCAGCCTCAATGCCCTTGTAGCCTTCGATGGTAACCTCAGGCTTAACAAAGCCCTCTGCCTTAAGAACGATATCGCCGTCTGTAGAAACGAGGTCAAACTTGGGATTTCCGACTATCTCAAGTCCGGATTCTTTAACCGCTTCCTCAAACGCATCGGGAATGCAGGCATTGATCGCATCCTCAAAGAAGATTCCCTTACCGTACATCTTTTCAATGATGCTCTTGGGTGCTTTACCCTTTCTGAAGCCGGGAACATTGATGGACTTAACATTCTTCTTATATGCTTCATTTTCTGCTTTGTCAAAAGCTTCCTTGCTTACTGAGAATTCCATCACGAAGCCGGACTTCTCGGTAAGTTCCTTTTTAATAAGGCTCATTGTTTTTCCTCCGAAAATATATGTTTAAATTTAATAATATATTAATCAACCACATTATTTTACAATAAATTGGTAGCTTTGTCAAGTGATTTTTCGATTTTTTGCGTCATTTAATAATTTTGGGGATAAATTCAAGATAATCGGCTGAAATAATACTCATTTCTATTTCCTTGTAGAGGAATGTCGGAGGTACCGAATAATTGCCGTGTATATGACCGTAATAGACACGGTTTATTCCGTATTCCGTGAGCAGACCCATTATAGGCTCTGCCTCCTTGCCGTTCCATATGGGAGGGAAGTGCATAAACACGAGCACCTCCTTGTCGGGAGATGTCTCACGGAGCTTATTCGCCTCGGTAAGACTCGATTTGAGTCTCATCGTCTCTCGGTTCATAAGTTTTTCAAAATCGGTATTTTCGGGGGCGTTCGTCGCATCCTCGTCGTAATACCAGCCGCGTGTTCCCGCGATTATAAATTCATCGGTCTCAATCGCATTGTTGAAAAGAAACGATATCGTTTTTATGCCCTTTGCCTCAAAAAACTCGCGGTGTTTTTTCATCGTGCACCACCAGAAGTCGTGATTGCCCTTGCCGAGTATTTTTTTACCGGGCAAGGAATCTATGAATTTAAGGTCCGACTCCGCCTCTTGAAGCGTGAGCGCCCACGAGATGTCGCCGGGTATCACTACCGTGTCGTTTTCGCTGACGAGCTTAGACCAATTTGAAGTTAGCTTGTTGATATATCCCATCCACCTGCGCCCGAATACCTCCATCGATTTATCGGTCGAGTCGAGTGTTGACAGGTGTAGGTCGGAAATGGCGAAAATTGACATAATTTTTTTCTCCGTTTTCGTATAGAGCGAGCTCATTTTGCCCAAACTACATCTGCAAGCGGTCAGCTTGTCAAAAAAGAATATCGGGAGATGTAGAATGGAAGAGAAGAAGTATCAAACTGATTGCAAGTGCGATACGTCGAAGCACATAAAGGGAATTATGTGCGATGTAAAGAATTGCGCTTATCACAACGGAAAGAGCGAATGCTGCGCGGGTTGTATATCGGTGGGACCCAGCACTGCCGAGAGCTCATCCGGAACCGCTTGTGTTACCTTTAAGCCCCGCGCTTATTAAGTCAGCGCGAACTTAAAAGTAGCGTCCTCCATATCGTTCTTATCAATTATCTCGCTGTGAAGTATTTTCTTTGCGGAAAGGCCGGAGAGCGGCTTCGGTATGACTGTGGCTGTCAGGTCGGAGAGCTCGCTGAGTGCGGATAGCTCGTCCGAAGGCTCACGGCCGAATACCGATACAAATACGTCACGGGCGAATTTATAGGGCGATGCGGTAGACACGGCAAGAATTTTTCTTTCTGCCTTTGAATCACGTGCATAGCTTTCTGCCGCATGGATAGAAACCGCTGTGTGAGTGTCGATAAGGCAGTTTTTATTTTCAAATACCGTCTTTATCGTGCGTCGGGTTTCTTCCTCATCGGTGTAGTATCCCTCAAAATGCTCTCGGATGAGCGCAAGCTCCTCTGCGGTGACGGTGTATTTACCGTCCTTTGCAAGCATCTGCATGTATTTAGCCGTCTTTTCACTTCCGAGCATCACGTAAAGCAGTCTTTCAAGGTTAGAGGATATAAGGATATCCATAGAAGGAGAAATCGTTGCGTGGAAAGCTCTGTTTCTGTCATAAACTCCGGTCCTCAAAAACTCCGTGAGAACGTTGTTGACGTTAGAAGCGCATACGAGCTTGTTTATCGGAGCTCCCATAAGCTTTGCGATAAATCCGGCGAAGATATTTCCAAAGTTGCCCGTAGGTACGCATACGTCGATCCTTTCACCGAGAGAGATAGCTCCGGAGTTGACCATATCGCAGTACGCAGAGATGTAGTAAACGATCTGAGGAACGAGTCTGCCCCAGTTTATCGAGTTTGCGCTGGAGAGGAAAACTCCATCCTCAGCAAGCTTTTCTGCAATTTTCTTGTCTCCGAATATTTTTTTAACTCCGCTCTGTGCATCGTCAAAGTTTCCGACGATACCGCTGACAGAGACGTTGCTGCCTTCTTGGGTCTGCATCTGCAGTTTCTGAACTCTGCTGACGCCCTCGCAGGGGTAGAACACCTTTATTTTTGTACCCTCGACGTCCTTATAGCCTTCAAGAGCCGCCTTTCCGGTATCACCGGAGGTTGCGACGAGGATGAGGGCGCATTTTTCTTCTCCGCATTTCTTAAGTGCGCGTGTAAAAAGGCGTGGCATTATTTGAAGCGCCATGTCCTTGAACGCACATGTCGGACCGTGCCACAGCTCAAGCATATAGCTGTTTTCATCAAGCTTTGTGACGGGGGCGGCAGCTTTGCCGAATTTCTCCTCGGAGTACGCCGCCTCAGCATCAATAAGCAATTCGTCGTACGTATAGTCGGTGAGGAACATTGAAAGGATGGTAGCCGCTCTTTCGGGATACGAAAGCTCCGCAAGCCTTTGAAGCTCGGCTTCGGTAATGGAGGGGATGCTCTCGGGCATATAAAGCCCGCCGTCTTTTGCAAGTCCGGTCTTGATTGCGTATGCTGACGAAACGCTTTCCTTTATTAGTCCTCTTGTGCTTGTGTAATTCATTTTATCTGTATGCCTTTCTGCTGTATGCTGTGTTTATGTTGAATGCATTTTCCATATGTATGATTTTGTTTTTTTCACCGTTGACGTACACCTCAATCACGTCGAGGCTTACGTGCTTATTGATATCTCGCACAGCAAGATAGTATTTAGCAGCCGCGATGATTTTTCGTTGCTTATCCGGTGTAACTGCTGATGCGGGGCGCGGCTCAATAGGGGAGAGAGCTGTAATATTCCGCGTTTTTACCTCAACGAATGCCAGCGTGTCCTTATTCTCAGCGATAATGTCTATCTCGTTTTCAAATGCAACGTAGTTTCTTTCGAGTATCTTGTATCCTTTATCTTTCAGATAGCTTGCGGCAAGTTTCTCTCCGAGATCTCCGAGCTGTCTTTCCGGGGTATGTACCTTAAGTATTTTCATCGTTCAAAAACTTCAAAAAAGTCTTTCTGTGTAACGGAGACGGACCGTGCGTTTTGACCGCCTCCATATGCTCCTTCGTAGGATATCCCTTGTGCTTTGCTATTCCGTACATTGGATACATACGGTCAAGCTCTATGCATCCGCGGTCTCGCGTTACCTTTGCGAGTATTGATGCGGCGGCGATTGAGCAACTTTTGGCATCGCCCTTGACTACTGTTTCGGTATCGATCGTAAAGCCTCTTGAGCAGTTCCCGTCGATCAGCGCAAAATCTGCCTTGATAGGGAGAGCCTCCACGGCTCTGCGCATTGCGAGCATCGAGGCGTTAAGAATATTGATCTCGTCGATCTCCTCAGGGGTAGCTTCGGCTATTGCGTATGCCAGAGCAACCTCGCGTATCGTATCGAATAGCTTTTCGCGTTTTTTTTCTGTGAGCTTCTTTGAGTCGTTAAGTCCTTCGATTTCGATATTTCTCGGCAGTATGACAGCCGCAGCTACTACAGGTCCGCAGAGTGGGCCTCTGCCTGCCTCATCACATCCGCATACAGCGGTATATCCGGCCTCGTATTTCTGATTTTCGTATTCAAAATTTGGCATGTCTACCTCCGGGATTCGGGTGTCTCAAGCGATATTCTGCCGATTTTTGCAGAGCGAAATTCCTCAAGCAGCATTTCTGCCGTGCGAAGGTGATTGATTTCTCCGCCCGCCATGAGGAAGCCTCTTTTTCTACCGACAAGCCTGAAAAGGTCATAGGAATCAAGTCCATAGGTCTCATCGGGGGTGAGCTTGTATCTCGACATAAATACCTGCGGAGCACATTTCATAAGCCTTGCACACAGGATCATCGCGATCTCCTCCGTGTCAAGTATGGCGTCGCGTATAGCGCCCGTTATCGCGAGATTTTCTCCAACGGTCTCATCCTCAAATTTTGGCCAGAGCACACCCGGCATATCCAACAGGTCTATTCCGATCTCGGTCGGTACCCATTGCTTTGCCAGCGTAACGCCGGGGCGGTTTTCCACCTTAGCTTTTTTTGCCCCCGCGAGTCTGTTTATAAGCGATGATTTTCCAACGTTTGGAATTCCGACGATCATAGCCTTGAGCGCGCGCCCCTCCATACCCTTTGCCTTGTACCTATCAAGCTTTTCGGAGAGAATATCGCGAACTGTTTTTGAAAGATTATCTATACCTGCTCCCAGAGTTGAGTCGATAGCGACGGTTCTTTGACCGACAGACTCATAGTATTTTACCCACTCCGTACATATTTCGGGGTCGGCAAGGGTTGCCTTCGTCAGGACAGTAAGCTTAGGCTTCTCGCCTATAAGCTTTTCGGTCTCCGGATTTTTTGAGCTGTAGGGAATGCGCGCATCCAAAAGCTCAAGGACAATGTCCACCTGCGGCAGGCACTCCTTGATAACGCGTCGGGTTTTTGCCATATGCCCCGGAAACCATTGTATTGGATTCTTCTGCATTTTAAATTTCCTTAAAGATTATTTCACCGTGCCGAATCTGTCAAACGGATAGAACCTGAGCACGACCTTGCCGAGTATCGCGTCCTCGCTTACAGTGCCGAGTCTGTATTCATCTCTTGAGTCGGTAGAATTATTGCGGTGATCTCCCATGACGAAGACCTCGCCCTCCGGCACGACGGTAGGAGGCATCGGATCGTAAGTGTAAGAGGATTTTACGTACGGATCAATGAATACGTAATCTCTTTCATCAAGTCTTATGCCGTTAACGTATACGTCGGTTTCGGTTATCTCTACCGTATCTCCGCCGACGGCAATGATTCTCTTAACTATGGGAGTATTGACTATCGCTGTCTTATCCTCGCAAACGATCACGTCAAATTGCTTTGGGGTGTAAAACAAATCGGTGATGATAAGGTGCTCGCCGTCGTAGAGCGTTTGCTCCATTGAAGGGCCGGACACAATAGTATGTCTGAAGAAGAACGAGGTAAGTATCATAACTGCAAGCAGCGTGAATACAAACAGCTCAACGATATCGAAGCGGCCGTCTATTTTTCTCGGCTTTTTGGGGTCGTACTTTTGCTGCGCGGAGTCCTCGTAGCGTATTTCTTCCTCGTTTCTGTTCTGCAGCTCCATATCACCGAGGGTGTACTGTCCGTCATCGTTCAGATCTGTATCGTCCTCAGAACCGTCATCATCTTCCTCGGCTTTTTCTTCGTTTTCTTCGATCACAGATTCCTCCGCCTTGTTTGTCAGAGGGGCGGGGGAGAACAGCTCATCCGGGGGAACGATGCGCTCGTAATCCTCCCAATATTCATCTTCCTCAGCACTACCCGTGAATTGCTCATCGGTATCGATTTCACTGAAAAATGTTGCGGAAAGGGTGAGCTGGACTCCGTCGTTATTTCCTTCGATGCTTTCAATATCCAAGGGGGATGTTGAACTCTTATCATCCCGATCGCCTTCGTCGGACGTTGCAAACTCGATTGTGGCAGGTGCTGTATCCGACTCCGCCTCTATTAGTTTTTGCGGTTCTTCGGAGTCCGTCGCGGTTGTGGGGGCGGGTTGCTTTGCCGCCTCCGTAGTCTCGGCGTGTACAGTCGGGTTCTTTGCGGTTTTGCGCTTTGCAGCCGGTTGTCCTGCGGTGGACTTCTTCCGTGTAGTGGATTTTACTGTACCTTCCGTTATCTTTTCGTCTGTATTTAATTGTGAATCGGTATTTTTGCGTGTTCTTGGCTTTCGAGCCGGCTTTTCATCAGGTGCTTTTTCCGTCGCAGTCTCGATGGCCTCATCAAGCATTTCGTTATCGTTCACGTCTTTTTCCTTTCGAGGATAATTTCTCATCATATTTTAACATATTTAAATATAAATATCAACACTTGAAGCTATAAAAAAATCAATTTGTTTAGAATTTTTACGCAGTTTAGTTCAGAAAAACAAAAAACCAAAAAACTTTTACAAAAACTATTGATTTTTTTCGTGCAATATGCTATTATAGATGTAACTGTGCATATGCCTTTGCAATTTTTGCATAAGGTATGTCGGTGTATTTCAGAACAGTCCTCTGCGTAGCTCCGCATGAATGTTCGTAGTTTAAGGAGGGCCGAAAATGGAAAAGATTCAGGCTTTTGTAAATGAGCAGCTCAAAGCTGAGGTTCCTCAGTTTGGCATTGGTGACGGTGTAAAGGTTTACATTCGTATCACCGAGGGTGAGAAGGAAAGAACTCAGATGTTCGAGGGTACCGTTATTGCAAAACATGGCGGCGGAATTTCAGAGACCTTCACTGTAAGAAGAGTTTCTTACGGCGTAGGCGTTGAGAAGACCTTCCCGATCCATTCTCCCAACGTTGAGAAGATCGTAGTATTCCGTGAGGCGAAGGTTCGCCGTGCGAAGCTCTACTATCTTCGTGACAGAGTCGGTAAGGCGGCTAAGGTTAAGGAGAAGGTTTAATTTTAACCTTTTCGTTATGTACCACCGTTCGGTGGCATAAACCAAAATGAAAAACGGTTGAGATATCCTCTCAGCCGTTTTTGTCATAGTAGCAGTCTTAAGCCATGCTTTCCGAAAGCTTCCTGCCGCCAACCAGGTGAAAGTGCAGGTGCTTGACGGATTGGCAGCCGTCCTTACCTACGTTCGTGATCACGCGATATCCGTTTGTGAGTGCGGCATCAGCGGCAATCTTTGGGATTACGGAGAAAATATGCGCTATAGCACTGTTGTTCTCCTCGGTAACCTCGTTTGCGGAAGCAATATGCATCTTAGGAACTATAAGAATATGTGTAGGTGCCTGAGGGTTTATATCCCTGAAAGCAAAGCATACGTCGTCCTCATATACCTTGTTTGACGGAATGTCCCCTTTGATTATAGCACAAAATAAACAATCCATTTTCTATCCTCTTTTCACGTTTTTTATTCTATATTGCTCTTTGCACTTGCAATTTAGCTGAAAATATTATACAATATATTGTATCCGATGTCAATGTAATCTTCAAAAAAGGAGGGGCAGTGCTATGAAAAAGTATTTACTTCCGGAATATCCCTGCGCCTCCGACGTTTGGGATACTCTAGCCGCGGAAACGCGTCCGATAGTAGTTTACGGTATGGGAAACGGTGCGGACAAGCTTTTTCGCAGATTTGATAAGTACGGAATAGAGGTGGCAGAGATATTTGCCTCCGACGGATTTGTCAGAGGACATTATTACAACGGATATAAGGTAAAGAGTTTTTCCGAGATAAAGGAAATGTATGATGATTTCGTGATCGTTCTGTCTTTTGCCTCTAACAGGCAGGACGTGATAGATATGCTTTCCGATATTGATTCAAAATATGTAATGTACGTTCCCGACATGCCTGTTGCGGGCGAGGACGAATATTTCGACAGGGAATTTTATAATCTGAATTACGAGAGAATACGCCGTGTTTACGGTTCTCTTTGCGACGAGGAGTCGAGGTGCATTTACGCTGCTGTGATAAATTATAAGCTCAGCGGAAAAATGACCTATCTTACCGATGCGGTTACCGAAAAATCGGATATGTATTCTCTGATCGGGCAGAAAAAGATCAGAACGGTTGTTGACGCAGGCGCGTATAACGGAGATACGGCGAAGGATGCTATCGAATATTTTTCCGATCTTGAGCGGATATATGCGATAGAGCCGGATAAAAAGACCTATAAACGGCTTGTTAAATTTGCAGAGGCATCCGACGTAGATATCCGTACGGTAAATGCCGCAGTGTGGAGCAGATGCTCGGTAGGAAGTTTTAACGAGAGCGGAAACCGCAATTCATCGGTCTCATCTACCGCTTCATTCGAGCATAAGGTCGGTGAGGTCGAGCTCATAACCGTTGATTCACTGGGCATAGCCCCCGATTATATAAAATATGACGTGGAAGGCGCGGAATACGAGGCGCTTCTCGGCTCGCTTGAAACTATCAGCCGTGCCGGACCGACGCTTCTCGTATCGCTTTACCACAGAAGCAGGGATATCTTTGAGATACCGGAGCTTATTTCGGAGCGCCTTTCGGGATACTCCTTCTACATTCGTAGATTAAGATCTGTGCCGGCGTGGGAAATGAATTTGATTTTAATAAAATTTTAACGTAAAAACTTAAGGAATTTATAATGAAAAGACCTGAGATACTATCCCCCGCGGGGAATTTTGAAAAGATGCGCGCCGCCATTCTTTACGGAGCTGATGCGGTTTATCTTTCCGGACAGGTATTCGGAATGCGTGCGGCAGCGGATAATTTCTCGCTTGATGAGCTGAGAGATGCCGTCGAATACGCGCACGACCGTGGAGTCAGAGTGTATCTGACCGTTAATACAATGCCGAGAGAAAATGAATATGAGCTGCTTAGACAATACTTTACCGAGCTCCGAAGCATCCGTCCCGATGCGTTGATAATCGGAGATATCGGAGTCTTAATGCTTGCGCGCGAGATGCTCCCCGATATAGATATTCATATATCCACGCAGGCAAATTCCGTAAGCTCTGCCGCATGCCGCGCGTGGCAGACACTGGGTGCGAAGCGCATAGTGCTTGCAAGAGAGCTGACCCTTGATGAGATCAAAGCGATCAAGGCTAATATTCCAAAGGAGCTTGAGCTTGAGTGCTTTATTCACGGGTCGATGTGTGTATCCTATAGCGGCAGATGCCTTCTTTCGGGACATATGATCGGCAGAGATGCCAATCGCGGTATGTGTGCACAGCCATGCAGGTGGAATTTCAATTTACACACATATGAGATCTCGGAGGAAAAGCGCCCGCTTGACCGTATGCCTATTGAGGAGCATGGCGGTGAGACCTTCATTATGG
>JAZRUS010000013.1:0-9621 GCA_045652665.1 Eubacteriales bacterium | reverse complement strand
CTTCGTGTTGGTGATATACAATGCTTCTCATTGATGATATACACGCCTTACGGCGTGATGATGGACACGGAGGTTCAAATCCTAGTAGTAAAATTCAAATAATATCTTTTTCGTAGCCTTTATACATAGAAATACGGCCTCCCATTCGGGAGGTCGTTTTTCTATCTATGGCTGCGGAACTAGGTGCGAACTCGACTAGCGAAGCGAGGTCGGATCGCATACCGCCATCGGCGGTATATGGCGTTTTGCGTGGGAATTCGCTTCCTGCGCATTAAAGCCGGTGGCTTATCGCATACTTATCGCACGCTAGCCATATCCTAGTTTTAAAGGGGCTGTCTCATTCAGATAGCCCCTTTTAAATTTGGAATCGGGAACCGAGCCCGGTCATATGAGCAGATTATTTGTATTATTGTATTATCGTATTTCCCTATCAGTTCTTAAGCGAATGTATAGGTGCGGGGATTCTGCCACCCCTGCCGATAAAGTCGGCGCAGGAGTCACCCTTTAGTGCCATTATGGGAGCATAACCGAGAAGTCCGCCGAACTGTGCAACCTCTCCGACGCCCTTGCCCCACACGGGGATAACCCTTACCGCGGTGGTTTTGTTGTTTACGACTCCTATAGATATCTCATCGGCGATAATTCCGGAAATAGTCGCGGCATCGGTATCACCGGGAATGGCGATCATATCAAGGCCGACCGAGCATACCGCGGTCATTGCCTCAAGCTTTTCAAGGGTAAGAGTTCCGGCTTTAACAGCGTCTATCATTCCGCGATCCTCGGACACGGGGATAAATGCTCCGGACAGGCCGCCAACGTGGCTTGATGCCATAACACCGCCCTTTTTCACCGCATCGTTAAGCAAGGCAAGCGCAGCCGTAGTTCCGTGAGTACCGCATCTTTCAAGGCCCATATTCTCAAGTATCTCGGCAACAGAGTCACCTGCCGCCGGAGTGGGCGCAAGAGACAGGTCTACGATGCCGTACGGAGCGCCGAGCCTAGCCGATGCCTCCGCCGCTATGAGCTGACCTACGCGGGTGATCTTGAACGCTATCTTCTTTATGGTGTCTGCAAGGGCTGAAAAATCACACGCCCCCGCTTCTTTAATTGCCGCGGCAACAACACCGGGGCCGCTTACGCCAACATTTATAACCGTATCCGGCTCTCCGATTCCGTGAACCGCTCCCGCCATAAACGGATTATCCTCCGGAATGTTGGCAAATACAACGAGCTTCGCGCAACCGATAGAATCATTGTCACGGGTGAGGTACGCGGTCTTTTTAATGATCTCGCCCATCTCACGAACCGCATCCATATTTATGCCCGCCTTCGTTGTAGCAACGTTAATAGAAGAGCAGACGAGAGAGGTTTCCGAAAGTGCCTCGGGTATCGATTCGATAAGGCTTCTTGCGCCCCTGATCTCGCCCTTCTGAACGTGAGCGGAATATCCGCCGATAAAGTTTACTCCGAGCTCGCGCGCGGCGCGCTCAAGCACCTTTGCAAGTCTGACAAAGCCGTCGGGCGAGAGTCCCGAGCCTATATAGGATATCGGCGTTACCGATATACGCTTATTTACGATCGGAATGCCGTAGGTGCGTTCAAGATCACACGCGACCTTGACAAGATCCTTCGCAGATCTCGTTATCTTATCATAAATTTTCTGTTCAAGCCGCGCGGGATCGTCGGATATACAGTCAAAAAGGGATATTCCCATAGTGACGGTTCTTATATCGAGATTTTCCTCGCGGATCATTTTTATCGTTTCAAGAATATCACGGGTATTCAGCATATTATATTCTGTGCATCGTGTTGAAGATATCCTCGTGCATTACGCGGATATCAACGCCGCACTTTCCTCCCGCCTCTGACATTGCCTCCGCAAATTCAGAAAAATCAACGTTCAGTCCCTCAAGAGACACCATCATTATCATCGCAAAATACTCGTTAAGAACGGTCTGGCTTATATCGATAATGTTCGCGCCGTACTTTGCACATTCCGAGCTTGCCATTGCGATGATTCCAACCCTGTCCCTTCCCGTAACGGTTACTACTGCCTTCATATCACACCTCCGCATATTTATCCGTTTTTTCTTATTTTAACACAAATTAGTCTATTTGTCTACATTGCGGTTGAAATATTTTTATCTTTGTGATAAAATAACAGTAACGGATGCCGACATTTGAGGGATATATTGCATATTTGAGTCCGGCAGATAAAAAACGAGCCCACAAGCCACCGACGTAAATCTCCGTGTCTTGCGACGTGCTTTATCTTTTAAGATTTCAGAGGGGTCACCTAAATATGAAAAGCGGTGTAATAATTATTGATAAAGAGGAAGGCATGTCCTCGTTCAGTGCGGTCAGCCGAGTTCGTCGGCTATTCGGTGCGGAAAAGGCAGGACACACCGGAACGCTCGATCCCCTTGCCACGGGAGTTCTGCCCGTTCTTATCGGCAGAGCTGTTAAGGCAAGCGAATATATGCTGAGCTCGGATAAGCATTATATAGCAACTCTGAAGCTCGGAATAACGACTGACACCGAGGATATAACCGGAAACATCCTCACGGAATGCCGCGACATACCGAACGAAGCAGAGGTTCTTGAGGCAATCGGCTCAATGCAGGGAAAATCAAAGCAGATACCGCCGATGTACTCCGCGCTTAAGGTTGGCGGAAAGAAGCTTTGCGATCTGGCGCGCGAGGGAAAAGAGATAGAGCGCGTGCCGAGAGATATAACAGTGCACAAAATATCCGCGAAAAAACTCAGCGACACCGAATACGCTATAGACGTCGTATGCTCGAAGGGCACGTATATACGCACACTCTGTGCAGATATAGGCAAAAAGCTCGGCACGGGCGGCGTCATGGCAACGCTGAGACGTGCGGAAGCGTCCGGTTTTACGCTCAGGGATGCTCACACACTGTCCGAGATAGAGAAAATGAGCGATGAGGAGCGAGCGGCTCTTATCCGCCCTGTTGAAAGCGTGTTTTCAGACATACGGAAAATAACCCTCCCGCCGTTCTTCGCCCGTCTTGCAAGATGCGGCGTGGAAATATACCTTAAAAAGTCGGGAATCAAGGCAGAAGTCGGAGAGCGTGTCGCTTTATTTGACGAAAAATGCTTCTTCGCGCTCGGAGAGGTCAGAGAATTTGAAAACGGCGCGGCAATCAAGCCGATAAAGCAATTCGATACGTAACGAAAGGAACAGATATGGCAATGGACTTTACGCCCGAGCAACTCTCGGCGATAAACACAAGACATAAAAGCCTGCTTGTGTCAGCTGCGGCGGGCTCGGGAAAGACGGCAACGCTTACCGAGCGGATCATTCGTTCGCTGACCGACGGGGAGGCTCCCGACGATATAAGCCGTATGCTGATCGTTACCTTCACGAACGCCGCAGTCGCAGAGCTTAGAGAGAGGATCACTGCGGCTCTTAAGAAAAAGCTGGCAGAGGACCCTAAAAACAAAAGACTTGAGCATCAGCTCTATATGCTGCCCTCGGCAAGAATATCTACGATAGACTCCTTCTGCAACGAGATATTAAAGAACAACACCGACAGATTCGGTATATCACCGAGATACAGGATCGCAGATCCTATTGAAGCTCAGATACTGGAGAGCTCGATCTGGACCGCGCTGATAAACGCGGCATACGACGGAGAGATCGCGGAGACGGTTACACCCGAGGAATTCGAGGAGCTCGCCACTTGCCTCACCGGCGTAAAGACCGACTCCAAGCTTGAGGAGATATTACGCCTGCTCTACGAAAAGTCAAAGAGCCACGAGGCGGGAGTTGAGATATTTGAAAAGTTCAAGCGTCAGCTCGAAGAATCGGCTGATGCCCCGACCGAGGATATCGTATACGTAAAATACGCTATGGAAAGGGCGCGCGAGGCAGCGGGTCACTTTGCGGAAATATTACGCTCTCTTATATCCGATTGCGGATTCGGCGATGATTTTTGCGACCGCGCGGAATATGCGCGCGCAGTATGCGACGAGGCGGCAAGAATAAAATCAGAATACAAGGGCAAAACGAAAACCGAAATGCTGGCCGCTCTGCCTACGCTCAGTGACGAGGAAAAATATCTTATTACGATGGCATCGGATCTTGCAGTGCTTGAAGCAGCGCTCGAGGCAGAAAGCTACGACGATATGCGCTCTGCGCTCTCATACCAATTTGAACGGCTGAACAGCGTTAAGCAAAAAAGCGAGGCAATGATCTCCTATCAAGCTGTGAGAGAAGATATTAAGGAAACCGTTGCAAAGCTCTATACGAGATACTTTGCGCTTGAGGAGGAGGCGCTCCACGGGCATTTGAGCGAGCTTTCATCACTCGTCGGATCACTCTCAAAGTTCATAAAAAAATTTGACACAGTATACTTCAATGAAAAGAAAAAACGCGCAATGCTGGAATATTCAGACATTGAGCGACTTACCTATCTTGCGCTTTATGATGATAACGGAGAACCGAGTGAGCTTGCACTTTCATTGCGCGACAGATTCAGCTCGGTATATATCGACGAGTATCAGGACGTAAACGCACTGCAGAACAAGATCTTCCTCGCGGTCTCGAAAAGCAATAACAGATTCACGGTCGGTGACATAAAGCAATCTATATACGGATTCCGAAGCGCGCGACCGGACATATTTGCAAAGATGAAGGGAGACTATCCGCCTCTTGAAGCATCCGGTGCCGCTGACACCGCATCTATATTTATGTCCAAAAACTTCCGATGCGACAGGGGCATTATTAATTTCGTCAACGATATTTTTGATGAGATGTTTGACCTGACTCGCGAAGCAATCGGATATACCGATGCTGATCGGCTTGAATTCGCAAAGAGGTATGACGGAGATGAACCGCCGATTAAAAACCCGGAGGTTATGCTGTTTGCAAAATCGGATGCGGAATACGACGAGACTGAGGATACCGACCGCGGATCACTTTCCCCGCGCTGGGTAGCCGAAAAGATATCCCGTCTTATAAAAAACGAACACCTCAATTCAGGCGAACCGATACGCGCAAAGGATATCGCGATAATCCTACGCGGAGATCACGGAAGAGCAGACGTATACAAAACGGCGCTCGCCGAGGCAGGAATAAGCGCGAAAGCACCGGAAAACAAAAATTTCTTTCTTAACTCCGAGATTCAGTTGGCGCTTTGCCTGCTCAATACGATCAACAACCCCAAAAGAGATATCTATCTTGCTGGCCTTATGATGTCGCCCCTTTATTCCTTCACCCCCACCGATATTCTGTCTATCAGACGGAAGAGCGAGGGGGCTCTATGGGATTCGGTAAAGCTCTACTCATCGGAAAATCCAAGTGATGATCGAGTCAAAGCTCTTGTAGAGGATCTGAAAAAATACCGTCATATTTCAGAGGGCGTTAAGGTCGATGCGCTATTAATGCGCCTATACAATGAGACGGGTCTGCTTGCTCTTGCAAAAAGCAAAGGATGCAAAGAAAATCTGATGCTTCTCCATAACTATGCAAGGCAATTCGAGGCATCCTCATTTGAAGGACTCTATAGCTTCATAAACTACGTTAATACAGTAATAGAGACCGGTGCAAAATTCACCTCAGGCAAAGAGTGTGATGCAGAGGATTCGGTCACTATAATGACCGTGCATAAATCCAAGGGTCTTGAGTTTCCTATAGTATTTCTCGCAGATGCGGCGGCCTCTCTCGTATCTCAAAGCGAAAAAAACGTGAGAGTTTCCTACTCGGAGGAGCTCGGCGTAGCAATGAAAACTCGAACCAAAGACAAGCTCGCGCTTCTCACAAGTCCCGTGCACAACGTCATTATAGATAAAAACATCGAGCGCAGCATCGAGGAGGAGCTCAGAGTCTACTACGTTGCCTTGACGCGCGCAAGAGAGAGACTGTTCGTCGTCGGTGCGCCGATTTGCAAGACTAAGGAGGACTACGTCAACCGCGCCAATTTCAGAAAGAAATTCAAATCAAGCTACCTTCTTAGGGAAATGAAAACATTTATTGACATTATCTATGCCACGAACACCTCAGCTGGCATAACGTGGGGAGAGGATGAGGCGGAACTATTCGACACGGATGCCGCTGTGTTACCTGCTTCTTCCCAAGAGCGTATGCTGCGCGATACGACGGATGAAAAAATAAAATCGACCGACAAGCTATACAAGGCGTTGATGCGACGGTTTGCGTTCAAATATTCGCACCCCCTTATGTGCGAGCTTCCGGAAAAAATGTCGATATCAAATCTGTACCCCGGAGTCCTTGACGGCAATGACGACCCTGAGCGGCTGACGATAGACAGTGTGCCGGAGAGTACCGTAAAGCGAGGGGTGCTTCCCGAATTTATCACAGGCTCATCCGAGCACGAGAGTGCCCGACGCGGAATTGCGACGCACAATTTTATGCAATTCTTTGATGTTTGCCGATTTGGAGAAGTCGGGGTTGATGCAGAGCTTGACTCTCTTGTACGAGGTGGATTTATTTCGGAAGAAAACGCATCCCGTGTAAGAAAAAACGAGATCGAACTGTTCTTGCATTCCGAGCTTTACAGGAACATGAAGGAGGCAAAAAAGCTTTACCGCGAGTTTAGATTCTCCGTGATGCTCCCCGCCGCCCTCTTTACTAATGAACAAGATAAAAAATCCGCCTATACAGAGCACAAAATATTGCTTCAAGGCGTTATCGACTGCATATACGAGGATAAGAATGGCGGGCTTCACCTTATCGATTATAAAACCGACAGACTCTCATCCGACGAGCTTAAGAATAAGTCTCTTGCCGCGGCGAAGCTCTCCGAAAAGCATTCCTTGCAGCTCTCTTACTATGCGCTGGCAATAAGGGAAATCTTCGGTGTCTATCCCGACACGGCAAGGATCTATTCACTTCCGCTCGGCGACACCGTCGATATCGAGGCGTCGGCAAGGATATAACAAATCTATATTAATAAATTCCCCGTTTATAATAAAGAACTGTTGCTCATCCGACTTTGGAGTAGGCAACAGTTCTTTATTTTTATTGTTTTTCCACTACGGTGGCAAAATCAATTATCTTCTCAAGAGCAAAATCATAATAGACCAGCTCCTCAAAATATTCCTCGCCGTAGTAGTCCATCATTTCCTTTTTGATCTCGGCAATGCGCTCCGCCTTCTTTCCCTCATCGGTTATGGCATCAAGCTCTGTGTCGTAAATATTGCCCGTATAATAATCAAGATACTCATCAACCGTGGCGTTGTACATCAATTCGAACTCCGTATCGGACGGAATGAGATTTTCTTCCCTTATTATATAGTAGAAGAGCAGCTTTTCAATGATTACCTCCTCGGCGATCGAGGTGATACGCGCCTGCCAATTGCCGCCGGTACCAAGTCCGTAGTAGGCTACCGCAAACTCATCGAACGTAGAGTAATATGAGGTGTAGTAGGTCTGATACTGAGAATAAAGCTCGTCGTAGGTATCGTAATATACCGAGCTTACCTCGCTTTCGGGAAGGTCGTTCACCTTCACCTTTTCATGTAGATGCGCCCACACAGCCTCCTCTACAAGCGTCTTTCGACGCTCAGCATTCTCCTCCTCCGCCTCTGAAAGAAGCATCGCCCTATGCTTTTCAACGACGGTATCTCCGGCGTATTCAGCAAGATCTTCGCTCGTTATTCCGAGAGTTTCGGTTATAAACGCTTCGTTATACTCCGGCGCGTCGTATACTACGCTTGATTTAAAATATACGTCGAACTTGACCGACTGACCGCGAAGCGAGACTTCCTTATAATCGGACGGAAAACGCGCGTCAATAGTCAAGGGGTCGTTATCGCATCTGATGACCTGCTCGACCTTCATATTTGAATACACTGCCGTTCCGTTATTATGCGGAAAGGCTACGGGAGTAGTATTAAGCACTCCTATCATCTTTTGCTCCGCCTTTGCGGAAGGGGGCGCGCTTTTACCAAGCATATAATCAACGAATCCCTCGCCGTACCGGTTATCAGTGTTCGGATCGGATAGATCGATTCTCGCAGATTTCGACTCACCCGACGAGCCATCGGGATACATTGCGGCATAGCTCATATATATTATGTCGCCCGCCTCCACGTATCCGCTTTTTATTATATCCTGCTCGGCATTAAGCCTGTGATCCCACGGGACAGCCCCTATCAGACCCTCTTCAAATCCGCTGACAAAACTAAGAGAGCCTATGCCGAGAGTCGCATAATCACTCAGCATATTATCCGCTCCCGCGATCTCCTGCTCATAGCCGTTCCCGTCAACCGTATATCCGCGATAATATATGTAAACGGTATCGCCTATGCTGACAGGCACTCTGAATTTTTCTGCCCCCTTATCCGTCGGCTCCTCGGAGCGATTCTGATACAAAAGCGCCATTATCTTGCGCTCGACGTCCTTGTCTCCAACCTTATCAAGAGCAATACTTATGGAATAATTTTTGTAATCGGAATCAGAGATCGAGATGTATTCAGAAATATCGGACTCAAGGTAATCGAAATCTTTTTCGGCATTATAAAAGGCGATAAAACCAACGACAAGCGCGGCTACAACAAGAAAGGATACGATCGAGATAACTGCGACCGAAGGAGTTATACGTTTCTTATTCTTAGCGCTCTCCCTCTTTTTCTCCGATACGGAATCATCGGTCTTTTGTTTTCCGCCCGGCATCCCAACACCGCTTATCTTCTTCATATTAACTGTTTTGACGTTTTTTCTCTTTTTACTTTTCATTACGCATCCTCCGTCAGAAAGGAATCCGCAAAGCCCGTGGCAAGAGAGTCACAGCGCTCGTTATAACCGTGCCCGTTGTGCCCCTTGACCCAAATAAATTCTACCTCGTGCGTTTTGACGAGCTCATAAAGCCTAGCCCAAAGATCCGGATTTTTGAGCTCATCCTTGCCTCTTTTCCATCCCTTCTCGCGCCAGGCGTATACCCAGCCCTCAACGAATGCATCAACAAGATATTTAGAATCGGAATAAAGCTTGACACGGCACGGCTCACGTAAAGCCTCAAGTCCGAATATCGCCGCCATAAGCTCCATTCTGTTATTCGTTGTCATAGGCTCGCCGCCCGACAGCTCCTTTTCGTAAGCACCGTAGACGAGGATCGCACCCCAGCCGCCGCGCCCCGGATTCCCGCGGCATGCTCCATCGGTATATAACTGTACTTCTTTCATTCTCTGCTCCGTTTTGGATTCTACAAAGAAATCCGACAGGATTTATTCACTGCCGGACTTCTTCTGTCAAAGACTTTATTTATTCGCTTATTTCGCCTTCGATGCGGGATCGCCGATCTCGTATCCGCCGATAAGCGGGTTTGTGTACTTGTAGGTTATCCGTAGATATCCGTTCTCATCCGCGCTCTCCGCCTTAACGTCCTCGTGCTCAAGGAACCAGTCCATAAGCTTATTGAACTGAGCGGCAGCGGTAATGTTAGTCTCTCCAACCATTTCCTCTATATCAAAGTTCTTATAATAGAGGATGTAGTAGTAATAGTATTCCTCAAGCTTATCCTTAAACTCATCGTAATCCTCGTCGGTTACTACGAGATCGTAGGTCTGCGCCGCAAGGAACAGCTTAACGAGTGGCTCAACGTGTACTCTCGCCTCCTCCTCAAGAACAACCTT
>JAZRUS010000012.1:0-9545 GCA_045652665.1 Eubacteriales bacterium | reverse complement strand
ACCGCTTGGCCTCCGACTTGGCTCTCACGGAGGGTGATGGCTACGTACTCAAATCCGAACTTGTCAGCGAGCTGCTTAGCAACCGACTTGTAGCCCTCGTGGTTGAGCTTTCCACCGTAGATGTCGGTAGCCTCAGCCTCGATACCGAATACGTCCTTTGCATCCTCCTCGTTGGAGATGCATACGTCAACGTACTGGCAGAGCTCGGTCATAGCCGCTCTTGCCTGATCTCTGGTCCAGAGCTTTCCGCGGTAGTTAAGGTCGCAGGAGATCTTGACGCCCTTAGCCTTAGCTGCCTTACATGCATCCTTGCATATCTCAACTACGTTTGCGCCGAGAGCGGGAGTGATACCGGTAAAGTGGAACCAGTCTGCACCTTCAAAGATAGCATCCCAATCGAAGTCCTCGCGCGATGCCTTTGCAATTGCGGAGTTCGCGCGGTCGTAAATACATACGGAGCCTCTCTGCGAAGCACCCTTTTCGTTAAAGTAGATACCTACTCTGTCGCCGCCGCGAACGATCTTCGTGGTGTCAACACCGTATCTGCGAAGGCTGTTAACCGCTGCCTGACCGATTGCGTGTGCAGGGAGCTTGGTAACGTAAGCCGCATCTACGCCGTAGTTAGCAAGGGAAACGGCAACGTTTGCCTCACCGCCGCCGAAGGTAAATTCAACGTGGTCGCACTGAACGAATCTTTCGTAGTTGTAGGGCTGAAGTCTGAGCATAAGCTCGCCGAAAGTAATAACTTTCATTGTTTTAATTCCTTTCAAAAACATATTATTTGTTTAATATATTTTATCATAGCTTATCTGAAAAATCAAGTAGATATCGGAAAAAGAGGGAAAAAGATAATCGACATAAACAACCCGAAAAGTAAAAACAAAGACGGCAAAGAGATTTTCACATTCTTTGCCGTCTTAATCAGCTATCGAAGCTCAGCCTTATGCCTTCTTCATCTCCTCAATGCAGCCCTCACAGACCTTCTTGCCCTTGAATTCGGTAAGCCCAACACCGCTTCCGCAAAACATACATGCGTTTCTATACTTTTGAAGTATAATTTTGTCATCTTCAACATAGATTTCAATAGGGTCGGAGCTGCTTATATCCATTTTGGTACGCATTTCCTTCGGGATAACAATGCGCCCAAGCTCATCAACGTTTCTAACAATACCTGTGGATTTCAATTTGGTAATACCTTTCTTTTGCCATTTTTTGGTGACACGGGTCTGCCGCTTTTTTGTCACTTCATCATTTTAGCATAAGCGGAAAAAAAAGTCAATAGATATAATGCAATTTTCGACTTTTAAACAAATATTTTTCAGAGGAGCCGGAATAGATATTTAATGGATAATACAGGAATAAACGGTATATTAATGGCGCTTCCCGGTACTGCTCGCCGGGAGATTTGCGCCCTCTCAGCACGTAGGGGTGGGGTCAGTGTAATATCCGAGCTTCGCCTTCGCTCATCCGGCAGATGCACGGTGACCGTGGCAGGGGAGCGTATAGCCCTGGGCTCGCGCATAGATCATCACTGTATATCGGACATACTGTCGGCGCTGTATCACGGCTCCTATTATTCGTACCGCGACTGTATTGCCGACGGTTATATGCCCTTGCCCGGCGGCGTGAGAGTCGGGATATCCGGCAGGGCAGGTTACGACGGCGGCAGACTCGTAGGCGTAAGCAACGTAACTTCGCTTGTGTTCAGAATTCCTACCTCCGCATTTTTTGCGGAATCCGAGCTTCTCTCCGCCTATCTTTCAGCCGAGCGCGGGATACTGATATACTCACCGCCCGGCGGAGGAAAAACGAGCGCGCTTCGTTCGCTTGCCGCATCGCTCGGCAGGCTCGGAACAGAGGTCGCGGTGGTTGATGAAAGATGCGAGTTTATTCCGGATGATTATGTCGGTGTGTCGGTCGATATCCTGCGGGGATACCGTAGGACAGAGGGGTGCGAGATCGCTCTGAGATCTCTCGCGCCGGAGGTAATAATGGTTGACGAGCTGTCCTCGCTCGGTGAGTCCGAGGGAATAATGCACTCGCTTCTTTCCGGTGTACGTATTGTTGCGACCGCCCACGCATCCTCTGCCGAGGAGGTAAAAAAGAGGAGTGGCCTGCGACCGTTTTTTGAACACGGGGTCTTTGATATGCTCGTCGGTATAGCTGTGAGCGGTACAAGCCGTGAGCTTTATATAGATAGATGTTAATATGAAATACGTAGGGATTTTACTTATATTGATCGGTGCCGCCGTCATTTCACGGGAATACGCCGCTCACATGAAAAAAAGGATAAGAGAGTGCGAGGAATTTCTCGAATTCATAGGCCATATAAGAACTCAGCTTTCATGCCATATGTGTCCGGCGAACGAGCTGGGCGAGGGTTTTTCCGCATCCTCAATCCGCGCCTTTACCGAGTTGGTGTACGAACGGGGGGGTATGCTTGAGGCGTTTCTTGCCTCCGTCCACGGTTTCTCGTTGAGCGAGGAGGAGACGGGGATTCTCTCCGAGCTGTTTTCATCTATCGGCAAGGGAAGCCTTGAGGACGAGCTGAAATGTATTGATCAGGCGTATGAAAGGCTTGAGGATCACCTCTCACATCAGCGAGAGTCCGGACGAAAAAACATCCGTCTTGTCAGCGTGCTGTCTGTTACAGGGGCGCTTGGATTTTTGATGCTTGTGGTCTGAGGGGGGCGGTTCTATGGATATATCGCTGATCTTGAAAATGGCGGGGCTTGGAATTATAGTTACCGTCATCTGCCAGACACTCTCGAAGACGGGGAGGGATGAGCAGGCAACCTACGTTTCTATCGCCGGAATTATCGTTGCTTTAATGATGCTGGTCGGAGAGCTTGGAGAGCTGCTTCAAACCGTAAAGGATGTGTTTGGACTTTGAGCCTTGATATTTGTGCCGCGGCGCTTATATTCTGCGTTTGCGGATTCTTGCTCAGGAATCTCGGCTGGCGCGGTGCTCCGGTGCTTGCATCCGTAGGGATAGTTATCATGCTTGCGGACGGTATAGGAGCGCTCGGCGAAATTGTGGGGATGCTGAGGGATGGACTACCCGCAGATGCATCGGACGCCGTATCGGTTGCGGTGAAGGCACTCGGACTTTCATATCTATTCGGGATAAGCGCCGATATATGCCGCGAGCTTGGCGAGCAGGGAATAGCAAAGTGCGTAGAAGTGGTGGGGCGTGTTGAAATAATCAGCCTTGCATTGCCGTATTTTCGGCAGATAATTGAGCTGGGAGTTGAATTTATGGGATGAAAAAATGCTTTATCGTTTTATGCATGGCTGCTGCCGTTTTTATGTCTCTGTCAATAGTGAGCTATGCCGAAGAGGAGGATTTTTGGAAGGATTACGGAGAGCTGGTTCCGGGGCAGACTCCGGCAGCTCCCGAGGATGCACTTTCCGAAATCGGCGCGGACAGATTAATTCAGCTGATAATGGATGCGCTTGGCGTGAGTGTCGGCAGTGCGGCATCCTTCCTTTCGCTCGTGCTTGGAATAGCTATTCTGCATGCAGTCGCTGATTCGTCGCAGTTTTCGGACGGGGGCGGCGGCAGGGCGGCATCTGCGGTTATATCGGCCGTCAGCGGCGTTCTGATATTTACAAGGCTTGGCGAAGTGATCTCATCTGTAAGGGGCGGACTTGAGGAGCTATGCGGATTCTTTTCGGGACTAATACCTATAATGACGGGAATACTCGCCTCCGGTGGGTGTGTAAACTCCGCGGCATCTCAGGCAATAGGGATGAATCTGACTCTCGGAACGGTGTCGTTTTTAAGTGAATCCTTACTTGTGCCGTTGGTTTATTCGATGCTGGCTCTATCGCTTGCGTCGGGGCTCGACGGCGGAGCCGTAGCAAGCACGGCAAAATGGATGCGCAACACGTTTAACTGGCTTCTCGGAATAATGGGGGCCGTTGTAATAGGAGCGCTATCCCTACAGTCGGTGGTTTCCGGAGCAAAGGACGGCGCATACCTCAGGGCGGCAAAGTACGCTGCGTCGGGCATGATTCCCGTAGTTGGAAGTACTGTATCCACAGCCTTATCTACTCTCGCCGGCGGACTTGCTTATGTAAAAGGCGCTGTGGGAGCGTCTGCCGTAGTAGCGCTCCTCTCAATGCTCCTTACTCCCTTAGTATTGCTTCTCCTGTACCGCGCGGCAATATCGATGGCGGTTCTTGTGGTTGAGGCTGTCGGTTCACATGGGGGCGTGCGTACTTTTTCGGCATTTCGTTCGGCGTTTGATGCATTGATATCCGTCTACGCGCTCGTGTGCGTGGTCTCTGTTGCAGAGCTTGTGATCTTTTTGAAAAGCGGGGTGGACGTATTTGCTTGAATATATATCCTCTGTCGTTGCGGTATCTGTTACACTTGGTGCTATTTCCTTTTTGAATTACTCCTCGGCTTCGGAAAAGGCGGTGAAGCTCGTCTGTGTCGCGGTTCTTATCTCCGCCGTGGTCCTTCCGCTTTCCACCGTTATCGGATCACTTGATTCGGACCTCTCGGATTTTCCTTGGCAGACTCCTGAAATTGATGCTGACGGAAAGTACGAGGAAACGGCAAAGGAAGCGTTTCAGGACGGAATATGTAAACTATTGTGTTCAAAGTACACTCTTTCCGAGAAAGACGTTACTGTGAGGGTTTATGATTTAGATTTTAAAAACATGAAGGCAGGAAACATAAAAGTGCTTTTGTCGGGCAGTGCCGCGTTGGCGGATCACCGCCTGATCGAAGAATATCTGACCGAGCAGGGACTCGGTGAATGTGAGGTTGATATTAGACTTGGTTAGTAAATTTTTGCGATCATTTAAAAATAACCGTCGCGCGCTCTCCATAGCCGTGCTGCTCCTTCTGGGACTTCTTCTCATATTTCTTGCTCCGTCTTCGGATTCTTCGGCGCAGGAGAGTGAGGATATGACTCTTGATGAGTACCGTGAACAGCTGGAATCGGAGGTTGCAGCCCTCTGCTCCTCGGTCTCCGGGGTGGGAAAGTGCAGGGTGTTTATAACGTTTGAGCGCGGCGCGGCAAGCACTTATCGCGGATCGTCCGTCATAGAGACGAAGCCGCCGCTTGTGCTTGGCGTAAGCGTTGTCTGCTCCGGAGGCGACAGTGACAGGGTACGCAGTGAGCTGACGGATATGCTCACCGCTCTTTTCAGTATCGGATCGAATAGGGTGTCGGTTTTGAAATTAAATTCCTGAAACGGTAATATAGGTTAACCCAATTTCATAGGATGTATCAAGTAACGAAAACAAGGAGAGGTGCATAATATGCAAAACGAAAAAGTCAAAAAAATCTTTTCATCCAAGTCGGCAAGGGGCTTCGTAGTAATAGCAGCTGTGTTGCTTATCGGCTTTGCCGTATATCTCAATTACAGATGGTTCTATGATCCTATCGACTCAATGGGATACGGTGACAATAATATGGATGACAACGCCGATTCCAGCCAGTCCGCAGGCGCTGACAGCGATTCCACTGAGGAAAACAACTACTTCACATCTACCTCACTTAACCGCCAGCAGTCGCGCGACGAGGCAATCGAGGTGCTCAAGCTTGTGACCGAGAATGATGAGGCAAGCGAGGAGGCAAAGGCTGAGGCGGCAGAGAAGATATCTAAGATCGCAGTTGATATTCAGAACGAGATAAACATTGAAACTCTTGTGAAGGCTAAGGGCTTTGAGGAGTGTGTTGCAGTGATAGCAGACGACTCGGTCAGCGTTATTGTCAGAGCCGACAGCCTACAGGCGAATCAGGCAGCGCAGATACTTGCGATCGCGTATGAGACAACAGGCGTGCCCCCTCAGAATATCAGCATAATCAACAAGTAAGGGTTGTGTATCCGTGTCGCGAAAATGCAGACCGACGATTTTTTCTCGGTCTGCATTTTTTTCATTAAAATCATTGACATACGCGCGCTGTTATGGTAAAATGTATCTTACCTTACTAAATTTATTTTATTTTACGGAGAAGAAAATGAAAAAACTTAAAGTCGGTATTATCGGTGCGACCGGTATGGTCGGTCAGAGATTTGTTCTCTTGCTTGAAAATCACCCTTATTTTGAAATCAGCGCTCTTATCGCAGGTCCGCGCTCGGCAGGACAGAAGTATTCCGCAGCAGTTGACGGAAGGTGGAAGATGGCAGTTCCTTGCCCGGAGAGTGTGAAGGATATGACGGTTATATCCTCCGATGAGGTCGAGCGTGTCGGAGAGCTTTGCGACTTTGTATTCTGCGCTGTAAATATGCCGAAGGCAGATACCCTTGCGCTTGAGGAAAGATATGCAAAGGCAGAGATTCCCGTTGTTTCAAACAACTCTGCTAACAGATGGACTCCCGACGTTCCCATGGTGATTCCGGAGATAAACGACGGTCACCTTGAGGTTATAGAGGCACAGAGAAAGAGACTTGGAACAAAGCGCGGATTTATCGCTGTTAAGCCGAACTGCTCTATTCAGTCCTACGTCGGCGCTCTCACCCCTCTTATGAAGTACGGTATCAAGGAGATCGTTGCAACCACTTATCAGGCAATAAGCGGTGCCGGCAAGACCTTCAACGAGTGGCCGGAGATGGTGGATAATCTCATCCCGTTTATCGGCGGCGAGGAGGAAAAGAGCGAGAAGGAGCCCCTTCGAGTATGGGGTAAGGTTGAGGACGGCAGGATCGTTCCCGCGACCTCTCCCGTTATCACTACTCAGTGCCTGCGCGTGCCCGTGACCGACGGTCATATGGCTGCAGTGTTCGTTAAGTTTGAGAAAAAGCCTACGAAGGAAGAAATACTTGAGGCGTGGAAGAGCTTTAAGGGTAAACCCCAAACTCTCGGTCTGCCTAATGCACCCGAGCAGTTCATAACCTACTTTGAGGAGGAGAACCGTCCTCAGACCGGACTTGACCGTGATCTTTACGGCGGTATGGGTGTAAGCGTGGGCAGACTTCGCGAGGATGCTCTTTACGATTACAAATTTGTA
Organism: Eubacteriales bacterium; assembly: GCA_045652665.1. Classification (GTDB taxonomy): domain Bacteria; phylum Bacillota; class Clostridia; order Oscillospirales; family CAG-272; genus UBA1740. The sequence continues at coordinate 2,574 of JAZRUS010000012.1, read as the reverse complement.
GGACTCTCCCATAACACTCTTCGCGGCGCGGCAGGAGGAGCCGTTCTTATTGCCGAGCTTCTTTATAGGGAAGGTTACTTTAATAAGTAATTGTTGCTCGGCCGGAATTTTGTTACCTTTTTCCAAATTGTCGTGTGATTTATAGCTAAAATGACGGTGTGTTTGGTGAAAACTGATAAAATGCCGTGATAAAATTTGGCATTTTGGAACTTTGCAATAAAACTCCGTCTATTGACTTTTCACTCAAATAATTATATAATTATAATTAATAAACCTTATAATAAGCAACGAAAGGCAAAAAATAGGTACTGAAATGAAAAAGATTATAGCACTGCTTCTTGCTCTCACCTCTGTGTTTGCGCTTTTCTCGTGCGGTGGCGATCTGACCGGTGTTGACCTGTTTGCAAGCATTGCAGACGGCTCTGCTCCCACTAAGATCATTACTCAAACGGTCTATAATGACAGCGTAAACGACAATACCTTAAACGGCAGCTTTGTTACTACCGTTTACGGTGATGATTTTGAGATGGAGTGTAATTACGATTATTATCCCACCGTGGCGCCGGGTATTGATCCTGATAAGTACATAGATACGAAGTCCGTTGCCGTTTTATATCACGACGGTCAGTATTCCACTGACGGCGAGACTTGGGGAACGAAGGTTCCGAGTGAGGTTACTAAGCAGGTTAAGTTTGAGCTTAGCGTAGATAATCTCGGAGAGTATGAAATCAGTGCGGACGGAAAGACCCTTACCGCTACCGTTACTGCCGAGCAGGCAGCTGCGATCCTCGGCATCGCCGTAAGCGCAAACGAGGACGGTGTTTCTATCACTGTAACGACTGATGGAAAGAACCTTAGAGAGATATCTGTTTCTTACGCTACCGAGAATGCCTCTCTCGTAAGCATCGTTACGTCATATTCGTACAACCCCGTTGTTTCTCCTTTTGAAGAAACACCCGAGACGGCAGAATAACGCAAAAGAAAGGTATTGTGAAAAAGATGAAAAAAATATTATCATTTGTTCTCATACTGGCGTGTGCGTTCATGCTCTTCTCGTGCGGTGACGACAGAGATACGCTTGGTGAGATATCCGAAATGTACGGCGCGATAGCTCCCTCAAAGGTAGTTATAAACTCGTCTGAGAGCTTCGGAGACTACAAAATTGAGTTCAAATCCACTCTTATGGTCGGAAAGGTAGACGGCGTTGACGCGGCGGTATACGAATATACCGAGCAGAAGCTTCGAACCGTTGCAGACGGTGCCGGCGTTGACATCGTCGGTCCTATAGAGACTAAGACTGAAAAGTGGGAATACAGTGAGGATCTTGGTAGGCGCGATAACGGCGGAAAGTGGGATATCAACGGACTCGACTTTACTCCCGAAACCGGTGCGATCGCTCTTAATCTTACCGATGATACAGTAAAGGATCTTACCGAGGATCTTGAGGCACGTACGGTTTCCTTCACCGTTGAGTCTGCAAATACCGAGGCAGTATTCGGCGAGGCAATTCCTGCTGACGTTGCAGTAGTTATTTCGCACTCCGGCGCAGATATCACCGGTGTTACCCTCTCCTACACTTATTCGAATCCCGATAACGAGGATCATCCTGCCGTTACCGTTCTGATAGAAGCATCGTATTCGTACGAGACTCAAGTTTTTAGCTTTGACTGATGCCGTAGGGAGGAATTATGATGAAAGCTTTAAAGATTTTACTTTGTACGCTCCTCGTTGTGGGCGTGTGCATCGGAGTATGCTCCTGCGGTGACGGTGAAGCGGTGCTTGACGCGTTCAAAACTGCGATAACCGAGACCGCGCCCAAAACCGTTGAGGGTGAGATAACCGTATACACAGACTTCGGTCCTCTCGAAGCTACGTATACCACGGTCATTGCCGATGACGGATCTCTCAAAATCGATTACACCTATGAAAAATTCAATCTTTCCACCGAGGGCGGTGAAAATGATACCAAATCTGAGGTTAAGGGAACAGTAACCCGCGATGCAAGCGGTACGTACTCTGCTACAGATTCCAGCCTTGCGGCGAAGATCACGGTTGATTCCAATTCCGTATCCCTCAATCTCGATGAGGAGAAGATGACCTATACCGTTCAGGGCAACGTCCTTTCGGCGAAGGTTCTTGCAGCGGATACCGAGTCGGTTCTCGGCGTGGCATATGACGTTGACGTAAACCTCGTTGTTGCCATGAATTCAAGCGGTGCAATAGTTTCTTACACGCTCGATTACACTCCCGAAACCGGTAGAGTAACGGTTGTATGCAACTTTAAATAATCCCGTCACAAGATATAAGCATGTAATTGAAGCGGCGCAACATAATATGTGCGCCGCTTTCTTAATTAACAATATATAAGCAGTCCTGCTATTTTATATTTTGTTCATATAATGTATAATATTTGTTCATATTTATCTGCTATAATAGTATGGTCATAAGCGGACCATTAGCTCAGTTGGTTAGAGCTACCGGCTCATAACCGGTCGGTCCTAGGTTCGAGTCCTAGATGGTCCACCAAGAATAACCTAAATTGAACCCTTGCGGTTTGATTTAGGTTATTTCTTT
>JAZRUS010000011.1:0-3580 GCA_045652665.1 Eubacteriales bacterium | reverse complement strand
CAAAATAAGCAATCAAGAAGCCATTTTGACTTTCCAAAGGCTGTTTCCCGCCTTTTCCAACCTCGCACAAAACCTCATAGCGAAATTGAATTAACCGTGACAACCCTTGAAAAACCCATGTTTTTCTTGGTTGTCTCTATTATACCTCTTTCCCCCACGATACTCATATCCCCCTTGAGAATATTGATCAGTTCAGGCAGTTCATCCAAAGAGGTGCTGCGCAGGAACTTTCCGTACTTATTCAGTCGGACATCATCGGGCAGAAGATTCCCCTCTTTATCCTTTGCGTTACTCATAGTTCTGAATTTTACAAGTTTAAATATTTTCTCTTCACCTGTTTTCTTACTGATTTTTCCGGGACGCAACTGAATGAAAAATGGATTCCCCTTCATTGCGATAGCTCCGATTACACTCAGAATCAAAAGGATTGGAGCAAGGATGATCAACGCAAAAAAGATGCTGTAAAATCAATTACGCGCTTAAAAACTTTTTCGTACATTTATGTGACCTCAAAAACAGGATTTTATAACCTCTATAACGTAACTTTGCTCTTTCTCCGTCATCTTGATATCCGAAGGCAAACAAAGTCCGCGAGCAAAAATATCTTCAGTCACCGGCTTTTCTTCGGCAGAAATGAAATCATATCCCTTAAACACAGGCTGCATATGCATAGGCTTCCAGATCAGTCGGGATTCCACGTTATGCTCTGAAAGCACACGCATTATCTCCATTGGAGCTACGTTCGCGCCCTCATCAACGGTCATGCATGAAAGCCAAAAATTAGGTTTACTGCACTCAAGATACGGATTCATCTTTATCGGTAAGGTAGCAAGACCTTTTTCGTAACGTCGGTATATCGCCTCCTTGCGTTCCCGATGCTCATCCAAATGCTTCAACTGTCCTCTGCCTATTCCTGCCACCACGTTTGACATACGGTAGTTATACCCGATCTCCTCGTGCTGATACCAGGGAGCAGGCTCACGGGCTTGAGTCGCCCAAAACAGAGCTTTATTTCGGTCAGCTTCGTTATCACAAAGAAGCATTCCGCCGCCCGATGTAGTTATTATCTTATTCCCGTTAAAAGACAGCGCGCCGTACTTTCCAAAAACGCCGCATTTAACGCCTTTGTATTCCGCTGAAAGTGCCTCGGCGGCATCCTCTATCAGAATCGCGTTATGCTTTTCACATATTTTCGTAATTTCATCCATCTTTGACGGTGTACCGTAAAGATGAGCAAGCAGAACTACCTTGCACTCAGGATATTTTTCAAACGCAAGCTCAAGGGCTTTGGGATCCATATTCCATGTCTCGCGTTCGGAATCGATAAAGACTTGAACTCCGCCCTCGTATGACACAGGATTAACGGTAGCCGCAAATGTCATATCACTGCAAACAACGATATCACCCGTTTTGACTCCCGCAAGCTTTACTGCAAGATGTAAAGCGGACGTACCCGAATTAACAGACAGTGCGCGATAGTTTGAAGCTTTCAGATACGCTTGTATTTCAGACTCAAAGCCATCACAATTAAATCCAAGCGGAGCGATCCAATTTCGGTCAAACGCTTCCTGAACGTACTTCATCTCATCTCCGTGCATAGTGGGAGTGGATAAGCATATTTTATTTTTCAAGGTTTTAAATTCCATCATTATCCTCTCCCTCTGCAAATGTATTTCAAGCATCTATTTCAACAATTCTGAAGTATTTACTTAAAGTTTTCTACATTATAGTGAGTGTGATTTGCAAAAATCTTCCATATAACAAATATATATATATTTATATATAATGATATGATATTATATCACATTTCCTCTCATTTTGCAATAGCTTTTTACGATTCTCTATGTGTTATATAAATTTCAACGGCAACCCATTTGACCGCGTTGTTTCGGTGGGCGAATTTCGCCCCTTGGGTATAGTAAAAGGTGCCGTGTCAATTTATGACTCTGCACCCTTTCCTATGTTCACTTTACACATACTTATCCCATAGCTCGTTTCCTTCTTCTGCATAAACTCGGCTGGGATCTTGGTCATATACTGCTTGCCAAGCGCGGAGCTACCGAGGTAGGCTTCTATATTGCTGACGGGCAGAACACACCAATCGCTGTCATAAGGCTTGTTTGCGATATAGTATTCCGCAATGGTGGTCAGCACGTTCAGCGGAATGCCCTGGGTCTGAATGCTTTCGATATAAGCCATCTGCTCGTATGTAAGCCTCACCGCCTCGCGTCGCAGAGAACCAAGCTCCAAAGCATCGGCAATGGCGGCATCGAAGGACAATGCCCACTCCGCGCGGGTCGTTCCCGTGAAGATCGGTACTTGGTACTGCTTGACCTTGTCGCCCCATTCGTCCTCCCATTGCTTTGTTCTTTCCGCAAGACAATGAATGTGCTTGTTGACCTTGGTTCTGTTTGCGGCTATAAAATCAGCAATGGCGTGAATGTGGCGGTAATACCACCCTGCGCCGTCCTCGTTTACAAGCTCCGGAAATTCCTCGTGATATTCGGGAAAGCTGACCTTGAATTGCCATTCCGCATTCGGAGTGGCATTTTTCTTTTTGTCGGGCATACTGCACCACGCACAGAGAGCGCGTCGGGCATACTCGATACGTTCACGCGGATCGCCGTCCTTCAAAGAGCCATCGGCATTGTGAAAAAGATACCCACGAGCGATGATGGTGAAAATACGAGCAAAGCCCTTGAAATCCTTGATCATTTCGGTGGTAAACCTTCCGAGAAAGGAGGTATCCTTACCGTTTGACACGGCATAGGTCGGCTGACCGATATAGGCTTTATATTCGTTCCATTCGTTTGTCACTTTCGGTCAACCTCCTTCTTCAAAGCAAATTTTTCAACGGATTCCCAAAGCACGTCCCAAAGGAACGACCGCTTATTGAGAGCAACTACATACTTGACCGCAGTGGCAGGTTTACAGATGCCCTTGACAAGCTCCAAGCACTTCTTGGCAACCGCCTCACGGTAGTTTTTACCGTAGCTCTTATCCGTATAGGCTTTGAGCAGAGCCGTCATTTCGGGTGAGTCACCCTCATAGTGCAGCCTTGCGCGGTTCTGCTGAATGTTATCGTTGTCGGTATCCATAATCAAGTCACCGAGCAAACGATAGCCACCTGAGCGGAAATCCGAGAACAGCTCGTAGTATTCATGGAATTCCTCCTCAGGCAGATACTTACAGAGGAACAACGTTCTCTGATCCTCGGTCATAAAGTGCCACTTTTCCTCGCGTATCGCACGGCGGATCTCGCTCACGCGGTCAGCGGAGAGATTGACAAACAGCGCGTAAAGCTCGTCGGCATCGTAGGTGTTTTCCTCGTCACGCATAAACAGGACGCGATTGATGCCCTTTTTCTTTGCCTTTGCGTTCGGCAGGTGCTGACTTGCGCGGATGCGCTTCAGACAGCTCTCATACGTTCCCACAAGCGCCTGGATACGTTCAAGGATATCGGGATCAAGCTTTTTCTCCCACTCCGGCTCGGTGGCAAAGGTAAAAAGCTCAGATGCCTTGGCTGGCTTGCGCTTTGCCTTGGGTGTATTCTTTTTGAGCATCTGCGCGTAGTACGGCA
>JAZRUS010000010.1:0-15646 GCA_045652665.1 Eubacteriales bacterium | reverse complement strand
GAGACAGTTCGGTCCCTATCTGTCGTGGGCGTTGGATATTTGAGAGGAGCTTACCTTAGTACGAGAGGACCGGGTAGGACGTACCTCCGGTGCATCGGTTGTTCTGCCAAGGGCATAGCCGGGTAGCCGCGTACGGATGTGATAAACGCTGAAAGCATCTAAGCGTGAAGCACACCTCAAGATGAGATATCCCAAGTCGGAGGCCAAGCGGTCTTAGGAAGACAAATTAAATCCTCAACTCCTTGGCTCACAGAACGACATGGCTACGAGCCGACTTGGGTTCAGAACGTCGTGAGACAGTTCGGTCCCTATCTGTCGTGGGCGTTGGATATTTGAGAGGAGCTTACCTTAGTACGAGAGGACCGGGTAGGACGTACCTCCGGTGCATCGGTTGTTCTGCCAAGGGCATAGCCGGGTAGCCGCGTACGGATGTAATAAACGCTGAAGGCATCTAAGCGTGAAGTACACCTCAAGATGAGATATCCCATCATTTCAAATGAGTAAGGTCGCTCGTAGACTACGAGCTTGATAGGTCGCAGATGTAAGTGCAGTAATGTATTCAGTTGAGCGATACTAATTGACCGAGGGCTTGAACTACTGTTTGTAGTTCAGCTACACTTTGAGCTTCGTTTCCTTATTTATTCGGTTTTTAATGAGCATTTGCTCATAAAATAATCCTCCTTAGCTCAGTCGGTAGAGCACCTGCATTCCGCAGGAATATTGCGTAACGAGGAGCAGGGAGAAAATCTTAGATTATTAGCGGGACGTTTTCCGCAAATAATACCCCGAGTAGCAAACTGTTAATCAAACGAGAGCATCGGGACAATTTAATAGCATTCCTCCTTAGCTCAGTCGGTAGAGCACCTGACTGTTAATCAGGTTGTCGCTGGTTCGAGCCCAGCAGGGGGAGCCAAGCCTTGTCTTAAGACGAGGCTTTTTTCTTTTGTTTAAGCTATGGAAGGCGACAACAAATTAACAGTCAGCGTTCCGCTCGCGAAACGGACTGTGAAAGGGCTACCGTGCGGAGGGTTTGTTATAAGCCTTCCGATTTAGTACAAATGATTTCGTATTCCCACGGCTTAACGCCCAATACCGCTACGCGGTATGCAGGTCGCTGGTTCGAGCCCAGCAGGGGGAGCCAAGCCTTGTCTTAGGACGAGGCTTTTTTATTTTGTTTAAGCTATGGAAGGCGACAACAAATTAACAGTCAGCGTTCCGCCACGCGAAACGGACTGTGAAAGGGCTACCGTGCAGTTTATTTGTGGATAACAGTTTCCTGCTGTGGGAATAAATTTCGCAAAAGCGGATTGACATAATAATTTTGCCGTGGTATAATAATTTGAAAGATCTAAAAAGGTATTTCACAACTTAAATCTACGTGAAATGAGATCACTTAGTAACAACTAACAATATTTTATAAAAAGCAATTATTTGAATAATTAACTCAGAGTAAATGCGTTTTTGGGGGTAATAACAATGATTATGGACGGCAAAATATCTAATTTTTCAGAGATAGCGAGCGTGCGTCACTATACCGTTACCGCGGGGAGAGAAAAAGGACTTGAGATTCTGGATTGCGACAACGGAAAAATCCGTTTTCTTTTGAATTTGAGTAAGGCTTGCGATATCATGCAGATTTATCACGAAGGACAAAATGTTTCATTTATATCCAAAAACGGATTTACAAGTCGTGAGATTCCGTTCCTTAATCGTTTTGAGGGTGGAATGGTCTATACTTGTGGACTTGACAGCCTTGGAAGAAGAGAAGGATATGAATTGCACGGAACTCTACATAATATTCCTGCAGAGCTTTTGCGTGCGGAATGTGGCGTTAATGGAATCGTTGTCGAGACCGTTATTCGCGATACTTCACTGTTTGGAAAAAATCTTGTTTTAAAACGTAAAATCACATCCGAGATCGGGGGAGATCGTGTGATTCTTGAGGATACGCTGGTAAATGAGGGATACCAAGATGAGGAGTACTGTCTTCTGTATCATATCAACATAGGATATCCTATGCTTGATGAGGGCGCGAAGATCGTTGCCGATGTGGCAAAATGTGAGACTCACACTCCTTGGGCTGCACAAAACGTTCCTACTATGTACGAGATTGGCGCATCCGTTCCCGGAGAGGATGAGACCTGCTATTTCTTGACTATGAGAAAACCCGAGATTTCGCTCATCAACGAAAAAATAGGCAAGAAATTAACAGTTTCGTATTCGGGAGAAACGTTACCCCACTTTATAGAATGGAAAAGCATGGCCAGCGGAGATTACGCGCTGGGATTCGAGCCGTGTACGACAGAGATTGGCTCTGCGCTTGAATATAAAACCGTAAGACCCAATGAAAACGTCGTGTTTAAAACGAGTATTATTATAGAAAAAATTTGTGATTGATTAATCGTAAAAAATGAGAATGACTCAACGTTATGAATTGTCAAATAGAGAGAAAAACGAAAATGGAAAACTTTAACAAACTTTATGCAAAAACTATAATCTGGAACGGTGATTCGATTTGCGCCGGATCAACAGTAGCAGGATGTTGGGCGAATAGGATCGCAGAGAGAAATAATATGACGTATAAAAACTATGCGGTCGGCGGGGGAACGATTGCCGAGGGTCTTCCTCTTATGAAGAGCGGAAGGCCTAGACATTCTGTCTCCTTGACGCTTGATAAAATGTATGAGGAATATCCCGACGCGGACTATATCATCATTGAAGGCGGAACCAATGATGCTGACCTGCTCGGGCCTGCCGTTCTCGGAGATGAATCGACGCGGCTTGGCAGCTTTGACATAACCGATTTTAGCGGAGAGTACGACAGAACGACATTTTGCGGTGCGTTGGAAAGTATATTCTACCGCGCAACAAAATATTGGATGGGGAAGAAGATCGCGTATATAGTTGCACATAAGATGGGTATCAGCGATAGCTTGTCATATAAAAACCGTCGTTTTTATTTTAATCGGGCGGTGGAAATTTGCAAGAAATGGGGCATTCCTTATATCGATCTTTGGAATGGATGTTATCTTAATTCGTCTCTTCCGTGGATGTATGACAGAACTAAAACAGCAGACGAGAATAAAGTGGAAAATTTAGGATTTTATTATGACAGTCAGCATCTCACAGGTCGCGGCTACGATTTTACAGCAGATATGATCGATTCTTGGCTTAAATCTATCTGATCGAGTGCGAGAGTTATATTTATGAGATCCGAAAATAGTTATTTGTAAAAAATCAAGACGGAAACGCGGTCGCGTTTCCGTCCTGATTTTTTTATTCTGTTTATCAAAGAGTTCCGGAAGATCCGAGAACGTTCACGATCTTGTGGCTGACCATCTTCTTAACTTCCTCGCGCGCAACCTTGAGATACTCTCTGGGGTCAAATGCTTCGGGCTTAGCAGCGAACACACGGCGAACGCCTGCGGTCATTGCAAGTCTGATGTCGGAGTCGATATTGATCTTACAAACCGCCATCTTAGCCGCACGGCGAAGCTGTTCTTCGGGAATACCTACTGCATCCGGAAGCTTGCCGCCGAGAGCATTGATCTCGGAAACGCACTCGTGTGCAACCGAGGAAGCGCCGTGGAGAACGATCGGGAAGCCGGGGAGTCTCTTTCCAACCTCTTCAAGAATGTCAAAGCGAAGGGGCGGGGGTACGAGAACTCCGTTCTCGTTTCTTGTGCACTGCTTCGGAGTAAACTTATATGCTCCGTGCGACGTTCCGATAGAGATAGCGAGAGAGTCAACACCGGTACGGGTAACGAATTCCTCAACCTCATCGGGGCGAGTATAAGAGGAAAACTCCGCTACAACGTCATCCTCAACTCCTGCGAGAACGCCGAGCTCACCTTCTACAACGACTCCGTGAGCGTGCGCGTATTCAACAACCTTCTTGGTAAGTGCGATGTTATCCTCAAAGCTGTGGTGAGATCCGTCGATCATAACCGAGGTAAATCCGCCGTCAATGCAGGACTTGCAGATGTCGAAATCTGCACCGTGGTCAAGGTGGAGCGCAAAGTCTATTCCGCTATCCTCAACAGCCGCACGAGCAAGAGCCATAAGATACGCGTGCTTCGCGTACTTGCGCGCGCCGGCAGATACCTGGAGTATAACGGGGGACTTTTCCTCAGCCGCTGCTTCGGTGATCGCCTGAATGATCTCCATATTGTTAATGTTGAAGGCGCCGATAGCGTATCCGCCCTCATAAGCCTTCTTGAACATTTCCTTTGTTGTTACAAGTGCCATTTTATATCTCCTTGTTTTTTTATTCTTACCCTTATATTCTACACTTTTTTTGATTAAAAATCAAGACCTAATATTAATGTTTTTGCGTACATGCGCAAATATCTTAAGATGAACGCAAAAAAATCAGTGCAGATGAAGCTTTTTATGAAGAAAACTCGCATTTGTGTGACAAGGTTACAGAATCAAAGTCTGAAATACTGTATAATTAAGACGCAAAGAAAACAGAGTAGAAAGGATGTTTTAGATATGGTAAAAAAGGTTAATAAAGAAAATTTTGACAGCGTAAAAGAAAGTGACAGAACCGTTCTTCTTGATTTTTACGCTGATTGGTGCGGTCCCTGCCGTATGGTATCTCCGATAGTGGACGAGATTGCGAGTGAGCATCCCGAGTATCTTGTTGGAAAGATAGACGTTGATGATGAGCCTGAGCTGGCACATAGGTTCGGCATAGTAAGCATCCCGACACTCATCGTGCTTCGCAACGGTGAGACGGTAAGCAAGGTTACAGGCGCGCGTCCAAAAGAGTCAATACTTGATCTACTGCGCTAGTTTACGCAGTCGTGCCTTATCAAGGATATGCACACCTCCACGGACGGATTGCACGATCCCCTCACCGGAGAAATATTTTATCATTCGGGAGACTACCTCGCGGGCAGAACCCATATACCTTGCTATCTGCTCGTGAGTCAACCGTACGGTGTCACCGCCGTCCTTTGATATCTCGTCAAGCAGAAAGATGGCAAGCCTTCTGTCAAAGCTCATAAAAAGGATCTGCTCCATAAGCCATATTACGTCGGAGAACCTTGATAGGGCAGTTTCGAGCGCAAATATTTTAACGCTCGGAACGTTCTCGGACAGCTCTGCGAAGGCGCATCCACCGACTACTACGCATTCGCAGTCCGCCTCTGCATTTACGAAAACGTCAAATGTCAAGCTGTCAAATGCGCAGGATGCCGAGAGCATACACATATCTCCCGGAAAGAGTCGGTACAGAGTGATCTCCTTTCCCTCGTCGGAGGATATGTAAAGCCTTATGCATCCGCTTTTTATGAGAATAATTCCGGTACAGCGATCACCGTCGTGTATCGTCGATCCTTTTTTAAAGGCAACGCGCTCCGATGTGCGTAAAAGATTTTCCTTCTGCTCGTCGGATATCTTATCCCAAAATGGAAAGCTCTCGGCAAACAGAGGCTCAAGCTCTTGATTTATCATAAAACACCTGAAATTAATTTATAAATTAATTATATCACCTTTTTAAAAATAAGTCAATAACGTGACCTAGTCACGGAAAATAGCGGAAAATCGTTGTATAATAAAGATACAAAAACAATTTTGGAGGAAATAACTGTGGCAAATAAGAAATTTTATATCTGTGAGAAATGCGGAAATATAGTGGAGATAATACATTCATCCGGCGCCCCCCTCGTCTGCTGCGGACAGCGGATGAGCGCGATAGAAGCTGGCGTGGTAGAGGCAAGCCGCGAAAAGCATATACCCGTAGTTTCTGTCGATGGGAACACCGTAAAGGTTACTGTCGGCTCGGCTTTGCATCCTATGACCGCTGAGCACAGTATTCTTTGGGTATACCTTGAGACCGACCGCGGCATTCAGCGCAAGGCTCTTACTGTGGGTGCGGTACCTACCGTTGAATTTGCACTCGCGAACGAGAAGCCGATCGCAGTGTATGCATATTGCAATCTTCACGGCCTTTGGAAGGCTGAGATCTGATAAGGAGAAAAAATATGAATTCTAAAGTTCACGAACTTTTAAATCAGCAGGTAAATAAGGAATTTTATTCCGCATATCTGTATCTTGATTTTTCCAACTATTTCAAGGCTCGCGGCCTTGACGGATTTGCCAATTGGTATCTGATTCAGGCACAGGAGGAAAGAGATCACGCAATGCTGTTCTATCAGTATTTGCAAAACGAGGGCGTCGCCGTAACGCTTGAGGCGATCGCTAAACCGGATAAAAAGGTCAGTTCCGATATGGATGTTCTCTGTGCAGGACTTGAGCACGAGAAATACGTAACCTCGCTTATAAACGATATTTACGCGGCGGCATACGATGTAAAGGATTTTCGTACGATGCAGTTCCTCGATTGGTTTGTAAAGGAACAGGGCGAGGAAGAAACGAACGCAAACGATCTGATTACGAAAATGGAGCTTTTCGGCTCTGATCCAAGAAGCCTATATATGCTCAATCAGGAGCTTGCTGCAAGAGTGTATACTTCACCGTCACTTGTTTTGTAAGTAAATCGGGGAACGCGGTAAGATTCGTTCCCCGATTCTTCATAAAAAATACATACGGAGTCTGATATGGAAATGGTTTTGCTTACCGCGCTCGGTGTTGGCGGTGCGACAGTCATCGGAGCTGTTATCGGATTTGTTTTTAAGAATATTTCTCATAAATTTTCGGATATCGTTCTTTCCTTTGCTGCCGGTGTTATGCTTGCGGCGGCGGTGTTCGGACTGATTATTCCATCGCTTGAATACGGCGGAAAATATAACCTTATTATAACCGTTGCAGGTGTTTTCGTCGGCGCGCTATGCATTAACCTTGTGGATAAGCTTGTTCCGCATCTTCATCGGCTTATTGGAGCAGAGCCGGAAGGGCACGTCGATTCCGGACTTGACAAGGTGATTCTCTTCGTTACCGCGATCGCGATACATAATCTGCCGGAGGGCATTGCCGCAGGTGTCGGATTCGGATCGGGTGATACGGTAGGCGCGTTTCTTATTGCCGGCGGTATTGCGCTTCAGAATATACCGGAGGGAATGGTGATAATAGGTCCGATGCTCGCCGCGGGAGTTTCCCCTCGAAGAACGTTTATTGCGGCGCTTATAACCGGTCTTATCGAGGTAGTTGGTACGCTTATCGGATATTTTGCGGTCAGTATTGCTTCCGCCGTGCTTCCGTTTGCCCTTGCCTTTGCAGCAGGTACGATGCTCTACGTTATCAGCGATGAAATGATACCTGAGACTCACGCGCACGGAAGTCAGCGCGGCGCGACCTACGCGCTCCTTGTCGGCTTTTGCTTAATGCTCGTTTTTGACTCTATTCTTTCGTGAAACCAGCGTACCGAATCGGTGTATCCTTTATTTGATATCAGTGTGGGGAAATATTTTTTCTACTACTTGATTTTACTAATGTTTTGTTATATAATAATGAGTAAATGTAATAAGTTTTTCGGCAGAAGTTACCTTTAAACAGGATAGCTTTTAAATTTGGGGATTAATTACGATGAATTTATAATCAATAAAGGAGATCAGCATGAAAACACTGTTTTTTGGAGATACATCACCCTCTAAGATTGCGAAGGAATCCTTCAGAAGAAAGGAAACCGATAAGCTCTTCACTGACGTTGCGGATTTTATGAAGGATAGCGATTTTACCTTTGTGAATCTTGAGTGTGCTATCACAGAGCACGACGTTCAGATAAACAAGTTTGGACCGGCTCTCTCCGCGCCAAAGGAAGCGGTAGAGATTCTCAAGGGACTTGGGGTAACGGTTTGCGGATTAAGCAATAACCATGTATTCGACTTTGGCGTCAAGGGAATCAAGGATACTCTTCGGGCGCTTGATGAGGTAGGCCTTGATTACACGGGCTTTGGAGAGAACTACGAGGATTCGAGAAAAAATTACGTCTACGATGCAGACGGACAGAAAATATGCATAATAGCAGTATGTGAGCACGAATACTCCTATGCTCTTGAAAACAGAATGGGCTCAAGACCCTACGATGAATACGACACGATAGAGGATATCCGAGAGGCAAGAAAGACTGCAGATAGAGTTATCGTTATATACCACGGCGGAAAGGAACACTGCCGATACCCCTCGCCGCGACTTATCCGTCTTTGCCGAGCTATGGCAAGAAGCGGTGCCGATATGGTACTGTGCCAGCATAGCCATTGCATCGGATGCTATGAGGAATATCAGGGATGTCACATTCTTTACGGACAGGGTAACTTCCACTTTATTGCGGATAGTACGAAAGAGGGGTGGTATACCTCTCTTGCGGTCAAATATGACACTGTAAGCGATGAGATCGATTTTGTACCGATACGTGCTCTTGAGGATGGAATAACTCTTGCTAAGGGCGAGGATAAGGACGAGATCATGGCAGGCTTCCATAAGCGCAACGAGGAATTTAAAAACGGAGAATGGAAGAAGGGCTGGCACGCTTTCTGTATTGATATGGCTGATCAGTACCGCAACTGTATTGCGAGAGCCTGCCTTCCCGAAAGCACGGAGAGGAATAACGCCCTGTTCGGTCATTATCTTGACTGCGAGTCGCATACCGACATATGGCGTGAGCTGTTCCCGACGTGGAATCAGACGAACTGTCTCGGTGAGGAATAAATAACATCGCATTCATTGATTGTAGAAAAAATAAGTAGCAATAATAAAAAAGCTGTCTAAAATGCAGAAACGCACTTTAGACAGCTTTTTTAAATAGAAAAATAGTGAAAAATTATTTTTCGATCGCCTCAGCTTGCGCCTCGGTTTCAGTCTGCACATCAGCTTCTGCTTGAGCACAGGCTCTTTTCTTTTTTCTGTCGATAAGGAACCAAGGAATATAGGAAATTACAAAGAGAGCTGCTACCACGAGTCCCATGGTGATTACTCTTACCACGTAGTTCTTCGGCAGGATCTCAAGAATGGGTGACTGTGCCTCTCCCTTTGCCATAAATAGGTAGTTTGCCGCGTCGTGCTCGTATACCTCCGGAGAATAGCTGTCAAGCAGGAGATTTGCAAATATTGCAACTCCTCCAAGTATGGCAAGCATTCCGTAGGATTTTAGCATTGATTTTATATTAGGACGCATTTTATGTACGAACGAAAGATAGAATATCGTTACGTAGCCGAGAAGATGCTCGCACCAGAATTGGTAATATCTGTATCTTGTAGGACCGGTGAAGTTGATTACCGTGGGAGTAATCAGGGCAAATATCGTGCCTGCAAACACCCAGAAATAGCATATATCGTATAACGTCTGGCTTTTCGTGATTATAAGTATCGAGGAGAAGATGATAGCCCATCCGCATACCGTTATCGGGAGATGCTCGTAGGGGTTTGCGTTAAGTGAGGGAACACCGACAAGACGCCAGAAATAAGACATTTCGGTAATGATAAGCCAAAATGAAAGCCCCATTCTTACTTTGTCCTCATGCTTATAAGCTGCAATCTTGTCTCTGTATCTGTAGATCAGATAAATTACGCCAACGCATATCAGGATCGGGAGGAAGTGAGCCAGAGAGAAATTCTTGAACTCGTATTCACCGTTCGGGTCTGCTTGGCCGAAGAAATGCTTGAAAAACTTTTCCATAATGACCTCGCTGTTCGAAAGATTTTTTACAATGGGTATTTTAGCACATTTCCAATTAAAAATCAAGTGCTTTGATCCGTAAATAGGAAAGTGTAAAAAAATAGCGAAAGAAAAACGCGCAGAGCAACGTTGATATGCCCCCCCAAAGGTTAGACTTTTTGGAGGGGCATATCAATCCTGTGCCGAGTCGGTTTTTCGGTCGTTTTACGATATCAGAACGCCCAATCTCCGTTTTCGAATATCTTTACCTCACGGCCGTCTTTGCATACGGCGACAATGGAGAGGTCGGCGGTTCCTATCATAAAGTCAACGTGCATAATGGAATCATTTATTCCCTTAGCATGCGCCTCCTCCTCGGTGAGCTTGTCGTAATCCTTGAGAACGTTGGTGAATCCGCGGCCTATAGCAAGGTGGCATGCGGCGTTTTCGTCAAAGAGCGTATTATAGAACAGAATTCCGCTTTCTCTTATGGGTGAGGAGTAGGGAACCAGCGCAACCTCGCCGAGGTATGCCGCGCCCTCATCCATTCCGATCATCTGGCGGAGCTGAGATTCGTTTTCTTCCGCTCCGACGTCAACGATCTTGCCGCCCTCAAATTTCATCCAGAACCTGTCTATAAGCTGACCGCCGTAGGAAAGAGGGAGTGATGAGTAGACTATTCCGTCCGCATCTCCCTTCATAGGTGAGGTAAAGACCTCCTCCGATGGAATGTTCGGGTTAAACGTTATGCCACTTCCGCTGGCTTCCTCAGCTCCGGCGCAGAACAGCGCATCCGAAATTAATCCCACGCGAAGATCGGTTCCGTTTGCCGATTTATACTTGAGCTCGCGGATTCCGAGGCCGTTGAGGTAGGCGCACTTCTTTGCAAGGTTCTCGTTGTGCTTTTTCCACTCAAGGATCGGATCCTCGTATACTCTGGAGGTGGAAAGGATCGCTTCCCATAGCTTCTCGACGGCAACGCTCGCTCGCATACCGGGAAATACCTTTTTCGCCCAGTCAACGCCCGGAACAGCAGCAATACACCATTGATATTTATTCTCCATCTTCATTCGGATGGGCTTGATAGTCTTTGATCTGGAAGCCATCGCTTTTGCGTATTTTTCCTGGTTGATTCCGGCAAGTCCGTCGGGATCCTCGCTTGTAAGGTAGATCCTGCAGGGCAGTCTGTCTACCTGTTCCTCAAGCTTTGCGATCTGCCAGGGCTTTACGGTGCTAAGCACCTTTGCAGAGCAGTATCTCACGTGCGATTTTAGAAGGGGTTGATACGTCCATTCGACGGAAACGTCCGATGCGCCTGCTTTGTAGCATTCGTCAACGAGCATACGCACAAATTCCGGCTGATCAAGCTCCGCGTTTATAACGACCTCTTGACCGCGCTTGATGTTAACGCCACATCTTGCAATAAGTCTTGCATACTTTTTAAGTCTTGTCTTGTTCACAGTTATATCTCCTTTAAAACGTTTTTAAGAAATTCCCAAACCCTTGCCGTTGAGGAGATTGAAAGTCTCTCCTCCGGGGTGTGTATATCCAGATTATCGGGTCCGATAGAGACGCAGTCAAGCTCCGGAATCTTATCAGAGAAAATTCCGCACTCAAGCCCCGCGTGGATGGTCACGGTCTGCGGCTCCTTTCCGTACATTTTTGAGTATACAGAGCTCATCACCTCTCTTAGGTGAGAAACTTTTTTGAATTCCCATCCGGGATATTCGCCGCGCTCCGACACTGTTGCACCGTGCTCCTCGCACAGTAAACGGATGCTTTTACAAAGAGCAGCCTTTTCGGAGTTCTTCGATGAACGGACTGAGACGGTTAAATTCACACGCCCCCCGACAGTTTCGATGATTCCGAGGTTTGATGAGGTTTCGGGCAGACCGGGAATATCATCGTTCATTTTGTAAACTCCTGTTGGCATTTTGTTCAAAAGAGAGAGAACGATGCTGCTGTCATCTTTGTTGAACGTTTGCCTTGCTCCGCTAAGCTTCCTAAGACTCACGGATAGATTCGGCTCACTTTGTGATACGGTTCTTACGGTGCTGTCCGAAAGGATACCTTCGGTAGAAACCGGCGAGTCGGTTTGTATTATTGCGCTTGCAGATCTCGGTATCGCGTTGTCCGCATTTCCGCCGTTTATCTCGGATATTCTTACGTCCTTTATTCCCGAAAGGATGTGGCTGAGCAGCTTGATCGCGTTGGCGCGTCCCTTATCTATCTCGGTGCCGCTGTGACCGCCGATAAGACCGGATACCGTTATTTCGTACATATTTTCTGCTTCGCTCTTTTCAGCAAAGCAAAGCTCCGCATCCATCCGTATTCCGCCGGCACATCCGGCAGTGAAGATTCCTTCCATATCCGAATCGATGTTTATCATTGTCTTGCCGTGAAGCGCGGATGCATCAAGAGCCGCCGCTCCGATGAGCCCGATCTCCTCGTCAGAGGTGAAGAGTGCCTCGAACTCGGGATGTTCAATATCATCCGCTTCAAGCACTGCGAGAGAATATGCTATCGCGACGCCGTCGTCTCCGCCGAGCGTCGTGCCTTTTGCGCGTATATAGTCGCCGTCACGGTAAATGGAAAGCCCCTCTTTATCCATATCCTTATCACATTCGGCTACCTTGTCGGCAACCATATCTGTGTGTCCTTGGAATATTACGGTGGGTCTGTTTTCATATCCGCGCGTTGCCGGCTTTCTGATTATTACGTTATCGTATTCGTCACGCAGGTATTCAAGACCGTGATCCCTCGCGAATGAGACCAGGTAATCCGCGATCTGAGCAGTGTTTCCCGAGCCGTGCGGAATTTTTGATATTTCCTCAAAATAGTGGAATACCCGTTCGGCATTCCTGTATTCCGGAATGTTGAGCATATTTGTCCTCCATTTTGTTTCTAGTGAATATTTTACCTCATTTGTTGCTTTTTTTCAAGGGTTTTGTTGACAATTTAAAGAAAAAGAGGTAAAATATATAAAAAACTTTCTGGAGCACCGTATGAATATCAATAACGAGCTTTTTGATTTTATTAAGAGATCTCCCACGGCATATCACGCAGTTGACAGCGTCTGCTCGGAGCTTAAAAAATGTGGATTTACCGAAATATACGAAGGCGATGCGCCTAAGCTCGTCGACGGAAAGGGTTATTTTGTAAAAAGGAACGGAAGCTCACTCATCGCATTCAGATACAAGGGGTGTGCGGACGGATTTATGATCGCCGCATCGCACAGTGATTCTCCCGCATTCCGTCTGAAAGCGACTCCCGAGCGCGTGTCTGCATATACGAGTCTTGACGTGGAGCGCTACGGCGGTATGATTCTATATTCATGGCTTGACAGACCGCTATCTCTTGCAGGTAGATTGCTTGTGTCCGAGGACGGCATGATAGAGAGCCGACTTGTAAATATCGATGCCGATATTGCCGTTATTCCCAGCGTTGCGAACCACCTTAACAGGGGTGTTAACGAGGGATATGCATTCAACCCAGCGAAGGATATGCTACCTCTCGTAGCATCGGCAGACGGCGCGGATATTATCAGCAAGCTTGCTGCGGCGGCAGACGTTGATAAAGAAAATGTTGTCAGCCACGACGTATTTCTGTACAACCGCGAGGACGGTCGCGTCGTAGGTGCTAACGGAGAGTTTATTCTCTCTCCGCGTCTTGATGACCTTGAGTGCCTGTTTGCATCATTACGTGCATTCCTATCTGCCGGGGACGGTGACTCCTGTCCGGTGCTTGCGGTGTTTGATAATGAGGAGGTCGGCTCAGCAACAAAGCAGGGCGCCGCATCCGGATTTCTTCGTGATACGCTTGCATTAATTGCAGGTGAGTCTCTTTCAAAAATGCTGAATAACAGCTTTATGGTCAGCGCGGATAACGCTCACGCAAAGCATCCGAATCATCCTGAGCTCTCGGATGCGCAGAATGCGCCTCTCCTCAACGGCGGAATCGTTATTAAATGGAACGCGAATCAGAGATATGCGACCGACGGAATGTCGGACGCCGTATTCAGAGAAATATGCAAGAGGGCAGGGGCAAGGGTTCAGACATATTATAACCGCGCCGATATGCTTGGTGGCTCAACACTCGGCTCGATATCGGATACCGTTGTATCGGTTCCGACCGTGGATATCGGACTTGCCCAGCTTGCAATGCATTCTTCTGTCGAGACGGCGGGTGCCGAGGATCTCTGCGAGATGATCAAGGCATTGAAGGTCTTGTTTGAAAGCTCGCTCGAAAAGCGCGGTGAGCGTATATCCATAAAGTAAAAGATGACCGCTTCGGCTCAGCCGAGCGGTCATCTTTTCTTGTATGAAGTCAAATTTCTGTTCCGTGTATTTCTGCGTATGTTCTTTTCATATATTTCCTGTTAAGCACTTGCTTTTCTCCATGCTCTGCAAGATCCTTGAACACACGCTCTATAAAAGCCATGGTCTTCGGATTTCCGTCAACCTTGTTACCGTATTTTTCCCAATGTTCGATCAGCTTTTCGGGTGAATAATCCTTACCCTTGTAGGTTTTTGTTGCCGCTAGCTTATCACAGATGCATTCCACGGCATATTTGTAAGGCATAATCGGGGTTACGGGACAATCGGGATCAAGCCAATATTCTATGTGGTGCTTGTTTCTTCCCTTGTGATGTAGCCACGCGTAGCTGACTCCCTCCGTTATGCGGCAAACTCCTATTGGAGAACGGTTGCCCTGATAGTATCTTGCGCTCTCAAAAAGCTCGGTAGGGGAGAACTTTGACAAATCATGCACAAGACCGCGGAACAGTATACCGCATTTTGCGCAGTGCACGAGCACCTTATGTCTGTGGCGTATTATGAGACCAATATGCCTTATTAGGTTTGTGAATTTCATAAAATACAATTTTTCCTGACATTTTCTGCGTTTTTTCTTTGAAGGGTTATGTTTTTATCCAAAAACTCCGACAGTCTTAAGTATAAATGATACAATAAATATTACCACAGAGGAGATCGTTGTAGTCCATACCACAAGCTGTCCTGCTAGGGTATGATCTGCTCCCATTGATTGGCACATCGGAACTGTTGAGACAGCGACGGGAGTTGCAAACATCGCAACGAACGCGGCAAAGTGCGCGCCGCTGAAGCAGTCCATAAAATATGCGACCGTAAGAGCTAGGGATGGGATTAGAACAGATCGAATCAGAATACCGAAGAACAGCTGCTTTTTCAGTGCGGAGATAGCCGAAAATTCAAACTGAGCGCCGAGCGCAAGCAGTGCCATCGGGGTAGCCGCGCTCTTGAGGTATTCGAGAGTTTTGAAGATGGGCGTTACGTCTCTGAGGCGGAAATTGATTTCCCACTTTACGAAAAGCGCGCGTATTCCGAGCGCAAAGAGTCCTGAGAGCACGCCGATTATAAGCGGATTTTTAGCTATACTGAGGAGTATATTTTTTATGCTTGGCTTTTCTCTGTCACTGTAAATGCAAAGGCAGATAACTCCGAGTATATTAAATACCGGAACTATAAATGCTGCGAGAAGTGAGGCGATCGCCGCGCCCTCCTCGGCAAACAGCGCGGTAGCAAGGGGAATTCCGATCAGTGCATAGTTTGAGCGGAATATCGATTGAAGTATGACGCCTCTCTGATTCTTCTGTGGGAAAAGTAGGTTAACTATCGGAATAAATATGAGGAATAACCCGACAGTGAATCCGAGAACGTACCACACGTAATTCAGATCGACTGAGCCGAGCTTCTCAATGTCATAAACGTTGATGAAAAGCATTGCGGGAAGCAAAACGTTAAAAACGATCTTGTTGATCCTTTTCCCAAGATCGGTATTTAAGAGTCCTACCTTTTTGACGAAATAACCTACGGCAACCGTAAGAACTATCGGCATCGTAGCGTTTAAAGCAAAGATAAGCGATTCCATATTATATGTCCTTTCGGCATATATTTTACCACAAAGACTGTAAAAGTTCAATATATTTTGCCGTGTAAATTCAATTTTTAGTTTTTCCTATTGACAAAATCAAAAAATTCTGTATAATATATATTGTTGCAAACGGAGGCATAGCTCAGTTGGTTAGAGTACTTGCTTGACATGCAAGGG
>JAZRUS010000009.1:0-3598 GCA_045652665.1 Eubacteriales bacterium | reverse complement strand
GCCGCCGGGACCCACGATCCCGGCGGCGTTTATTGTATAACGAAAAGAAACATCCGAACTAAAAAGTTCGGATGTTTTCTGGTGAAGCGGACGATTGAATGTCCGAACTATTTGCCATGTATTCAATTTCTTCGGTTGTGGGGATGTTTATCGGCTTGTCGTCAAAGGTAAGGATCAGCTTGATATAATCGTCATAAACGAATATCGCTTTGACGAGTCCGTCAATCAAACGTTCCTTGTTTTTCTCGAATCTCAAATCAAGACTTCGGAACTTGTGGAGCGTGAACAGAATGAAATCCTTGGTGATTTTCGGTTTCTTGTCCTCTTCAGCCTTGATATTCCACTTGATTTTCTCTTCTTCTGCCTCAAGCTCTTCCAAGCGAGTCTTGGTCGTGCGAGTGACAACACCCTTCTCAATAGCCTTCATAATGTTATCGATTGAGGATTGAACCTCACGAAGCTGTGCCTCAAGAGCGAGGATCATCTCGTCGTCCTCGTTCAAGAGAGCCATCACATCGTCAGCCATATCACTGAGCAGCTTATCGTTATTCAGCCAAGCTGAAATCTGCTCGATAACCTTGTCCTCGATCCAATCCTTGCGAATTGCCTTTCGGTCACATTCGTGGCGTTTGGCACTGGCGCATTTGTAATAGCGGTATATCACGCCATTCGGTTTGTTTGCGCTGTCACCCACAAACATGGAATTGCACGTTCCGCAGAATAGCTTGGTCGTGAGTAAATATCTCTCGGGAGCTTTCGCCTTGCCCGTTGCGTGTTTATTTTGTCCCATTCGTATCGCCACCCTTTCAAAAACATCCTTGGATACAATCGCAGGTATCGCATCCGGAATCACGATGTCCTTATATGCGTACTCACCGATATATCTGCGATTGGCAAAGATACGAGCAAGAGAGTTTTTGTTGAAGCGGTTGCCTTGGGAAGTACGGATTCCTCGCGCATTCAGATCTTCAACAATGTCGGTGATGGACTCACCACCTGCGTATCTACGGAACATCTCAATCACAAGAGGGGCTTTCTCGGGATCGATCTGATAGTGCTGTTCATCGTCTATCGTGAAGCCAAGGGGGATTTGACCACCATTGAATCGAGCCTTGAGCGCATTCTCGGTCATGCCTCTCGATACCTTTTCAGCCAGATCAGCAGAATAGTATTCCGCCATACCTTCAAGAACGGATTCAAGGATGATGCCCTCCGCACCTTCGGAAATAGACTCTGTTGCGGAAACGACCTTGACATCATTCTTACGCAGCATCGCCTTGTACCTTGCCGAGTCATAACGGTTACGGGAGAATCTGTCGAGTTTCCATACGATAACAATATCGAATTTCTTCTTTGCGCTATCATTGATCATCCGTTGGAATTCAGGACGGTTGTCGGTCTTGGCAGGATACGCTCTGTCAATATACGTTCCAACAATATCAATGCCATTCTTATTGGCATACGCTGTATTTTCACGAATCTGACCTTCTATGGATTCCTCACGTTGATTGTCCGAGGAATACCTCGCATAAATAACGCCTCTCATTGATTCGCCTCCTTCCTGCCTTAAGTGTGACCATTATACCATACAAATCTGGATTTGTCAACGAAAACTCCAAAAATATTATATAGAATTTTCGAACAACACAACTTCCTTGTATTAAATGTTAGAAATTGCACCGCTGTAGACTAAAGAAAAGGCTCGTAAAAAAGTTGGTTTTATTTTCGAAAAAGGTCTGGACTTTCGTCCTCTTCTGTGGTATTGTTGTGTGCTAACAGGAGGTACGGACTATGAAAAGTATAATAAAGGAACTGTGGCGCGGAAATATCATGCCGCTCGAGGACAGTAGGCACAACACGTCGGAAATGAAGCAACTGTTGGAATACATCAGTCGGCACAACAATGACTTACTCAAAACGATGACCGACGAGCAGAAAGAGATATTTGAAAAGTTAGAGGATTGCTGGGGCGAATACGTAACCTATGCAGAGGAAGCTATCTTCGAATATGCCTTCAAGCTCGGGATGCAGATTGCTATCGAAACATTAACCGAATAATCTATGGCGGCGGGGCTTCTTCTCACCGCCACTTTTATCCAATTATTGATTTGTGTAAAAAACAAAGCGTTTTGTGAATTGACTTGTAAATAGAATTATGAAATCATATATAACCGTAATGTGTGCTTACATTGCAGATTTTGCTTTTTTCTATGGTTTTCTTTCCGAATTGTCGAAATCCATTGACAAAATCAAACTATTGTGGTATAATAATTACCGCATAATGATGAGTTATGTCGTAATTGAATAAATTTCGCAGTTTGGTTCCGCTTTGTGCGGATCAGGGGAAAGTTCGGTGCAAACCCGTCGCAACCATCATTACCGTAATTGACGCGCCTTGGCGCAGGTCATAAGTCGGAATACTCACCAAGCACAAGCGAAGGTACGTGCGCATGCCGCACAACGTTTTTGGATATGAAAAGCGTAGCCGTTTTCGTCAAGTGTTGGGAGTACTATGCCCATTTTTACTGACAAGATAGCTACGCTTTTACTGTTTTTACGGTAAAAGCGTTTTTCGTTTTCTTGGAGGTCGTGTGTCAGACAAAAAGTATAAAAAGGAAGATTGTTTAATTCTTCTTCAAAATAAATATCAAGAGTTGCAAAAAGAGGGGCTTTCTCGTTATCCCCAACGCTCGGATTTTGAGGATCGTGAGGTGGTGGCTATCAAAGCGTTTCTCGGTCCGTGGCCGCGTGCTTTAGAGGAAGCCGGAATCAAACCGCCACGAGAGTTCGATCGACAGCAGCGCAAAAAAGAGCAACGTATTCGAGCTAAAAGAGCAAGAATACAAGCACTAAAAAAATTAGAGCGGGAACGCAAGAAAGGCGTGGGAGGTAACACATCCGATGACGGAAACGGAAATCATTGAGCTCGCATTAACAGAAAAATTCCATCAAGCCGAGATTATTGACACGGACAAAATCGTATTCGATGCGGTGTTCCGCCCCTACTGCGAGGAAAACCTATGCGGACAATACGGTGTGAACTACTCCTGTCCTCCCGATTGCGGAACGCCCGAGCAGATGAAGCAAAGAGTATTAGCGTATAAAAAAGCGTTGGTTGTCAGCACAGAGTGGGAGATCGAGGATTTCACACAGACCGATAAATTAAAGGAAGCCAAGGCGTTACATAATGCGGCTATGCTTCGTGCCATTAAAAAATTGAAGAATGAAGGACACAACGGCGTGATGATCGGTGCAAGCGGATGCACGCTGTGCAAACCTTGTAAGCTCACAAGCGGAGAGCCGTGCGAGCATCCCGATATGATGTACTCTTGTATGTCGGCATATTGCATCTGGGTCAAAAAGCTTGCCGAGGATTGTAATATGAATTACGATTACAAAGATAAGATACTGCCGTTCTTCGGTATGTACGTTTTTGATTAAGATATTACCGCACACCGTGCGTTAATATACATATGTGTACGGATCGAAAAGTTGTAAACTGAATAGGTCAAGGAAATTCGGTACGAATCCGAAACAACCCCCATTTCCGTGTTTGAGTAGTAAACTCATAAGTCGGAAACCTGTCCGTACATAAAAA
>JAZRUS010000008.1:0-23216 GCA_045652665.1 Eubacteriales bacterium | reverse complement strand
AACAATCGGCCACAAGTATTCGGTTAATTCATTATCATCCATAGGGGTGAGTTCTGTGTTTCCGCTACGAATTAAACCCATTTTCAGATGGTCTATTGACAGGTATGGATATTTATATTTTTCGAGCAATTTTTGAGCAAGTACCGTTTTGCCTGTATGCGATGCTCCTGTAATTAAAATAATCATTATCTCACCTACAAATTCTTATTTATCGATGAAATTATTATATAACATTCTTATAAATATTTCAAGCGTTTTGCCCACCTTTGTCTGCTGCACCGCAACTTTTGGGTATTGAAATAGCCCTCGTTCCGATTGAAACGAGGGCTATCTTTCTTATGCAAGCATATTCATCAAGTCGCGCAAAGCGGTTTCAAACTTTGCGCCGTACCAATGGTCTGCATCGCTTTGTGTGTTGATGATACATTTTACCGTATAATCGGCTGCAATCCTCGCCGCCTCGAAAATGTCCTTGTCGTTCATCAATGCGCCTGTAAACGCCGAAGCGTAGATATCGCCCGTGCCATGGCAGCCCTTCGATATCTTGTCATGCTCATAATAACAGATAGCACCGTTTTCGTACACGATAACGCCTGTCTTATCGGGAGCATAGCCTACGCCTGTCAGCACGATGGTCTTTGCGCCAAGCGTTGCGAGCTTTGCGAGAAGCTCCTTGATATAGCTCTCATCGTAGGTTTCACGGTATTCCACGTTAGCAAGGAAGCACGCCTCGGTGATGTTGGGAATGAGTATATCGGCGGACTTGCAAAGCCCCCGCATCGCCGCCACGTATTCGTCGTTGAAGATAGAATACAGCTTGCCGTTGTCAGCCATCGCGGGATCGACAATGCGAACGCAATCGTCTGTTCCCATCGTGTCGAAAATATTCTGAACGTATCCAACCTGCTTCACGCTACCGAGATAGCCGGTATAGATTGCCTTGAACTTGATGTTCTCCTTCTGCCAATGTGCTTGAATTTCGGGCATATCATCGGTAAGGTCACGGAAGGTAAATCCGCTAAATCCTGCGGTATGCGTGGAAAGAACGGCAGACGGAAGAATACAGGTTTCCAGTCCGCAGGCGGAGAGGATCGGGAGCGCCACCGTCAACGAGCATTGACCGACACAGGATATGTCTTGTATCGTTAGAATTTTTTTGTAAGCCATTATAATTTCTCCTTGTAATTTCATTGGTTTTATTATATAATATTTTTGTTGATATAAAAATAGCCAGAATAGGAGAATTTTATATACACAGATGAAGTATATCGTTGACAAAAATAACCGTCCTGTATATCTTCAGATTTACAAGCAGGTCCGGCAGGACATTATTGACGGATTATATCCTTTCGGTACAAAGCTGCCCTCTATGCGATTAGTCTGCGACGAACTCTCGGTCAGTACCGTTACGGTTGACCACGCCTACGCACTGCTTTGTGATGAGGGATATGCCGAGGCGCGTGAGCGTAGCGGCTTTGTGGTGATCTTCCGAAAGGATGACAGCTTTGCCGCCACAGCCGAGGTTTCTTCCTTAAAAACTCCCATTAAGCATAGCAAGCACGATTACCCGGATTTTCCGTTCTCGGTACTCAGCAAGACGATGCGCTCTATTATCACCGATTACGGCGAGGATATTTTAGAACGCTCGCCGGGCAGGGGTTGCTTACAGCTTCGTGAGGCGATACGGCAATACCTTGCGCGTAACAGAGGTATCAACGTAACCTCCGAGCAGATTGTCATAGGATCGGGCGCGGAATACCTATACTCGCTTATTATCGAGCTTCTTGGCAAAAAGCGTATCTATGGTATCGAGTCTCCCTCATACAAGAAGATCGAACAAGTCTATCGCGCCGCTGAGGTAAGCTATGAGCTTTTGCCACTATCTCACGACGGTATTGACAGCACCGCCTTGCTTCAAACAAGTGCGAATGTTCTACATACTACACCGTACCGCAGCTTTCCTACGGGTATCACGGCATCAGCAAGCAAACGCCACGAGTATATCCGTTGGTCGAGCAAAATGGATAGGTACATTATCGAGGACGACTTCGAATCCGAGTTCTCGGTTTCCGCGAAAGCCGAGGAGACCGTGTTTTCTCTTTCGGAGCA
This sequence comes from Eubacteriales bacterium, assembly GCA_045652665.1. Lineage (GTDB taxonomy): Bacteria > Bacillota > Clostridia > Oscillospirales > CAG-272 > UBA1740. The sequence continues at coordinate 21,107 of JAZRUS010000008.1, read as the reverse complement.
TGGGAATGTGATCTACCTGAACACCTTTTCCAAGACCATTTCTCCATCTTTGCGTGTTGGCTATATGGTGCTTCCTCAAAATCTTGTGGATGAGTTTGAGGAAAGGCTCGGCTTCTATTCCTGTACCGTTCCCACCTTTGAACAGCTTGTAATCGCAGAGCTTATTAACAGAGGAGATTTTGAGAGGCACATTAACCGTGTCAGAAGAAATAAGCGCAAGTTATTGCAATCACAATAAGTGCTTTTCTTTGACTACAGCGATGCAATCGAGTAGGTGAAATTTAATCCACCTCTCACACCACCGTACGTGCCGTTCGGCATACGGCGGTTCAATTCAAAATTAAATATGTGCTACCTTTAGGTAGTGATCGGAAAGACTGACTAAGCCTCGCTTGGTCAGTTTTTCTTTGGAAATGGCTCTTGTAAGGACAGATTTCGTTGCCACGTTAATATAGCGGTCGCCTCTGTATGCAGTTTTGTGTGCAATCCAATCTGCTACTCCAAGTTTTAGTAATCCCCATTCTCTTTTACTCGGCACTTTCCATCGTTTCCAAATTATCACCCTCAGTTGTGTTCTTAAATGCTCGTCTATGCTATTAAGTTTCTGTTTCATTGAGCCTTTACGGAAGTAGTTAATCCAACCTCTCGTTACCTCGTTAATCTTCTTAATTCGGTATGTAAGGTCAATACTCCAGCTTCTTTTGCATAGTGCTTTTAGTTTTCTTTTGAGCTTAGCCACAGAGTCATTATGAGGTCTTGCTTTCCATTCTTCTTTGTCCTTCCAAAAACCAAATCCAAGATATTTGAGTTTGCTTGGCGGTGTTACCTTTGTTTTGGTAGCATTCACCTTTAATCCAAGCTTTCTTTCTATCCAATCGATTATGGAATACATTACCCTTGTTGCTGCCGCTTTACTCTTTAATACAATTACTACGTCATCTGCATATCTTGTAAATCTGAGTCCGCGGCTCTCTAACTCTTTGTCAAGCTCATTCAGCATTATGTTGCTGAGTAAGGGAGATAAATTTCCACCTTGCGGTGTGCCTATCTCTGTTGACTCGTATTTACCTCGGTTCATAACACCGGCTTTGAGGTACTTACGTATTAAACTTTCAGTATCTCCGTCGTGTATTACTCTTCCTACAAAACTCATCAACTTGTCTTGCGGTACGTTGTCAAAGAATTTCTCAAGGTCAATATCCACTATCCATAGATATCCGTCATTGAAGTATTCAAGCAGTTTAATTATTGCTTGCTCACATCTTCTGTTAGGGCGAAAACCATAACTGTTCTCGCTAAACATCTGGTCAAATATGGGGGTTAATACTTGGGTTATTGCTTGTTCTATTACTCTGTCAATTACCGTGGGGATACCGAGCTTTCTTACTCCTCCGTTTGGCTTTGGTATTTCTACTCTAAGCACAGGCTGAGGTTTGTAAGTTCTCGCTCGGATTTGTTCTTTAATACCCTTCCAATTTGCTCTCATATATTCTTCGAGCTCTTTGGTTGTAACTCCGTCTACTCCACCTGCACCTTTGTTTGCATAAACTCTTTTGTAGGCTTTTTCAACATTCTCGTTACTGAGTATCTTTTCAAGCATTTCCGACATATTCCGTCTTTTCTCCTTTCCGCTTCCAAGCAAAGTTTTTTTTCGCTCCCTATGTTATTTGTGCTTTCCCTCAAATACGCTTCGGTTTCACACATAGTCGGGGTTGTTGCTTGGAACATACATTTCAAATTGACGCTCTGAATTGTTCAGCCCTTCCCAAGTTTTTTTCCTTGGTACTATGGCTTCTGCTGACTTCTTGCCGTTCGTTGTTACTGCGGATTTCTCCGTCGGCAAGACCTCACGGGATAAACCAATACTCTTTCCTCGTCTACCTGCTCGGTTTACGCAATAGAGTTACGGTTACCTTTTGGACTTCGTTGAAAATTGACAACTTATCCGCCTATTACGCCTTCGTACCGAGTTTCTGTTCGTCAGGCTACGATTTCGCTATCCCTTCTTCTCGCCTACACCTCACGATGTAAACCTTGGGAGTCGCTATAAAGTTCGTCGGTAACTACGCCTCAGTGGATTTTCACCACAGAGCATTGATATGCCCGTCATACAATTTTGAGGGCTGACGATTGTTTTCGTCAGCCCTTTTGCCTTTTCGGCTCTCGCCGTCAAATTAGATTTGTTGATTACAAAATACCCTTATCTTTCCCACTTATCCATCAAGGCTCTGATCTGCGCGGCAAACTTAGCGTTCTCCTTATTCGGACGGCTCTCACAGCGTTTTGCAAGGGCAAGAAGTGCCTCAGCCTGAGATACGAGGTCACGGTGGATACTGTTCTTTCTGGAACGCGCCTTGGCGACGTCTGCCGCTGTAACACGCTTCTTCTCGGTATAGGCGGTCATGATGCCTTTTACAAGGTCATATTCGGTTCCGCTGTACGGAGCTTCTACTGCATATCCGCGCTCCTTCAGCTCGTCGGCAAGAACTGCAATAGATTCCTCGCTGCCGTGGTTAAGGAATACGGTTCTCGGCTTCTTTTCAAAACACTCAAGCCACGAGATAAGCCCCTGCTGATCGGCATGCCCACTCGTTCCTTTGAGCGACTTGATCTCGGCTCTTACGGCAATATCCTCACCGAACAAGCGAACGTTCTGCACGCCCTCGATCAGATTTCTGCCAAGCGTTCCTTCCGCCTGATAGCCAACAAACAGGATAAGATTCTGCGGTCTCCACAAATTGTGCTTAAGATGGTGGCGGATTCTGCCTGCCTCGCACATTCCGCTTGCCGAAAGAATGACCTTGGGTTCGGGCGTTTCATTGATACGTTTGGATTCCTCGACCGTTACCGAAAGGCGTAGGTTGGGGAATTTGATAGGATCGATGCCGTCCTCAATCAGCTTTTGTGTTTCCGCATCAAAGCATGAGGGATCGCACTTCGAGAATATCTCGGTTGCCTCGATAGCAAGCGGACTATCCACGTAAACGGGAAAATCAATGTATTTGATAAGCTTTCTTTGCTTTATTTCACGAATGGCATAGAGAAGCTCCTGTGTTCGTCCGATTGCAAAAGACGGGATGATGACATTGCCGCCTCGTGCGAACGTTTCCTCTATGAACTGTGCAAATGCATCAATGGTATCGGTATGGCGTTCGTGGTTTCGGTTGCCGTAGGTTGACTCCAATACGAGATAGTCCGCCTCCGCTACAGGTGTTGGATCCTTGATGATTGGCTGATTTGTATTTCCAACGTCACCGCTGAACACGATCTTTCTGTCATACTCACCCTCGCGCAGCCACATCTCGATTGCCGCAGAGCCGAGAAGATGTCCGATGTCGGTAAAGCGGATATCCACACCTGCGGAAACCGTGATCTTTTGATTGTAAGGAACACCCCGAAACAGCTTGATAGCACCGATCGCATCCTCCAAGGTATATGTAGGTTGCTGATTATCTTCTCCCGAACGTTCCGCTTTTCTGTTCTTCCATTCGGTTTCGCTCATCTGAATATGAGCACTGTCCTTGAGCATAATGTCGGCAAGCCTTACCGTCGCCTCTGTTGCGTATATAATGCCACGGAAGCCGTCCTTATAAAGTCTTGGCAACATTCCGGAGTGATCTATATGCGCGTGAGTCAGAAAGACCGCATCGACCTGGCTCGGAGAGATCGGCAAGGCAACGTTCTGAAATACGTCAATCCCTTGCTCCATACCGCAATCGACAAGATAGAATCTATCATTGATTTCGAGCAAGGTACAGCTACCGGTTACTTCCTGCGCTGCTCCGATAAATTGAATTTTCATTAAAGTCACCTCCGTGTTAATAGTTTATCTCCTAATAGTATTATACCATTATTTTATGAATATTTCAATGGTGGTGCTTTTTTTGCTTACTGCGACGCAAATTTTGATATGTAAAATCACCTAAAGAATTGATGGAAAGTTGTTTGGGAGCAAGGTCAAGCAGGTTCGACTCCTGTCATTTCGACCACCGGCAGTGCCTGCATCCAATTTCGAATGTAGTCACTGCTCTTTCTTTTTACACTGCCGGATTTTCAATTTTATGCCATTTTTACGCCATTTTTCCATTTTCTATTGACATAGCAAATATTTTGTGATAGAATAACCGTATAAATTAATACGCGCGCCCAATAAGGGAGTAGTCGACACTTACAGAACAGTGCGGTAAAGTCAACATCACATTTTTTTGGCTTTATCTTAAACGACGAGACTTATCTTTGCTCAAAAAAAGTAAGTTTCGTCATTTTTTTATTTAAGTTTGATAAAAATAATATATAGGAGGTTTTTGTAGATGAAATTTTACTGTGAAGATCAAGAAAAAGTATTAGAAGAACTGCACAGCACAAAGGACGGCTTAAGCTCTGCCGAAGCTGCAAGGCGCTTGGAGGAAAACGGAAAAAACAAGCTTGCCGCCGCAAAGGGTAAGTCAATTATCCGCCGCTTCCTTGAACAGCTTGCGGATCCAATGACTATCATTCTATTGGTAGCGGCAGCTATCAGCGGCGCTATTGCGGCGTACGAAGCTTCTGTTCACCCCGGAGAGGGTGAAGGCTTTGCAGACGTTATCATTATTCTCATAGTGGTTATAGTCAACGCCGTCCTCGGTGTTTATCAGGAAAGCAAAGCGGAGAAAGCCATCGAAGCCCTGCAGGAGATGTCGGCGGCAACCTCAAAGGTAATGCGCGACGGCAAGGTTCAGGTTATCCACAGTGAGGATTTGGTAGTTGGTGATATCATTCTCCTCGAAGCAGGCGACGCGGTTCCCGCGGATGCGAGAATCCTCGAAAACGCAAGCCTCAAGGTTGAGGAAGCGGCGCTCACGGGTGAGTCGGTTCCCGTTACAAAGTTTATTGACATTATAAACTTGAGGGACGGCGAAAAGGACGTTCCTCTCGGAGACCGTAAAAACATGCTCTATATGGGCTCTACCGTCGTTTACGGACGGGGAGTAGCCGTCGTTACCGCTACCGGAATGGATACCGAAATGGGTAAGATCGCAGGCGCTCTTCAGCAAGCAGAGGACGGTGAAACACCCTTGCAAAGAAAGCTACACCAGCTTTCCAAGATACTGACGTGGCTGGTTTTAGGCATCTGTGTTGTGGTATTTGGCGTTCAGATTATCAGAGCAGGTAATTTGAGCTTTGCAGATACCGTTCTTCCTTCCTTTATGGTTGCCGTTTCTCTGGCGGTTGCCGCAATTCCCGAAGGTCTTGCAGCGGTAGTAACAGTGGTTCTTTCCATAGGTGTTACCAATATGTCCAAGAGGAATGCCATAATTCGCCGACTGACAGCGGTAGAGACACTCGGTTGCGCGCAGATAATATGCTCAGACAAAACCGGTACGCTGACTCAAAACAAGATGACCGTCGTAGATTATTTTGGCGAGGATCAGGAGAAGATCGCCTCGGCAATGGCACTCTGCTGTGACGCGGAGATAGACACCGAAGGAAACGTAACCGGCGAACCCACGGAAGCGGCTCTTGTCGCTTGGGCAGATAAGCTCGGAATGAAAAAGTACGAGCTGAAAGCAAGCTTCCCACGCTCCGGCGAAGCACCGTTTGATTCGGGAAGAAAGATGATGTCTACCGTCCATACTGCCCCCGGAAGCTATATTCAGTACACTAAGGGCGCTCCCGACGTGATTATAGGAAAGTGCACTCACTATCTCAAGGACGGCGAGCAGGTTCCAATGACCGAGGAATACAGAGCGTCCATCCTGACCGCCAACAAAGCTATGGCTGACAAGGCGCTTCGCGTGCTTGCTTGCGCGACGAAGGTATGGGCTACGGAGCCCGCAGACTATGAAGCCGAGCATCTGGAAACCGAGCTTTGCTTTATGGGACTTTGCGGTATGATAGACCCCGTCCGCCCTGAAGTAAAGGATGCTATCGTAGAGTGCAGAAGCGCGGGAATACGTCCTATTATGATCACGGGCGACCACATCGATACCGCCGTTGCAATCGCGAAGGAGCTTGGAATAATTACCGATGGCTCCTACGCTATCACAGGCGCACAGCTCAACGATATGGACGACGAGGAATTTGAATCAAAATTCATGGATATCAGCGTTTACGCGCGCGTTCAGCCTGAGCATAAGACGAGAATAGTCAACGCATGGCGCAAGGCAGGCTACGTTACGGCAATGACAGGCGACGGAGTTAATGACGCTCCCTCAATCAAGAGCGCAGATATCGGCGTCGGTATGGGTATTACGGGTACGGACGTTACGAAGAACGTTGCGGATATGGTTTTGACTGATGACAACTTTGCCACTATCGTCGGCGCGGTTGAGGAAGGCAGACGTATCTACGGTAATATACGAAAAGCAATTCAATTCCTGCTTGGTTCGAATATGAGTGAGGTGCTGTCAATATTTATTGCGACGCTTCTCGGCTTCACAATTCTTGAGCCAGTACACCTTTTGTGGATAAACCTTGTAACAGACTGCTTCCCCGCTCTTGCACTTGGTATGGAGAGAGCTGAACCGAACATTATGCGCCGTAAGCCCAGAGATGCTAAGGCCGGTATATTCTCCGGCGGTATGGGTGTTGACATCGCATATCAAGGCGTTATGGTCACTATTCTGACCATCCTTTCATACTTTGTCGGTCACTTTATGGAAACAGGCAACTGGGAGATTACAAACAGCTCGCACGGAATGACGATGGCATTCCTGACGATGTCTATGGCTGAGATATTCCACAGCTTCAATATGCGTTCTCAGCGCGGCAGCATTTTTACTCTCGGCAATCAAAACAAAACACTGTGGTTCGCCGGAATCGGCTCGCTCGTCGCAACGACGCTTGTTTGTGAAATTCCCTTCCTTGCAAGCGCATTCGGTTTCGCAAGCGTTGGTATCGGCGAATATCTGATCGCGATCGCTCTCGGCTTCGTTGTTATACCCGTAGTAGAGATCGTCAAGCTGATTCAAAGAAAGAAAAATAAGTCTGCATAAATTTCGCAAACCGGCAGTGACGGCAACCGATATAGGTTGCTGTCACTGTTTTTATTTGCGCTTAAGGCTACAAAAAAGGGCTAGCTCAAATTTTTAAATTTAGCTAGCCTCTTTTAATTATTTTATTTACTTTTTGTAAAAAACGCAGGTTAAATCGACTCACATTTTTACGTCGGCACTGACAGAATGTATCATCCTCTGTTTTTCTAACAAGACACGGTGAGATATGTCGATTTACGGCGTAATATTATCTTCAAGTCCAGCTTTTCGCACTTTTATTTCACGAAGAACACGCATCAAAAGGAAAATGCCAAGAAGCACGGCAAGGAAATTGGTGCCTACAAAGTTAAACCAGATTCCGTCAAGTCCGAGTTTCCAAAGAGCGACGAGTATAACGACGGGAAATACAAGCGCTACGGATACTGACATAAGGGTTGCCATTATCGGCTTTTCGATAGCACTTAAGAAGCTCTGTGTAGTTACGGCAAACCAACGGAACAGATATGCAAAGCAGAACAGCTTTATCGCGCGGGTGGATATTTCAAGAAGCAGGACGTCCTGCTCGTTTGTAAAGAGGGAGGCTATCGTTCCCGAGAAGAAGAACAGCACCGACGTTGAAACTATGCCGACTACGAACGTTCCGGTATATGCGCATTTTGCAATGCGCTTTACTCTGTCGTAGTTTGCAGCTCCCCAGTTATATCCGATAGACGGGGCGAGCGAATCGCTTATACCGTATAAAAGCGGCCAGCACAGATCACTTGAGTACATCAAAACGGCATATACCGCGACGGCTGTGGTTCCGCCGCCTTCTCCAAGAGCCTCAGCACCGATAGACATCAATGAAATATTCATTAAAATAGAGGTAACGCGGCCGGAAATATTGCTGAGAAAGACAGGGGAGCCGCACGCGGCTATCTCCTTAAACATTGCGCCGTTAAAGCGCGGTTTTGTAAACTGAAGCAGTGTTTTTCGACGGAGGAAAGGTATCATTGCCACGATCGAGCACAGACACATTGATAAGCTCGCTGCAAGAGCTGAGCCGACGACGTCCATATCAAGGCCGATAAGAAAGAAGGTCAACAATCCAAGAGTCGCAAAATTAGAGCCGACGTTGATTGCCATGCTCGTTTTTACATATCCGCTGATGCGGAGATAATTGTCCATTGCGAAGAATATTGATGCAAGAGGGCTGCAAAGCGCACAAGTACGAAGATACCGCACGGACGTATCGAGCAATACGTCATCCGCGCCCATCATTCGCGCAAGCGGATCCGCCGCGAGGAACATTATCGCCCCCATAACGGTAGATGCAATGAATATCATAATCACGGAACAGCTGAAAACGTTGTTTGCGGTCTTATGGTCGTTTCTACCCAAGGCAATAGAAATCGGAACCGACGCACCTACACCGATAAGGTCCGCGAGCGAGAAGTTTATCATAACGAGCGGCATTGCTATATTGACCGCGGCAAATGCGCCCTCACCGAGTCGCTGACCGATAAATGCCCCCTCTATGATGCTATATATCGACATTGCGAACATACTTATCATACCCGGCAATGCGATAACAAAGAAAAGACGCCACGGGTTCATTTCCGCATACATTTTCTCGGTATTCATTTTCATTTTTATTCACCTCCCGCCGCAAAAAAGGCGCTATCGAAGATAGCAACCCCGATTTTTTATTTTATCACGTATATATTCTATCAGATATCCGCACCGATTGTCAAGTCAAATCAAATCAAAATAAGCGAAAAGGTAATTCAAACGTCAAAAGCGCTGACTAAACCGTCTCAAAATACCTTCTTAGTTTTAAACATTAAAATAAATCAAAAAAAGCACTTGACAAAACAAATTTCTTCTGTTATAATAATGAAGCACGATGGAAGGTTAGCTCAGTTGGGAGAGCATCTGCCTTACAAGCAGAGGGTCATAGGTTCGAGCCCTATACTTTCCACCAATGGATATGGAGAGCTTCTCCATATCCATTTATTTAGAAGTTATGGCTTGGTAGCTCAGTTGGTTAGAGCGCTAGCCTGTCACGCTAGAGGTCGTGGGTTCGAGCCCCATCCGAGTCGCCAACTTCTAACGCGATTTATTTATCCGCGGATTTAGCTCATTTGGTAGAGCGCCACCTTGCCAAGGTGGAGGTGGCGGGTTCGAGCCCCGTAATCCGCTCCAAACAGAAAAGCACCCCTTGCGGGTGCTTTTCTGTTTGGATACGTAAAACGGAGCTTCTCCGCACCTGCGGAGATCAGCCCTGCGGTAAGCACTGCATACAAAAATGCAGTGCTTATTTATCCGCTCTTCCTTTACCCTTGCGGGTGATTTTATTTTTGTAACCACGAATGCAGTGCTTATGAAGAAAAATGATGGGAAATAATTGCGTTTTTTGAAAGGTATTTTTATTATGTTGTTTTTTTCACACCGCTTGATATTTTGTAAACTTTATGATATAATAGTTTTGCTACACAAAACCGAATAAACTTTATGGGCTAATGGTCTTTTCTTTTGTAGAAGGGGTATTATACCCTTTTTTAGGCATACTATTCTCGTTGTATTTGGTAAAAACACAAATTCCAACCGAGGATAGTATGTAGATACCGTTATCCCGTCCATCCGGTTTTGTGTAGCAACAATCGGAGTTTGTGTTTTTCGGTGCGCCGGCTTCGGTTGGCGCACCTTTTTGATTTTAAGAAACTCACCGACATGGGAGGAAAATGAGCAATTACAACAAAACAACAAATCAAGATAATGAAAATGTAAACGGTGAGAATTTTTCCGAGGTGAAGCGAAACGAGAACCGTGAGTTTTTCAAGCGCGCATTAGCAGAAGTAATAGACGCGAAAATCCGCGAAGCTGAGGAAGAAAACGTGGACATTGAAATCAAACCGCCAAGCAAGCGGCATAAAATACGAATGAACCGTCTGTACCGTGAGCGCGTCAGCGGCATCTACCTCCCGTTTCCCGAGGTGGATAATTTCTATGAAAAAGTGCGAAGCAAGCTTATAGTAAAGCTCAAAATCAATAAATTTCTAGACAGGCGCGAAGAACACAGACGAAGGAAATAGAAATGAAAAAAGAGAAGTACTTTTTCTTCAAAATTTTATTATTTACGAATTGTTTATTGAAAAAATCAATTACGTATGGTAAAATACAATAAAAAGTAATTATAAATTCGCTTAGGGTGTATTATGAAAAAAATCTTTTTGTTCTCAACGAAGCCTCTATTCTACACGGTGCTTATCCCACCTATATTCCTTCTGATCATTGCTATAAATTATAACAGCAGCGTTAAAACGCTGATGAAGCTCTATCCCTTGATCGTGCTCTGCTCCGCAGTTATTCTGTTTACACTCATCTTTTTCTTCCGCGGAGTTACGCTCTCGATCGACGAGGTAAAACAGATAGGGCTGTTTTCCGAGAGAAGCAGGATAGATATTAAGGCGAAACGCACGCTGGTACTTACCAAGCTCGGACGCGGGAAATTACAGATCGAGCTTTACGGCTCAAATACCGAGGGCGACACGTCATATGCATGGCTAAAGAACGAAGAACCAACGGAAATAAATCTGTTCAGAGCAAGAGCGCTGGGCTCAGATGGCTCTATCAAAAGAATACTTCGCTCATACGCGATCCCCTCCGATGCAATAACCGAGGCTATTGAAAACGACGAATATTCCGCAAGCTATCGGCACGCTCGCATATCTACCGCTATCAGCGATCCCGAAGGACAAAAGCAATATAAGATCTATTTCAATGAAACTATAATTGAAAAACCGGATTCAGAAAAAATCAAACTATAATAAATAAAAGCAGGAACAAGACTAAACGACCTTATGAATTAAGATCTCTTTGGCTTTGTTCCTTTTTTATAAGTGAAGGCAGAGGCTCCGTTGCGGCTCCTCTGCCCTTTTGAATTATTTGCGTGTCAACCGAAAACGGTTGATTTTATTACTTGTACTGCTCTGCCTTTCCGCCTGCAAGAGTTATCATCTTTACAGCCTGAATGGAGAATTTATCAGCACACACGATAAGGCTCTTTTCCATCACACCGCGAGCAAGAACCTTAAGTCTGCCTGCGTTTAGGGAAACAAGGCGCTTTGCCTTCAGTGCCGCAAGATCAACCGTTTCACCATCCTCGAAGTTATCGCAGATGGTATCGAGATTTATCTCAGCGAGCTTACCGCCCTTGGATTTAGCTCCTGCAGCCTTTTCAATAACCTCGATCTGAGCAACTGCTTCCTCATCCGAAATGATCGTGTCTGCTTCAACCGCATTTACGTGAACGATCTCGTGAACCACTTCAACTACGGATTCCTCAGCAGGAGCTTCCTCAACGGGTGCTTCCTCGACGGGAACTTCCTCAACGGGAACTTCCTCAACGGGAACTTCCTCAACGGAAGCTTCCTCAACGGGCGCTTCCTCGACGGGAGTTTCCTCAACGGGCGCTTCCTCGACGGGCTCCTTTTCTGCCTTTTCGGCATTTGCGGTGTCTATTAGCGCACCGACATCAAGCTTTACAAGATTTTCGTCACCGTCAAGAGTTACACCTGTGGGAAGAATTATTTTGACAAGATCGCGAGCCGCAAGAGCCTCGGTAGTTTCATAAGGCATATGGTAATCAACCTCAGGTGTGTTGATCTTTTCCATGCCAAGCTTATTCATCATTTCCTCGATCAGCTCAAGAACATACTTGAGGCCTCTCTCGCTCTTAACCTTAAGAAGCATAGGAACCTTATCAAGCTTCGGCTTATCGCCAACATCTACGAAGTGATACTTATTCGCGTTATATTCCTTAGGATCAAGTCCAAGGTAAACCTGGAATGCAGTGCCCTTGATATTAAGCTTAGCGCACTGGATCCTACCCTTGTTGAAGGACTCAAAGTTCCAGCTTGTTCTAGCCTTAACACCCTTGTAAGAAAGAAGTGCGTTCTTAACAACGGTGTAGTAATCCTGAAGTGTATCGCCTGCCTGAATAAGTCTGGAAAGGAAGGATGTTCTGTAACGAACCTGAACCTCCTCAGCACCAATATTAGGTATGATGACAGGAGTAACTACAGGCGCTTCTTCAGCAACAGGCTCCTCCACGGGTGCTTCCTCTGCTACGGGTTCCTCAACGGGCGCTTCCTCTGTTACGGGCTCCTCGACGGGTGCTTCCTCTGCTACGGGCTCCTCCACGGGTGCTTCCTCTGCAACAGGCTCCTCAACGGATGCTTCCTCTGCAACAGGCTCCTCAACGGGTGCTTCCTCTGCTACGGGCTCCTCAACGGGTGCAGGCGCTGCCGCAGGTGCGGTGGGTTCATCATTACCGTTGCCCTTACGCTTCTTGCGAATAACAATGATAAGAAGAACTGCCAGAAGAACTATTCCTACTATGACAAGCAACGTCCAAAGCCACGAGAGGTCAAGAACCGTCGGAGGTATCGGAGCGTCGCCGATCTCTACGATTGCGTAAATAGAGAAGTGATTTGTAGTAAACTCAACGTAATCACTGCTGATAGTTCCCTTCATATCCTCTATCTTGCCATTCTCGCCGACATAGACAAGCCTGATAAGCTCGGTATCAGTCTCGCGAAGGTGAATGGGAAGCGCGATCTTTACGGTAAATACGTCGTTTTCGGGATTAACGGTTCCGTCAATTGAAAAGTGAATATCGTAAGCTCCGCCTACGTAACCTACCTTACCCTCACCGAAGATATCTTCGGACTCGAGATAGTAGTACTGCGAGGTTACGTCCTTTACATTAAGCTTACGGTTATCGAATATACCGTTCTGAGATTTAACGGTTACGATTGCGTTACCGCTGCTATCCTTGACCGAGTGCTCAAACACTCTGCCAAGAATTCTGACCGTTGCGGTCATATCGGGGATCTCTTCATAGTTGGGATCGCCGACAAAGCTTGCGGTTACGGTGTAGATGCCGGGTTCAATGAATCCCTGCGGAGTATATGAGACGGTTACGCCTTCGGGAAGCGTGCCCTTGATGGCAATGCTGTGAGGCTTTCCGTCGCCTTCAATAATCGCGCTCGGGAAGGTTACCCCGCTCATATCGTAAACTGCTGCAATAACCTGCCACTCAAGATCCTCCACTTCACCGGTAACGTTGAAGTTAGCGGTATCTATCTCAGCTCTTGCAACATATTTACCAACGGTATATGCGGTATTGGTGTATTCCTTGTTCTGGAGATAGGTTACACCGAGGATGAGCTTATTGCCGTCGGCGTCACCAAGATATACGGTCTTCTCATTACCGTCGTAAACGAGGCTTTCGGGAAGAATCCAAGAATACTTGGTAAGATCAAGCTCTGCCTTGGAAATGGTTACTACGCATCCATCGGTGGTTACCGTTCCAATAAGCTTTTCGCCGCTCTTAGCGGTTACAACACAAGTGTACGTACCGCTATCAGCAACATTTTTTACACTGTAGGTTGCGGCATCGGTAGTAGCAATGAGCTTACCATCCTTATACCAGCTGTATTCGATCTTTACGTCATCAGGAATTTCGTCGCAGGTAACGTTTACTCTGATCTCTTCAGCTTTTCCATCGTAGGTTTTATTGATGGAGGACTGAATGCTTGCAACGAGTCCGCCGGTCCTGTCGATTATCGCGTAAAGAACGATATCATTATCGGGCATAGAGGTATAAACGTTTCCTTCTGCGTCTGCCCACGCTACGATCGGGAATCCTTCGTAGCTCTTAACATTTGCGAAGAATGCGACGTCTGCACCTGCGGGAAGCAGACCTCTGCTGTGTGTTTTTCCTTCTATAATATACTCAATGCTGTTTATAGATTCAAGTTCTATAGAAATGTCAACACTTACTTCAAGCTCGGATACACTTGCAAAGGACGCGATAAGGGCAGCCTTGCCGGGTGCAACCTTTTCAAGAAGATTCTCAATATCTACGGAATGCTCTCCGACGTGAGTAAAGAAGCCGTCGCCGTCATATAGATCCATAACGCACTTCTTTCGGATGGAATCCGGAAGCTTGCCGTACACGGAGTTAAACAGATCAACAACCTTATCGAACAGGTGCTCATACTCGGAAATCTTATTTTTGATCTGTTGAGCGGTAAGACCGTCAAGCTTTTCATACTTCTTCAGGAAATCTGCATCGAGAAGTCCGTCGAAGTCTATGTGATCAAGTATCTCAAGAAGCTCGTCAAGCGTTACGTCATTGATGTACGCGTGTACACCGGCGGGAGTCGCGGAGAAGATCTTGAATACCTTTTGCTTAAGCTCAGCGGGGAGCTTATCGGTGTTTGCAGCTCTGAGAACAAGCTCAGCAAACTTTTCGGGAACAGTGAGATCAAATACGATCACTCCGTCCTCGTTCATATCGAAGTAAAGGAACTCGGATGCGATGCGAGCGAACTTTCTTACTACGTTATAGCCGTCGGTGAGAACGACACTGATATTAAACTCGGACTTTCCAAGGTCGGTAGTGATAACGATGGGATAGTCAAGACGCATTTCCCTGTTGGACATTTCTGCAACGTCCTCAAGAGTGGGAAGCTCGAATATGAAATTCTTTACTGCCTCGACGTCTATCGTTTTGTTAGCGAACATTACGGTGTCGCTAACGGTTATCTTCTGAATGTGAGAGAGAAGGTCGGTTATCTTTATCTCCTCGGGCTCTTCCTGAGCGAGGAGGGACTCAACAGTTTCCTCATACTCGTCAAGAAGCGCGGGGATATAATCGGTTTCAACAAGCTCCTTGATCTCATCCTCGGTCATTCCTACGATTGCGTCAAACGCGGTCGCTCTTATTTCTGCCGAGTTTTTCTCGTCGTTTATAACACTGCTGATTGACGACTCAAGCTGTGCAAGCTCGGTATCGTCAAGACCCTTAATAACGTCTGCAAGAGTTGAAATGGCATCCTTAAGATACTCGTCGATCTCTTTCTTTATCAATGCAGAGTGAGTAGCATTATGCTCAGCATCATATACGACCTGAGCTACAACCTCATCAAATTTTTGATGGTTGACAAGCTCGGCTATCGCATCGCGTCTGCGCTTTTTGGCTTCCTCACTGTCTCCGCTCCAATAGGTAGTGATAATGCTGTTGAACTTTGCAACGAAGGCAGCGGATTTTTTTATTTCCGCCTTAACAGCCGACTTTTCATCATCGCTGAGCTTTGACCAAACGTCGTTCCAATCCTCGTGGTCGTATGCGGAGACAACGTTCTTGATCTCCGTTACGATTGCTGTCTTGGCATCTGCATCGATGTAAGCCTTGATCTGGTCGGAAGGAGCATTATCATAAAACTTTTCGGCATTTTCCTGAGTCCTTCCTTTAGACACAAGAACTTCAATTGCCTTGGTTCTGATCTTGGTGTGAATCTCGCTCCAGAATTCATCGGTAACAGTACCCTCGTCCTTGTGCTCCCAATAAAAGTCGTATATGTATTCGGGCGCGTCATCCTTGAGGATAGTTTCGATAGCTGCCTTGATATCGGAATCGACCGTCTCGCCCTTAAGGAATTTGCCGATAACCGAATCAAGCTCGCCGTCAATTGCAGCGTTTATCTTCTCTTTGGCGATCGTGTGAACGGGGTTAGGCTTGTTTATCGTCGTACTATCGGTATAGTTATCGGCAACCTCTTTAACCCACTGCTCAATCTCGTAATCGATAAGCGCCTCAACGTCATCGCGAAGATCACTGCCGTTTGCATATGAGGTAAGCCATACCTTAAGCTGGCTCTTGATCTCACCGTTTATATAATCGGCGATTATTACGTCAACCTCATCGTTCTGATCCTTAGCCGCAAATCCGCTGTCAATGAACTCGTTTACCTCGGACGTGATATAGGTTTTAACGTATCCATCCATAAGAGCCTTCATTGTGGTGTCAACGGTAGAGGTTCCGTTCTTAAGATCGTTTACGTATGCCTCAACGTATCTTACGGCAGCGTCATTCACCTGCTTCGTAAGCTCGTCGTTGAACATCTCAACAACCTTACTAGCAATAGCATCTCTTTCAGGAAGATCCTCGGGACGGATCGCATTCTGATTCACTGCCAGCTTAAGAAGATTGCAGGTATAGTCTATAAAGTCATTAAGCGACTTCTCGGAGTTTTTCCCTACGAGGTCCTTAAGGAAGTTTACGTATCCCTCGGCGCCGTCATTAGGATAGCGGCTGGAAACGTATCCCGAAAATGCCTTTTCCCAGATCGCGGTGACCTTATGGGCATTCTCCTCGGTATTTCCCTCACCCGGCTCGGGCTTCGCATTTTCAATGGAAGCAAGAATCTCGTTTTTGAGATCCTCCGTGGTGATCTCCTTAATGGCCGCAATAAGCGTTTCGATCACTGAGGAGATCTGAGCCGCGTTAATTCCAAGGAACGCCTGAACGTCCGGATTAATAAGTACGGTAACTCCGTCCGCATCGTAGCTTATGTCGCACCATCCGGTAGAAACGCCGCCGGAGACGGTTGACTGTTCCCCACCGCCGGACTGCGATTCGTCTGATGCCGCGAAAGCAGTGGTAGATACGATACCGAAGAGCATCGTAAGAACCAAAAGCAACGTGACGATTTTAGTTAGTGTCTTTTTCATTTTTTCGCACCTTTCGTAAATGTACACAAACATATATTTTTTGTATTATATAAATTATATCACTCGCGCGCAGAAAAGTCAACAGAAATCATTAAAAAAAGAACGCACCCGTGTAAATTTTAGATTTCTTCACAAAGATGCGTTGCATTTATTGTTCAATTTGCGAAAATATTATCTTTCGGTTTTGCTGTTGCCAAGCTTGAATACATGCTTTTTCCGTCTTTTTCGCATTACGACCGTCATAACGACAGAGGGGACTACGATGAGGACAAGCGCACCCGTGCCGACAAACAGAAGCAAAACAAGACTCAAAACCTCCGGAGTCAGCTTCATATCGTTGGGAGGGGTCGCTTCGATCGGAGTCGCAGTATACATTGCGGTGTAAACAGCATCACCGATGACCGCGACTACCTCGGGAGACCAGCCGGAAAACTCATAGATATACTTGCCGTTTGATGCCTTTACCGGATCATCGGGAATCAATACGGTATCCCCGTAGCTGCATGTATAGCTTACAATCGTTTTGCCGTCCGAGACAAACGACACTTTATAAACAAGCACGGTGTATTCCACGCCGACGGCTACGTCGTACGCCGGCATTTTAAAGCTGCCGTTTTCGACTGTATGCTTCACTCCGTCGGCACCCATATAGTACACCTTGTCAATGCGTATGCCGGGCATAGGCTCGATATTAACGGCGACCGTCTCTCCGAGCGCGGCAATGCTCTTATACAGTTTTATCGAAACCGCCTCAAGAGGAACGGGCGTAAGATTATACTCCACCCTTGCATAGTAGGAGTTGCCTACGGTAGCGGTAAAGGATATAAACCCTTCGGTAAGATCAAAGCGCGAAAGCTTCTTTTCCGAGTTTTCAAGAGTATAAAGAAACAGGCTCGATGCATCAGAAACGACGCATTCTGTAATATAGGTCACCTTTAGCTGCTTGTTAATCTCACGCCCCTCCGCATCGTATGCCGTGATCCGATATATATATCCGCCCTGATCACGCTTTACCGAGGAAAATCCTAGAGAGGCAACTCCTGCCTTCTTCATTTCGATAGTTTCCGAGTAGGATACCGATAGACTGTCGCCGAGGACGGTTTTGATAATTATTCCGCCGCTTTTCTCCGCTCTGTCAAGCAGGGCGCTTATATCAATGCGGTTGAGAACAGCAGAGGGCTCAACAACGTAATTTCCGTCGATAACGGTTACCTTTGCGGGACCCGCGGAGGTCGGAACAAGCACGCGGTCATAGATCGCAGTGTAGGTAACGTCGGACGTTATAGAATCTACGCTTTTCTCCCATCCGGAGAAATCGTAATAATGGTAATCTAGATCCGGCAACGGCGGCAGTCCGGGATTGTCCTCGAACACCTCTCCGTTGGCTACCCATACGGTGTCGTATTCCTTTTCGGTAGCCATAAAGCTCGGATAAACGTCGATGCTTTCAGAAACGGACGTTAGATCCACGGGCGCGCCGTAGGAATCGGTCCAGCCAAAGTGAGTGTAGATATATTCGGCGTCTTCTTCCTTCGTAGGAACTGTACCAAGGTAATCGGCAAGAGTCGCTTTGTCGACCGTTACCGTGTAAAGAACGTTTGAATCCTCATTGGAATCATACTCCGTGTCAAAATATCTGACAGTAACGCTTTCCGCGCCGACGAAGGTTTTGTTTACCGAAACCGTGGGTTTGATCGTTATGTCACTACCCGTGTAACCGTCTCTTTGCAATATTCTTCCGGCATTATACTCGTCGATAAGCGAGAGAACCTCATTCGGTGCAACATAAGGCTTCGGTTCTCTGCCGGGTTTCTTTACCGCGTCAGGCTTGCTGACAGGCATGGGCGCAACAGGCTCGCTGACCTCCTCCGGCATGACCGGCTCTGAGACGGGCGCAGGCATAACGGGCTCCTGCATCGTGACGTATTCCGGCTTTTCGGGCGCTATTGGGAATCCGTCGGGGAGCGGAAGCGCGCTGTCCGTATCCTCAAGGAATATCTGATTTTCAAGAACCTCGTACGGAATCGACCTCTTATCCTGCGAGTAGGTTTTTCCGATCACGTATTTACCGTCAAAGCAATACGTGCCGTCATAACTCATCACGGGCTCATCGGACAGTGCGTTCGCAACGTAATAGAGCTGAGCCACAAGAATAAGATATTTTTCGTGCTTTCCCTCGGATATCATAGCTCCGCGTACACCGCTCACAAGGTACAGGTTATCGAGAGCTTGTAAAAGGTTAACGAAGTTGTCTCTGAAAGCTTCGTAGTTCGTAACGTAATATTTGTATTGATCCTGCGTGCTTTTAAGGTCAAAAAACTCCTTCAAAAGGACACGCAGGTTTTCGGTCGCCTCGCCTGCAATATCCACAACAACGGGATCGGCACCGAGAACCATTACGACGTCACCCTTTCTGTCAATTACGGTGCTTACCGTATCTCCCATTATTGCGCCGTAAACAGTTCTTTTTAGCGAGGTCACCGGGGTATTCGTTTTCTTGATTACGTTGAGCTGAGCCAGTACCGTGTCGTAATTTTCCTGATATTTTTCATACGCGTCGATCTTTGCCTGATTATGCTCGGCGTAGGCGAGATATTTGGTATACTCGGCAAGATCGGAATAGTACTTATCCTTTGCTACGAGATAAGCCAGATATTCGGTCCGCGCTATGCCGTATTCCTCTTTCGACTCGCAATACGCTTGATACTCTGCGTATTTCTCATCGTATATACGCTTTTGCGAGAGATATTCGTTATACAAGGCGAGAGCAGACAGGTATTCGTTATAAGCCGCGCTGTTTATAAGATATTCTGCGTGCTTTTCCTCGTGTTCTACCCTTTTTTGTTCTATCTCTGCTTCAAGACGCGGTGCGTCGTTGTATCCGAGGTTTACAAGTCTGTCTATCTCCTCTGCCTTGACCGTAAAGGATGAGGAATAATCAACCCTGACCTTTGCGCCGTCTGTAGCAGCAACGCCGCTGAACGATACGGTGTATGGTGGCGAAGTGAAGGCTTCGGTTTTTCCGTTGAGAGTTGCCGAGGTAGGCTTCCACACCACCTCAACTCCGTTTGCGGAAACATACGTATACTCATACGCGGTAACGGTCAATAGGTTGTCCTCGTATGACGTCTCCACCGACGAGGTAGGAATGCCGGAATTGTATGCAAACAAAAAACCGCTTTGAAGCCGCAAATAATCGCGCTCAACCTCAGAAAGATCGAGCCCCGGCACGTATTCATCCAAAAATGCATCGGCATACGTGCTGTTAACTGCAATAGCTGACGGATGGGAATAATCGTCCGCCGCGGCAGCGACAGAGATCCAAGCACCCGATGCAATTAGCGCCAAAAGCAACAGCGCAGAGCCAAGTCTGATAAGCAAGCTGCTCTTCAATTATTCCCCTCCTTTACATAATTTTATAATACAAATTATAACACACATGAATCGACAATGTCAATAGGAACAAAATGGCATAAGCGTTGAAATCAACAAATCTGCGGACATAAAAACGCCACCTCAGACTTTCATCTAAGATGTCGTTTTTCTGTTCGTATCAGAGCGAAACCCTGACGGCAAAGCCGTATGATATATTTCCATTTTGTGAAAATATGAGATAATATCCGTTCCTTCATACGCGAAGCGTATACCATCTGCGAAGCAGATATCGTACCAAAGGTATATCACCCGTTACTGCAAGGAACGGATATAATTGAAAAGACTCAGAATTGTATCCAATCCTGAGGCTTTTCATGGTGGAACCGACGGGAATTGAACCCGTGTCCGAAGACCGCTTGACACAACCTTCTCCGTAGGCAGTCACTCTATTATAATTCCCATACAAAGACGCCGAGAGACAGGCTTCTTCTCAGGTAGCCATTTAATGCATGACCGATGCAAGGGCGAACTCACGGTTCATGTTCACTACTCATTTGACGCACGGCGAGAGCCGTAGTCCTCTCTCGCGGTACGGGCGGCTATTTAGCCGCGGCGCAGCTTACGCTGCCATTGCAACAGTTTTGTTGTCGTTTATTGTTTAAGTTTGGACATTTTGACGGGATTATCCTGCCCGCTACGCTTATCATGCCTCACTGCCCCCGTCGAAACCATTGCGGCCCCATGGAAGCTGTTGCTATATAATTATATAACGAAAGATTTTGTTTGTCAATGCTTTTCTTTTGACATTTTTTGCAAGTCTCACTATCTATGTCTTGGGGTTTATGTACGGTAAATGGGTGTATTTTCTTTAACTAACCTATTCGTTTAATTAAGATTTCGCAGAGAAATATATCTAAAAATTAGCATTGTATAGTGAAAAGGCACCTCTATGGGTGCCTTTTAGGTTGACAAGTGGATTTTGCTATTCGTCGGGCGGACTCGACGAATGACGCAATATACCGCCGCAGGCGGTATGCGAACCACATTCGCGCTTGTGCGGTGAATATACAAAGCGAGATTGTGAGGCTTTGTTTTTACAAGGCTGTTAGCGCGAGGCGGTTCTCGACAGTCTCCACCCAAAAAAAAGAGGGACCCCCTTGGGGGCCTTCTTCTTGTTGTTGGGGGCAAGAAGGC
>JAZRUS010000007.1:0-18162 GCA_045652665.1 Eubacteriales bacterium | reverse complement strand
CAGAAGCCGCAGGTGCCCATGCCGGAGTTTACGGCTGCACCGTTCATCCGTAGCTTGAACAGACAAGTGGCAAGAGGGCCGGTAATGGCGGAGGCCAGCGTGGGAGGGATCCAGATGCGGGGGTTCTTCACGATGTTGGGCATCTGAAGCATGGAGGTTCCGATGCCCTGAGAGACCAGACCACCCCAGCGGTTTTCGCGGAAAGACATTACGGCAAAGCCGATCATCTGCGCACAGCATCCTGCCGTTGCGGCACCGCCCGCAATACCGGTTATGCCGATCATAGCGCATATCGCCGCGGAGCTTATCGGAAGCGTAAGTATAATTCCGACCACTACCGCTATGATCACTCCCATAAGGAAGGGCATGATCGTGGTTGCATAGTTGATGAAATATCCGAGCCAATACATAACGTAGGATATTCCGGGACACAGGAGCATAGCTACAAGTGCGCCGACACCGAGTGTAACTGCCGGAGTAACGAGGATATCCACCTTCGTGGCTTTCGAGACAAGCTTTCCGACCTCTACGGCAATAAGCACGCACACGAACGCGCCGAGCGGTCCCGCGGTAACGCTTTTCTCCGCTCCTTCAAACATAAAGCTCATTCCCTGCGCATTTCCAAACATACCAACGACGCCCGCCGAGAGCATAACCAGCATCGGCGCCTTCAGGGCGTATGCGATAGCGATGCCTATTACTGCACCCGTAGCTCCGCCCGCTCCCGAAAGAAGCGCAAAGAACGAATCAATGACGTTACCGTCGGGTATGTATTTTGCAACCGTGCCGAATATCGTACCCATAAGAAGCGAAGCAAAAAGACCCAGAGCCATCGCGCTCATAGCATCTACGAAATACAGCTTCGGAGAAAGAGTTACTCCCTTTTTCATCAAAAAGGCACGAAGTTTTGTCAAAAAGGCAGAAAAACCGCCGGTCTGTTTTTCAGAATCTTCAATTTTTTGTTTATCCATTTTCCCTACCTCGGATATTTATTTGCTGAGTGAGCGTTCCCTGTCAATGTAGTTTTGAAGGATTATCTCGGCGGAAAGCGTATCTATTCTCGACTTGCGCTTTTTGCCGAAGGTGCCGCTTCCGTCAAGGAAACGGTATGCGACCATCGTGCTCATTCGCTCGTCGTAAAAGTCGATCGGAATATCGGTCAACTCACCAAGGATAGCCGCGAATGCGCGAACGGTCTCTACCCGTACGCCCTCGCTTCCGTCCATATTTTTAGGCAGTCCGATAACGATCTTCTTACACTTTCGCTCCTCTGCCTCTTTTGCAACACGGACGGCAGTGTTACGCATACCGCCCTCGGATACCGTTCCGATTCCGCTTGAGAGCAGTCCCGAAACGTCGCATTCGGCAAGTCCCGTGCGAACGTCACCGTAATCTACGCCAAGATATTTTCCGTGAGTGTAATCCATTATTTCTCTCCTACAACAAGACATTACGCCCCCGATCAGCAATATATACTATATCATCTGTAAAGTGCGTCTGTCAAGTAGTTTTATAAACAAAAATTAAAAATTCGACATCGGTTTCCAGAGAGGAGAGCGCGAGAACTCTGTCTCTGTCCTCCCTTGGGGTGCGGTAGGCATACGGAGTCATCATAAAGAGTGATCTGATCGCCTCGTTTGAATCAAGCGTAAGAGTATATGAAACACGCTCGGTTTCAAGAAGCTCGAAGCCCTCAAGCGCCGTGTCCCGTACTGTATTTTTATACGGTCGAGCATAAGCTGCACTCTTGAGTCCGAAAAGGTGATTTTCCGCGGGTATCGCCATGATAAAGATTCCGCCCTCTTTGAGAGTGCGTCTGATTTCCTCCGGCGCGAGAGGTGAAAACATATTTACAGCGCAATCAAAGCTACGGTCTGCGGTCGGCATGCGGTAAGCACCGGCAACCGAAAGTGAGAGACGCGGATTACGCTTTGCGGCATACTTAACCGCATCCCTTGAGATATCGAAGCCGTGAACCTGCACACCGCGCTCTGAAAGCGCGCGCTCTACCGCATCGGTATAGTATCCCTCTCCGCATCCTATATCAAGCACGTCGCCGCCCGTCACGTATTTTCTCACAAGCTCTGAAAGCTTGTCCGCAAGCGGCTTATATGCCCCCGTGTCAAGAAAATCGCGGCGAGCCCTAACCATCTCGCGGTTATCGCCGTGCGTTCCGCCGGCGTTCGAGAGAAGCAGGTTATAATACCCCGCAGCCGCGCGGTCAAACGAATGGTTATTTATACATTTTGCCGCTCCTCCCTCTGCTACAGAAAGAGGCGAGCTGCATTTAGGACATACGAATTTCATCTGTCTCCGTCCTTTTAATAGTGTGTAAATGAAAAAATTGAATGAGCATGCAATCCCGTAACGTACGGGATACAAGAGGAGAATGCTGATGCTATACAAGAAAGTTCTCTTTCGAACTCGGCAACCGTTCATTCAAGAAATCGTCAAGTGCGAGGCGTAAGGGCGCGAAAATCCCGACGGCATAGTTACCTATGTCGAGGGATTTGAGTCGACCGACAACGAAGTATACGGCAATTTATACAATCAACATCGCGTCGCCGAAGGAAAAGAATCGATACTGTAATCTCACCGCTTCTTCATAAGCTTTCATAACAAAATCCTTGCCCGCCAGAGCACTTACAAGCATTATTAATGTGCTTTCGGGAAGGTGGAAGTTGGTTATAAGGGCATCCGTCGCTTTAAATTTATAGCCCGGGTAGATAAAAATACCCGTCTCACCCTTTATTGCGCGAACTGTGCCGTCGGGCTCCGATGCGCTCTCAAGCACGCGACAGGAGGTCGTTCCGACCGCTATTATCCTGCCACCGAGACTACGGCGGCGGTTTATCTCAGCAGCAACGCCGTCGGGAACGTAGAAGTATTCTCCGTGCATCAGGTGATCTGCTATCTTATCCACCTTTACCGGACGGAAGGTTCCGAGACCTACGTGCAGAGTTACCTCACCGTATCCGACACCCTTAGCTCTTATGGCGTCTATCAGCTCCTCGGTAAAGTGGAGACCTGCGGTAGGCGCGGCAGCAGAGCCCTCCGTTTTGGCATAGACTGTCTGGTAGTCGTTCTTGTTTTCAAGACGCTTCGTTATGTAAGGCGGAAGCGGCATATTGCCGACCGCATCAAGCACCTCGTATATATTAGAAAATCTTTCGGTGTCATATTCAAATTTTACGGTTCTGTTTCCACCCTCAACGATATCGGTAACGGTTGCGCGGAGCATACCGGAGAAATCAAAAGACGCGCCCACCTTCGCGCGCTTTCCGGGACGTACGAGAGTTTCCCACTCGCCACTGTCAAGCATACGAAGCAAAAGAAGCTCTATTTCAGCACCGGTCTTTTCGGTTTTACCGATAAGCCTCGCAGGGATGACCTTAGAGGAGTTTACGACAAGCATATCCTCCGGACGAAGGTATTCTATTATATCTGAAAAAATCTTATGCTCAATGTTTTTTTGCTCCCTGTCAAGCACCATCATACGGCATTTATCCCGCACGGCACTCGGCGACTGCGCTATGAGCTCCTCCGGCAAGTCGTAATAAAAATCGCTCGTGGAAAGGTCTGTCGGTATTCTTTCGTTGACTATTTCCTGTTTTAATTCTTCCATTTTTTATTCGCCAAGCAGGCGTCACTTTCATAAAATATAAATGTACGGATACATGTATCGTACAAAACTGTATTTACAAGGGCAGATAATCAAAAGATGAAAAAGAAACTGATTTTCAGCGGAGTTGCGACCGCCCTCGTTACTCCTTTTTTTAACGGTAATATAGATTACGGAAGCCTCGACCGAATAATTGAGGCGCAAATAAACGGCGGCGTCAGCGCCCTTGTCGTAGGCGGAACGACCGGTGAGGTCGCAACACTTGACGACACAGAGCGATACGAGCTGTATAGCTACGCATGCCGAAGGGTTCATGGACGCGTTAAAACCGTAATGGGGGCAGGCACAAACGACACCAAAAAGGTCATAGAGCACATCAGGTGCGCTGAACGTGCGGGTGCCGACGCCCTCTTAATAGTCACGCCGTATTACAACAAAGGAACCTATCGCGGTGTGACTGAGCACTACAAAAGGATAGCCGGAGAGACCGACCTGCCTATAATTCTCTATAACGTTCCGTCTCGCACCGGTGTCAACCTCACCGTGCGCCAGCTCGAAGAGCTGGCAAAGATAGATAACGTTGTAGGCATAAAGGAGGCATCCGACTCGGTAGACAGGCTGACAGAGCTGTCAAAGTTCGGGGATGATCTCTATTTATACGCCGGCAACGATACCCAGATCCTTGCGACGCTCGCCCTTGGGGGAGAGGGGGTTATTTCGGTTATCTCTAACCTATATCCCGCCTACACAGCAAGGCTCTGCCGCGAATACTTCGATGGGCATATAGAGCGAGCGCAAACGCTCCAGCAGAATATATTTGATCTTGCAAGAGCTATGTTCACAGAGACCAATCCCACACCGATAAAGTATGCAATGAGTCTTGCAGGACTTTGCTCAGCTGAGATGCGACTGCCGCTTTATGAGGCAGAGGATAGCACAAAGGAGAGTATACGTCGCGAACTTTCACTCTTTGGCGAGGCGGAATAGTCCGTCTGCCATTGATTCAAAAAAACGATGCATGGTCACACCGAGCGTATCATATTGGAGTCCGCAATCTCTATATACGCATTTCCGTCAACAGAAGATACGAGCGAGGAGAAGAATGATGTCACGGGGAACTCCGTGAAATAATGCCCCGCCTCAACGAGATTGATACCCATATCCGGCGCCTCCTCCATCACGTTATAGCTAAGGCGTCCTGAAAGGAAGGTGTCCGCTCCTGCGAGAATTGCCGACTTAACGTAATCCTTGCCGTCACCGCCAACGAGCGCAACGCGCTTTACAGAGTTATATGCATCTGCATATCTGACGGTGTCCGCTCCCAGCTGCATTTTTACATCCTCGGCAAAGTTTTCAAGCTCTCGCTCGTCGGCAAGCTCTCCGATCCTTCCAAGTCCGTCATCGCCGAAGGGCAAAACAGATGAAAGACCGATAAAATCAGCAAGCAGATCGTTCACTCCTCCGTCGACCTTATCCGCTCTCGTATGGAAGGAAAAGACCGAGACGTTATTGGTTATAAGCTTGATGATCTTACGGGAGACGTGATTTTCCTCCGTCACCCTCTCAAGGGGCTTAAAAACGAGCGGATGATGCGAGATTATCAGATCGAAGTTGCGGCTGATAGCATAATCAACGACCTCCTCGGTAACGTCAAGCGCAATAAGAACGTTATTTACCTCCGCAGACAGGTCGGCGGAACACATAATTCCGTCGTTATCCCAGTCCTCGCGAAGGCTCTCGGGGATTTTCTCGCTAAGCTTTTCGTAAAGTTTTTTAACCGTCATTTTGCTGTCCTTTCATAAAATTCAACCAGCAGGCGCTCCTCAGGGGAATCCGATTCGCCGCCAAGTCGCTTTCCGCGCATCGCCTTCTCAAGCGCCTTGATCTTCGCGTCAATATACCCCTTTTGCTCGGCGGATAATTCTGCACGGGGGTCATAATTCCCAAATTCCGCTTCAAATTCGGATATATTACGCACCTCTCCTGAATACTCGGCGGCAATGCATAAGTAATATTTTCCGCTCTCACAGGAATAGCTTTCGCCAACCACCGAAAAGCCGCGGCGCAAAAGGTATTTGCGAAGATGCGCCTGTCTGGTCATAGGCTGTAATATCAGTCGGACGCCCGGCTCGGAAAGATGCGGTGCCGCATCGATTATTTCGGCAATAAGCTCACCGCCCATACCGCATATTGCATAATCGGTAATTCCCATATCAGCAAGTGCCGCGGCACCGTCGGCAAGGCGGAATATTATCTTTTCAGAAAGTCCAAGCTCCGCGGCATTCCTTTCGGCGCTCTCAAGAGGGCCGCGGTTAATATCAGAGCACACGGCGCGCTCTATGCGCCCCTCTCCGAGTAAAAACAGAGGCAGGTATGCGTGATCCGTGCCAATATCAGCCAAATACGCACCCTGCCTTACGAAATTCGCCGCCGAAAGGAGCCTGCTACCTACAGGATGCCTCACTTGCTTGCAAGAAATTCGTTGATTTTATTCACGAGAGCATCTGCATCGGTACCGTGAACCGCGCACGCATCCTCGATAGACTCACCCCTTGAATGAGGGCAACCGAGACAGTGCATTCCGATCTCGAAGAAGAACCGGGCAGTATCTACGTCAAAATCAAGTATATCGCCTATAAGCGTTTCCTTAGTAACTTTCATTTTCAAAAAGCCTTTCTTTGTATATTTCTATGGCTATTATACCACATAGAGTAAAAAAAATCAACATATATTTAATTTATTTTTACAATATAAAAAAATACGTTTCCCTATTTACAACCAAACTTTTTTATGGTAAAATATAGACTGGAAAGTTTAGAATGGATATTGTGCGCTTTTTTATAAAGGGTACGGAAAGGCAGTAAAAATAAATGATCGTAGCGCTTGAAGAAGCAAAGAGAAAGCTTATTGAGCTTCGCGAAGTACTTACAGAGCTAGGAAACCAGCTCAGAATTGAGGAATCGCGCGAACGTGCGGCAGATCTCGAACGCGAGACCCTCGTTCAGGATTTCTGGAACGACGCGGAAAAGTCATCAAAAAAGCTTCAGGAAATAAAACAGCTTAAGACAAAGGTGGAAAGCTATGAGGATTTATGCTCAAGGCTTGAGGATACCTTCACGCTTTGTGAGATGGCGATAGAGGAAAACGACGATGACTCGGTGGAGGAGGTAACGAGCGAGACCGAATTCATCGAAGCGGAAGCGGAAAAGAAAAGGATAGAGGTCCTGCTCTCAGGTCCGTACGACAAGAACAACGCGATACTCTCCTTCCATCCGGGAGCAGGAGGCACCGAGGCGCAGGATTGGGCTTCGATGCTCTACAGACTTTACACGAGGTGGGGTGAGAAGCACGGCTTTAACGTCAAGCTGATCGACTGGCTCGACGGAGACGAGGCAGGAATCAAGTCTGCGACAATAATGGTTGAGGGAATCAACGCCTACGGATATCTCAAAAGTGAAAACGGCGTTCACCGCCTTGTCAGAATATCCCCCTTTGACTCCTCGGGAAGAAGGCACACGTCCTTCTCCTCTGTTGAGGTCATGCCGGAATTTGAGGACGACGACTCCATCGTTATCCGCGACGAGGACATCGAGGTCACAGCACATCGCTCGAGCGGCGCGGGCGGACAGCACATCAACAAGACCGACTCGGCGATCAGAATCGTGCATAAGCCGACCGGCATCGTCGTCGGTTGCCAGACCGAGAGAAGCCAGCTTCAGAATAAGGAAACGGCAATGAAGATGCTTAAATCAAAGCTTATGGAGATCAAAATGCGCGAAAAGCTTGAGCGTATCGAGGACATTCAAGGCAACAAGGCAAACATTGAATGGGGAAGCCAGATACGAAGCTACGTATTCATGCCCTATACTCTCGCAAAGGATACCAGAACCGGATACGAGGACGGAAATATCGACGCGGTAATGGACGGCGAGATCGACGGATTCATCAACGCGTATCTAAAGCAGCTCTCCGCCGAGGAAAATAAATAAAGGTAATTAACATTAAGCAACAAAAAACCGTCCGTGACGATTTGTCACGGACGGTTTTTACATATTATCAGTCCATACCAAAGCTTTCGTAGGTCATTCGGTCGCCTTGACTCTGTTTCTGTTTATGAATTCTTCTCGTAATGCCGTCATAGCGCGGCTATAATTCCTTCCAGAGTTTCCGTATTTATGCTTTTTTTATTTCCTTTAACGGTAAGCGTAAGGTTTCTTGCGGTAAATATTTCTTCTGCAGCTCGTTTAATATCCTCGCCACTGACTCCGTCGTATGCAGCGCGTCGCAAATCGAGGTCGCAATATCCGAGATCCATTATATGATTATCATACGCAAATGTAAAGTTTAGTTCACGCGCGTCGTCATATAGCATATATGCATTATCCACGTATCCGCTCTTCATAAGACGATCAGGGGCGTGTAGAGTTTTCTTGAAGTTTTTGAGTATATCAACGGTAAGAGCGACCGCCTTTTCCAGATCCTTTCCGCGTACCTCGTACGAGAAATAAAGCTCACCGATGTTTTTATATCTTTCGACCGCTCCGACAAGGTCATAAAAGAGACCGCGCTCCTCGCTCATCTCAATGAAGAAGCGGGATGCGTATCCCGATAAGAGCATATCGTATATGAGGTCGGTCTCAGGGACGCTGACGCGCGACATATCAAGATCAAAGGTAAAACGAACCATCGTATAGTCTGAGGATTTAACCGCTACCCTGCCATCTCTTTTAAAGTGAGTTTCCGAGAGAGGAGCAATATTTCCTCTGCCGTCACCGCCCTCGAAGATATTGCACTTTTCGACAGCCGAAACAAGACCGTCTATATCCTCGGAGCTGTAATTACCCGTAACGTAGAAGAAAACGTTGTCCGCTCGCATTGCCGAGTGTCTGTATTCCTCAAGTCTTTTTGCTGTTATTGAATTCACACCGGATATACTGCCCGTTATCGGGCGCGCAAGCGAAGTTCCCTTATGCACGATTCCGTTCGTAAACCCTAAGAGCGAATTTTTGTCATCCGCCTCCCTTATTTCAGCCTTGATGCGCCTGCGCTCAACGTCTATCTCCCCACTGTCGAGAACGATCGGAGAAAAAAGACGGGTCAGTATCTCGGTGGCAAAAGAGAACTTCTCTGACGCGCCGCTGACGTAAAACTGCACCATCTCCGAATAGGTCGAGGCATTAAACTCCACCCCCTGCCTATCGAGCTCGGAATACAGTTCGCCGTTCATCAACTTATTGACGTTTCTTATCGCAACGTGCTCAAAAAAGTGAGTGATACCGTTGTCTTTCTCACTCTCGTACATGCTGCCCGCACGCAGGAAAAGCGAGATAAAGAATCCGTGAAGCGACGGGTTTTTATAGCCGTAAATATTCACACCGTTTTGGGTCTTATATGCTTTTTCCACGTTATCCCCCCCTTTTTTCATATAGAGTATATCACTTTCTTTTTGATAAGTCAATTATATTTTTTATATATTGACATTATTTTTTTTGTGAAGTATAATAGTGTATGCGACAATCGAAAAAAGCGACCTGGGAGGGGAAGATGATCGACGAATTATTCAAAAAAAGAATGAAAAAGCTACTCTCCGAGGAATATGACGGTTTTATCAGTGCGATCGAGAACGAGGATGCGGTGCGCGGAGTAAGAGTGAACACGCTGAAATGCAGCACAGCCGATTATCTGCGTCTGTGCGGAGAGACGCCCGACCCAATATCATACACAAAATGCGGTTTCATTCCAAAAAACGCAGACGGGATAGGCGCAACTCCGGAGCATCACGCGGGAATGATCTACGTGCAGGATCCCGGAGCTATGGCAACACTTTCGGCTCTTGATATAAAAGAGGGCTGGCGAGTACTGGATATGTGCGCCGCGCCGGGCGGAAAATCCGGTCAAGCCGCCGCAGAGATAGGTAAGGACGGATTTATACTCTCAAATGAATACGTGCCGAAAAGAGCAAAGATCGTGGTGTCAAATTTTGAGAGGCTTGGAATCACAAACGCGATAGTCACCTCGCTTGATACAGCAGAGCTGCCAAAGCTCTATTCGGACTTTTTCGATCTCGTTATAGCAGACGTTCCCTGCTCCGGTGAGGGAATGTTCAGAAAGAGCAGTGAGGCGATCGAGGAATGGAGCGAGGAAAACGTCAGGGCATGCGCTGTAAGGCAGATGGAGATTATAAAAAATGCCGCACCGCTTGTTGCGTCCGGCGGATACCTCGTATACTCAACCTGCACTTATTCGGTTGAAGAAAACGAAGCAGTCATCGATGAATTTCTCTCCGAGCATCCCGAATTCAGCCTTGTGCCTGTCAGAGATGAGCTTCGCGCAGTTACCGCTGACGGAGTAGAGCTCGGCGGCAGACAAACGCCGCTTACACGCAGATTTTATCCGCACAAATCGCGCGGTGAGGGGCAGTTCATAGCGTTGATGCGGAAGACGGAGCTTCCCTCAAAAAAGGCAACAATACTTTACAAGGACGCCTCAAAGCCACTCAGCAGATCGGATCTTGATACCGTAGAGAAATTCTTTAAAGAGGCGCTCTGCACACCTCCCGAAGGCAGACTTATCAAGGTTGGCGATAACATAGTATTATCCACGCACGGTGTTCCGATCCCGCCAAGATCGGTATTCTCCGCCGGAGTGCTTGTCGGCAAAGTAGAAAAGAATATGCTTTTCCCCTCTCATCAGTTCTTCTCGGCATTCGGAGGGCTATTCAAGAGGCAGGAAAATCTGTCACGGAGCGACGGCAGGATAACGAGATATCTCCGAGGCGAGGAGATAGAAGCCGCAAACGTTACCGAAAGCGGATTCTGCTCTGTGCTCTATGAGGGCGTACCGCTCGGCGGCGGAAAACAAAGCGGAGGAAGAATAAAGAATCATTACCCCAAGGGGTTGAGAAACAAATAATTTTAAAGCCGGAATACGGCAGAACGGAGTTTTAAAATGGCAGATAGAATTCTTGCTACGGTCGGAGGACTTACCGTCACCGACAAGGAAATCGACGAGTTCCTTATGGGTCTCGGTCAAAGAGGTCAGATGTATAATAGTCCGGAGGGGCGCCGCGCAATACTCAATCAGGTTATCGGCAACAAGCTTCTCTTGCTTGACGCAAGACGAAACCTCTACGAAGCAGAGGCAGGCTTCAGAGATCAGCTTAACCGCCTCAAGGAAAATCTCCTTGTGAGCTATGCGGGCGAAAAGATCTTCGCAGGAGTAAACGTTACCGACGCTGAAGTTAAGGAATACTACGAGGCACACAAGGCAGAGTTCGTAACCGGTGAGACAGTTAATGCAAGTCACATTCTCGTAAAGACCGAGGAAGAAGCGCTCGCGATCTACGCAGAGATCACCTCAGGCAAAAAAAGCTTTGAGGATGCGGCGAAGGAATACTCCTCCTGCCCATCCAAGGAATCCGGCGGAAGCCTTGGTGATTTCGGCAGAGGTCAGATGGTGCCGGAATTTGACACGGCTGTCTTTGAAATGGAGGTTGGCTCTATTACCGAGACCCCCGTTAAGACTCAGTTTGGTTATCACCTGATTAAGCTCAATTCAAAATCCGAGTCGAAGGAAACGCCCTTTGAGGAAATTAAAGAGGAGCTTAAGTCCGGACTTCTCGGAGACAAGCGCCGCAAGGCATACGAATCAAAGATCAACCAGCTCAAAATAATGTATCCGGTTGATATGGCAACGCTTTAATGGAAGATACGGAGCTTTTAAAGAAACGCTTCCTTGAGCTTGCAAACCGATCCTACAATTCGGGAATAATTCTCTTCACCGACTTTCTCGGTCTTGCCGAGCAAGCAGCGTTTGGTGAGATAAAGAGCGCAATAAGCGGTATCCCCTACACCGCCTTTGGCGGAGCTTGTGGCGCTGAAAGAGTAATGATAAGATTCGGAAACGAGGAAAGTGCGGGATACACCCTGCCCTTCCCCATAGTCTGCATAAAAGCCGAGCCCGTGTCGCAAAAATTCGCGGACAGGCTCACGCACAGAGACTTTCTCGGCGCGCTTCTCAACCTCGGTATCGAGCGCGCAACGCTCGGTGACATTCCGATAGTCGACAACGTCGGCTACATATTTGCGACTGAGGATATCGCACCTTATATTATCTCGTCGCTGACGAAGGTTAAGCACACCGACATGCGCCTCTCTGTCGCTAATAACCTGCCCGAGGGCAGCCTTTACAAAACCGAGCCGCGAAGAATACAGGCAAACGGCGAGAGGCTAGACGGTGTTGTGGCAAAGGTGTTTTCTCTGTCACGCGAGGAGTCGCAGTCGTATTTTTCAAAGCGGCTGGTGTTCGTTGACGGACGGCTTTGCGAAAACACCTCGTATATTCCAAAGCTCGGCGAGGTAATAAGCGTTCGCGGCAAGGGACGGATGATATACCGAGGATATTCAAGCACTTCAAAAAAAGGAAAGCTGAATATCGACGTCGACCTCTACGTATAATTCTGAAATTCAGAAAACCGACATCAAGCAAGGCGCGTCCGCCGGAAAGGAAGCATAAGGTATGATCACAACGGTATTTTTCGATCTTGACGATACCCTGTTCGATTTCAAGCGCTCCGAGCGCAAGGCTCTGACGAACACACTCGCGAGGCTCGGAATAGAGCCGACAGAAAAAACGCTGAGCCGCTACAGCGATATCAACCGCGGGCAATGGGAAGCTCTTGAGCGCGGAGAAGTCACAAGGGACGTTATACTCGTGCGTAGATACGAGATCCTGTTTTCCGAGCTTGGCGTAAACGCCGATCCGCACTCCGCGCAGGCGATATACGAAAAAGAACTGAGCGGGATATATTTTTACGTGGACGGAGCTATAGAGCTTGTTGAGAAGCTGCGCGCAACCGGAAAATACCGTATGTATCTTGCCTCAAACGGCACAGCGGTAGTACAGGATTCGCGGATAGCTATATCGGGCATCGCAAAATACTTCGACGGAGTTTTTATCTCCGAGAGGATAGGATATAACAAGCCGAGTCCTAAATTCTTCGAGGGTTGCTTTGCTCAGATAGAGGTTTTTTCAAAAGATGAAGCTATAATCATCGGTGACAGCCTTACCTCGGATATACAGGGAGGCATAAATGCGGGAATAAGGACCTGCCTTTTCAACCCAAAAAGAATTTCGGTACCGAGGAATATAATGCCGGATTACGAAGTATGCTCACTCGACGAAATACCCGATCTTTTAGAAAGAATTTGATAAAGACAAAACAGAATCGCCGCAAGGCGAATGGGAGACAGTATGTACTACGGATACAACATCAGCGACAAAACGGCACAGCTCGCAAAAAGAGCCGAGGATGACTGCCGCGAAGTGTTCAAAAAAATTGAAGAAAACGCGCTTTTCTGCTCGGCAAAGGTGCTGTCCGCATTTCAGGAATGCAGAGTTTCGACCGCCGATTTCATAGAGATCACGGGATACGGATACACCGATTCCGGCAGAGATAAGCTTGAAGAAATATACGCCAAGGTATTCGGTGCGGAGGATGCGCTGGTCAGACCCCAGCTTATGTCGGGCACGCACGCGCTTTCGGTCACGCTAGGCGGACTCTTGAAGCACGGAGAAACTCTGCTCTACATTTCCGGAGAGCCGTACGACACGCTAAAGAGCGTTATAGGTACGGCAGGAGACAGCCGAAACTCGCTGATAAAATGCGGCGTTAAGTATGAGGAAATAGACCTTATAGGCGACGAGTTTGATATCGACGCAATAAGGGCGCGTGTTTCGCACGGTGACGTTCGCGTGGCGGCGATTCAGAGAAGCCGCGGCTACTCACAGCGCAAAAGCCTTACGATAGACAAGATAGAAAAGGCGATAGCCGCAGTCAAGGCAGCCTGCCCCGATACTATAGTTATGGTAGACAACTGCTACGGAGAATTTACGGAGGACAGAGAGCCGACCGACGTCGGCGCAGACGTTTTCGTAGGCTCTATGATGAAGAATCTCGGCGCAGGCTTTGCCGTAAGCGGCGGATACTGCGTAGGCAGAAGCGAGATCATAGAGGACATTGCCGAAAGGCTGACCGCGCCCTGCGTCGGAAAGAGTCTCGGAGCTAACTTCAATCAGCTCGCATCCTTTTATAAGGGCTTCTTTATGGCTCCCGCGGCAGTCGCATCCACGCTTAAGTCAATGGCGTTTGCAGCGAGACTGCTTGAGCTTGCTGGCTTCAATGACGTCTCCCCAAAATACGACGAAAAGCGCACGGATATAGTTCAGACCATGGATCTGCACTCTGCGGACAGGCTCATAAAGTTCTGCAAGGGAATCCAGATGGGATCGCCAGTCGAGGCATACTGCATACCCGAGCCGGGTGATATGCCGGGATATCCGCACCCCGAAATAATGGCGGCGGGCACGTTCGTTACCGGCGCGACAAACGAGCTCTCCTGCGACGGTCCTCTCTGTGAGCCGTATACGGCGTATATGCAAGGCGGACTTACCTACGAATACGGCAAGCTCGGCGTTATGAGAGCTCTGGACGAGATGCTTGACCTGCACCCGGAGAGCTGATATGGGAGTATGCTATATTGTCGGCGCGGGAGCCTTTTACGGCGACATCATACCCGAAAAAGGCGACCTCGTTATTGCGGCGGACGGCGGATACGCCACGCTGAAGTCCCTTGAGATACGCACAGACCTTCTGATCGGTGATATGGATTCTATTGCCTCCGTGCCCTCGGACGTCGAAACAGCAAGATACAAGGTGGAAAAGGACGAGACCGATATGCACCTTGCATATCTCGAAGGGGTGCGGCGCGGATACAGCGAATTTCGTATCTACGGAGGTGTCGGAGGTCGCGCAGACCACACTTTCGCAAACTATTGTTTACTCGCAAGCATTGCATCGGACGGAAACCGAGCCATTCTGTACGACAGAGAATGTATCGTATATGCTATCAAGAATAGCTCGACACGGGTCGCGGCCAAACCTAAAAAAAGCATTTCTGTGTTTGCATTTGGCGGCGAGGCGAGAGGCGTAGACATCGAGGGGCTCTACTACAAATTAAAGGACGGGACTTTAAAGCCGGAATTTCCGCTCGGTGTATCAAATCACACAACGGAAAACGACGCAACAATTTCCGTCAGGGACGGAACGCTTCTTATAATCGAGGAAATTTAATTTTACCGCTTGACAAACCGTCTGACCCGTGCTATAATCAATACGAACCGAACAGAATATACATCAGGGGTGCCATGCGCTGAGATGACGTAAGTCAAACCCTTTAACCTGATACGGATAATGCCGTCGTAGGGAGATAAGTTTACTCAAGTAATCTACCGCACGGATGATATGTCCTGTGCGGTATTTTTTTACTTGGAGGTACACAACCTTGAATTCACAGTCAAAAAGAGTCCGCGCACTCGTAGAAAGCGCGATGATGGTTGCTCTGGCTACCGTGCTCAGTATTCTTAAGATCGTCGATATGCCTTACGGCGGCTCGGTCACTATCGCGTCAATGCTGCCGATGATCATTCTGTCCTACAGACAGGGTACGGTATGGGGTCTCGGCTCGGGTCTCGTATACGCTGCTATGCAGCAGCTGCTCGGCCTCGGTACTCTCTCATATTTTTCCACCTGGCAATCGATACTCGCGGTAATACTGCTCGACTATATCGTAGCATTCACCTTTGTGGGCATCGGCGGAGTATTTCGCAAAATTGCAAAAACCCAACGCACAGTACTTGTTTGCGGTGCCGCAGCAGTCTCCGTATTACGCTATATCTGTCACGTTATTTCGGGTGCTACCGTGTGGGCGGGACTTTCGATCCCCTCAAACGCGGCGCTTATATATTCTTTCGGATATAACGCGACTTATATGCTTCCCGAAGCTATAATCCTCATCTCCGTAGCATATTACCTTGGGGGGGCGGTAGATTTTTCAAGAGAGATACCGGTACGCATCGCTAATCCGCACACCGCGGACGGAACCGCTTCTCTCCGCCTTCTTGCCGGTCTTTCCCTTCTTCTCGGCGGTATCGTGGACGTAACGCTGATCGCGCCCTGCCTACAGGATGAGGAGACCGGAGAATTCATCCTTTCCGGTCTTGCGGAGGTTAGCTGGCTTGCGGTCGTAATCGTTACCGTTCTCGCAGTTGGCGCTGCCGTTACTCTGCTGCTTATTGCAAATAAAGGAAAGAACAAAAACCGTTAATCGCCAACCATAAAAGAGCCCGATAGAAAGCGCACCTCAATCGGGCACTTTTACGCTAAAATTTGATTTGTTCAAAATTTGTTAAATGTGAATTAACATATTAAAGTCTCCCCGTTTAGAAGCGGGGAGCTTTTTTGTGAAAGAATACCAAGACATGAAGTTTTTTTTGGATGAAACGCTGAAATTGTCGTTAGAAACTTGCATTAAATAGAAAGTTGTGTTAGAATGTATAATACAAAATATATTTTTGGAGGAAAGAAAATGAAGATAACTAAAAGGCTTCTTCTGATCCTGCTTGCGCTCACGCTGAGCTTTGCAATGTTCGCGTGCGGCGGCGGCACTGATCCGTGCGAGGTCTGCACGGACGGAGACGGAGACGGATATTGCGACGTTTGCGAAAAGGAAATGCCCGCAGCGCAGGTTGCCGACGTTGAGCTTATTACAGACGGCGTTGCCAACTTCCAGTTCGTTCTTGCTAAGGGAACGGCCCTCAATGTCCGCACTGCGATCAATTCGGTCGTAAAGGCGCTTGACAAGGCGGGAATAGAGGTTGACGTTATAAACGAAGGCTCAAGCAGCGACACCGAAATGGACGTCGAGGTCCTGATCGGTAACGTAGCAAGCCGCGGTGAGAAATTTCAGATCGACCGCTACGCACTCGGTAAGAAGGGCTACGTGATCAAGATAATCGACTCAAAGGTTCTCATCCACGCAGGTTCGGACGAGACGCTGGCGGATGCAATTGAGGAATTCAGCGAAGATATTCTCGGTGCGGACGATAAGAATATCGATACCGTCACAATGACTGCGGACGATGTAGTCGAGAAAACTCAGACAGGCTATAAAATAACGTCCCTTAGCCTTAACAGCGAAGATATGAGGGATTATACCATAGCCACCAACAAATCGAACTCGGTGTATCTCAAGGCTGCGGAAAACCTTCAGGATATGATCTACGGTCAGACGGGCTATTGGCTTGAGATCGTAAATCTTGATGATGCCGATAAATCTATCGTCGTAAGAAATGTTGATAAGGTATACGGTAAGGATAGCTTTAAAGTATACGCTTCGGGAACTAAGCTTTACTTCGACTGCGCGTTTGATAATAAGCTGTCCGATGCGATTTCCGCATTTGCTACCAAAAAGCTGACCATGGCAAAGGATGACGTCAACTTTGAGGGCACTGTATACACGCAGGATATAAGCGTCATATACTACGAGGACTTCGGTGCCATAAGCGGTGACGGCAAAAACGACTTTGAGGCCATGTACAACGCGCACGTTCTTGCAAACGAGTGCGGCCAGCTCGTCAAGGCTGTATCCGAGGGCAAGACCTCAGCCAGGTATAACGTATTTGAAACAACCGTCAACGGCGGCAGCACATCGGTAACCATTCCTGTCAGAACGAATGTGGATTGGACGGGCGCGGAATTTATAATTGACGACTCAGAAATCGATTATTCCGATTCGTTCGGCAAAAAATTGGCCACCACAAATATATTTACGATTGAATCCGACTATCTCTCGGGCAACTCCGACTATGCAACCGTAACGCTGACCTCTAAAAACGCAGCAGATCAGCTTGAGGCGCTCGGCGCGATCGGTGAGACCTACGGCACGACGAAGATCGACCTCGGTCTGGGATATCCCGCACTCCTCGTAATATATTACGATCAGAATCAGATATTCCGCAGATACGGCGCGAATTTTGCAGGACAGGGTGATGACCAGCAAGAGATCATCCTCGTTGACGAGGACGGAAACATCGATTCCTCTACTCCCTTTATGTTCGACTACCCGAAGGTTACAAAAATCGAGGTTATCCGTACCGACGTTGCACCCCTTACCGTTAAGGGCGGTACGTTTACTACGATAGCCTGCGGTCTTGATGCAAAATACGAGGGTGGTTCCTTCGGCTATTACAAGAGGGGAATTCACATTATGCGTTCGAACACGCTTGTTGAGGGCGTTGTTCATAAGGTAACCGGAGAGATAAGCTACGAGGATCAGAAGCGCGGTATGGAAGGCGCACACTACAGCGGATTCTTCTACGCGCAGTACGCAAATAATATCACCATTCAGAACTGCACAATGCAGGGAAGAAGAAACTACGGTGACGGAGGTACGTACGACTTCTCCGCAAGGCACATTAACCTTTTGACCGTTGACGGGTGCGTGCAGAGCAACTTCTGGTTAGATTCGGACGGAAATCCCTCAGCAACAGATACCGGCAGATTATCTATGGATATGTATGAAGAATACTACATCGACGGTGTAAAACACAACAGCAACCACTACTGCTGGGGTATCGGCGGTTCCAACTACTGTAAAAACAAAACATATAAAAACAGCAGGCTTTCAAGATTCGACGCGCAC
>JAZRUS010000006.1:0-3312 GCA_045652665.1 Eubacteriales bacterium | reverse complement strand
AAAACCAGTCCTTTTCATAAGATTAGGACTGATTTTTTTGTTTATTATCTCCAACTTGCTCTCGTGCCAAAAGACCACAGTTTTTAACAAAACGCTTTCTTTCGGCACAGGACACCGGTTTTGCAGATTTTTAAGCTATTTTTGAAGTGTTTTTTGAAAATCCTTTTTCTTTGCTTTCTGCGACTCAAATTTTGAGGGCTGACGATTGTTTTCGTCAGCCTTCGCTCCGTGATGGAACGAGGGCTTAAGGTATTAGAATAACTTTAGAACAGACCTCTGTTATATTTGAATTGCGCGTATAGGATAAGGGCTAATCCAAGCAGAACGCCTACACCAATTACCAACCCACTTGCCGCTATGTGTCCTAATGCTTGAACAACAGCTCCGGCAATTATAGCTACACCGACAATGACCGTTCCAAGACCGACGAACATACAATATGCCTTTTGATTCTCCTTCGTGACCTTACGGCGATTGTACCAATGGATCGTACCGATATTTCCGCACATATTGAAGATACCAAGTATCACGCAAATTATACCTAAGCCTAACTGAACCAAGCTCTCCCTCAGAGGTTCTATAAAGATGAACCCCAAGATAAACAGACCAATAGCGCATCCTGCCGCAAACCCGATGATGACCTTTTTCTGTTGGTCGATGGTCTTGTTCTTCGACACAATGATTTCTTCGTTGCTCTTGTTAGGGATCAGTTCGTTGATTGCGATACCGAAATAATCGGCTAACAGTTTAAGCGACTCATCATTCGGCAATCCCAAGCCGTTTTCCCATTTGGCAACAGCAGATCTTGAGATATGTATATCGGCTGCGAGCTTTGCTTGAGATATGCCTTTTTCGCTCCGCAGTTCTTTTAATTTTTCGGAAAATTCCATAGAAACACCTCCGTTCTTTCTGAACATATTTTATCATATTTTCGGCTAAAAATCTACTCTTTGGAGTGTTACTTTGCCGGGTTACGCTGTTACTTTGCGGAAAACAGCCCTCGTTCCAAACGGAACGAGGGCTAAGTTAATTTATAAATGCTTCTTGTTAAATATCGGTATGCTGACGGCAAAACAAATTATAGTCACAATAGCCGTTACAATAATGGCTACGATAGGCTGCATCGGGCGGCATCGGCTCGCACGGGTTTGTGAATTTGTAGAAGATCCACTCGCTGAGTGCTTCTTTTTTTCTCCGCGTGAGCATATCGAGGACGCTTGGCGGCAGGGTGATGATTCGCATTCCGGTGTCGGTCTTGGTCTCACCGATACGAATGCCGCCCTTCTGTCTTGTCACCGCCCTCTGCACGTGGAGCTTTCCGCCGTCAATGTCCACGTCACTCCACTTGAGTCCGCAGATCTCACCTTTGCGAAGTCCCGTCATAACCTCGGCGTAGAAGAAGTCCGTCCACTCGGGATAGGCTTTGATTGCATCGAGGAATATGTCAAGCTGGCTGTCGCCAAGCACCTGCTTATCGGCGTAATTGCACTTGGGAACCGTCGTGCCATTGGTCGGATTCTTCACGATCAGTCGCTCCTTGACCGCCATATCAAGGGCTTCGTGGAGCATCATGTGGATGCCCCTGACCATGCTGTCGGCAAGCGTTTTGCCGTGTATCGGATGCTCACGGACGCGACCTTCCTTCTTGATCTTGTTATAAAATTTCTGCATCTCCGAGGTAGTCAAGGCTGAGAGAGGCTTGTTCCCGATGAAAGGCTTGACTTGATTTTTAATCAGAGCACCGTAGGACTCCAGCGTGCTTTCGCGGACGGTGAATATCATATACTCGTCCAGCCACTTGTCGAGCCACTCGCCAAGAGTCATGCGGCTTTCCTCGGTGAGGTCAACGTCGCGGTAGGTTTCGATGGCTGTGTGCAGGAGCTTTAAGGCCTCCTTCTGCGTCTTGGCAAAGGCTGATTTGTACATCGGACTGCCATCGTTTTTGTGACCGATGACAAGACGAGCCTCCCATCGACCGTCCTTGCGCTTGTGGATCGTTCCGTCACGCTGCGGTCTGCGTTTTGCCATTGTTTTTCACTTCCTTTCAAGATTTTTTCGTACCACAAAGATACCACAGGTTCAAATGAATATCCAGCGGCAACGCCAAGAGTTATCAATTTGTTATCAATTAAAATCCTCGTCCGAATCAATATAATCGAGATTCAACGAGCCGTTTGTATCGCCAACCAGCCGAATTGCCTCGTTGCGAATCGCTTTAACTTCGTCGGGTTTGTAAGCAAAATCGTGATAGATCAGGCGTGTCAGCAGGTGAAGTTCTACCGTATTTTTGAACAGCAACCGAGAAATTCTGTCCTCTGTTTTCCCAATCGCTTTTCTCACGATCGATTCAATTTCGGGCGTGATGACCTTTTCCGTAGTGCCTCGCGTTTTCCAGTCGGCATAGAAATCGACCGCGTCGCGGAGGAATTCACTGTAGTTTTTATAACCAAACTCTCGGCACATCTGATTGCAGAGCCGCCATTGTTCGGGACGAAGTCTTACGCCTTTTGATTCAAAATTCTCTGACATTTTTCAAAATCCTTTCGTAAATAGTTGGGGGCGCTTTCGAAAAAGCACCAAAAATCTCGTGCACGCGATTTTTTATTTGAGACGCGAATGTTAAGCTCATCGAATTCCTTAAATCTCTCGAAATCGCCCTAAATCTCGTTAAAGTTCGCGAACGGCGTTGCCGGTCGCTGTGGTTGGCGTGTAATGGAGCACGCCTTTATCCTGCTTCGAAATCGGAAAGCCTTCACCTCCTCTCAAACCGCCATATAGCTTGTCTGCTCATCCAGCCATTCGAAGAGCTTATCTCTGGGAATGATGACACGTCCGGGTACGAGCTTCAGCTTTGGGAAGCCTTCTTCGGCGGCGAGCTCGTATGCGCTGGAACGTGATATGCCGAGCAGAGCCGCCATATCCATTACCGTGAGAAACATGGGGAGCTCGTCTTTGCTTTTGATGATTGATGATTTCATTGACTCACCAGCCTTTCTAAAAATTTGGTATGTATGGCAGAAGAAAACTTCCGCGAAGCTTTTTGTAATCGTTCAAGGGAAAACAAAAAGGGTAGGCATCTGTTGCAGAGTACAACAAAAAAACATAAGCGAAGACTTATGGATTTCCATGTAGACTCTAACGCAACAGATACCTACCCTTGATTCCCGGTTAAGCGGTCGGGAGGATGGATCGTGTTTTTACCGCGATAGATAAAAAACAATATTCAATTTATGTGGCCAAGATACTGTTATATGAAAGGTAAGGTTACAGCATCTTTTTCAGCCTATGGGCAACGCAAACGGCAACTCCTTG
>JAZRUS010000005.1:0-4355 GCA_045652665.1 Eubacteriales bacterium | reverse complement strand
TCAACTCCTTGGCTCACAGAACGACATGGCTACGATCCGACTTGGTCTTACCGCAAGCGGAGGGGAATGCTGCGGAGATGTACTTGATGTCGCCGTCGGGAGACTCAACACCAAGGATGAGCATGTGCTCTGCCATCCAGCCCTCTTTTCTACCGAGGTAGGATGCGATACGAAGCGCGAAGCACTTCTTACCGAGAAGAACGTTTCCACCGTAACCGGAGTTAACGGACCAGATGGTGTTATCCTCGGGGAAGTGGCATATATATCTCTTTTCCTCATCGATATCTGCTCTTGCATGAAGTCCCTTGATGAAGTCTGAGCTATCGCCAAGTGCATCAAGAACGTTAAGAC
Source organism: Eubacteriales bacterium (assembly GCA_045652665.1). Classification (GTDB taxonomy): domain Bacteria; phylum Bacillota; class Clostridia; order Oscillospirales; family CAG-272; genus UBA1740. Next base: position 4,004 of record JAZRUS010000005.1, on the reverse strand, counting down.
CTACTCTCGTCATAATAAGCATATTAAGAACGACGTAGATAGAATCGGTAAGCTCAATTCCGTACTTAGCAAAGTCAGAGCCTACGACCGACATGGAATAAGGAATAACATACATAGGTTTATTTTTATATGAGCCCTCGTAAAGCTTGGAAAGCTTTGCATAGCATTCCTTAGGATCCATCCAGTTATTGATGTTACCTGCATCCTCCTTATTTCTGGTACAGATGAAGGTTCTGTTCTCAACGCGGGCTACGTCGTTGATAGCAGTTCTGTGAAGATAGCAGTTAGGGAGCTTCTCCTCATTAAGCTTAAGCAATTCGCCGTTTGCAATTGCCTCCGCGCGGAGAGCCTCAGCCTGCTTCTCAGATCCGTCGATCAGGATGATCTCGGAGGGCTTAACCATTTCAGCCATTTCCGCAATCCAATCATTGACGAACTTATTGTTGGTTACGTTTGCGTTCATAATAGATCTATCTCCTTATAATATTTCTAACATAAATATATTTCTGTAAGAAAGTCAACTTCTCACAAATACATTATACCATATAACTTTTGGTTTTGCAATACGTAAGTTAAAATAATTGCTTAACAAATTATTATGAATTAATGAAATAATCGCTCTTTCAAGAAATTTTAGCTGTTTTTGAATTATGCAGTCGAAATGTGTTGAGGCAAAGCTCTAATTGGTAATTCTTACCATTTTTAATGCAATAACTTTGTCAATTTTTTCGCTAAATTATGTCTTGATTTTACCTCTGCTCCTATGGTAAAATAATCGTAAGCCGATTAATTTCCAAATTTTACCAATTTTAAAGAAAAGGAGAAACAAAAAATGGAAAACAATGCAAAAATCCTAATTTGCGACGAAAACCAAGAAGAAAGGAAAAGGCTGTCAGATTGTCTTTTGGCATCGGGATGCTCCCACATCGACGAGGCGGGAGACGGAAATGCCGCGGTAGATATGATAAGAAGAAACGGCTACGACGTAGTTATCGTTGATCTGTGGATATCAAAGCTTGACGGCATCGGAATAATCCGCTCCGCATCCCGTCCCGACGGGAAGGCACGCCCAATATTTATTCTTATGTCTCCGATAAACAAGCAGTCGATATTGCTTGAGGCAACCGAAGCGGGGGCAGATCTTTGCATCCCCAAGCCCTTTGACTTTTCGACCCTAATTTATCATATGGACGTGCTTTTAAAATCCAGCACGGGAAGAAGTGCACGCAACACCGCGGAATCACCCGATATGGAGGCACAGGTCACGAAGATTATACATCAGATTGGAATTCCCGCACACATAAAGGGTTACCAGTATTTACGCGCCGCTATACTCATGGCAATAGAGGATACGGATATTATTAATTCGGTAACAAAGATACTCTACCCCTCCGTAGCCAAAAGGTTTCAAACAACAACCTCGCGCGTCGAGCGCGCTATCAGACACGCGATCGAGGTAGCGTGGGACAGGGGCGACGTTGATACCTTAAATTCCTACTTCGGATATACTATTCAAAATTCAAGAGGAAAGCCAACCAACTCCGAATTTATCGCAATGATTGCCGATAATCTCCGACTAAAGTTTAAGTACGCCACGGTATAAAAAAAGAAAACCGAAGCCGCAAAGCCTCGATTTTCTGATAATATGTTTTGGATATTTTGAGCCGACACATCCTTAAAAATAACGTCTTCCCTCCATTGCCCTGTAGAGTGTAACCTCATCCGCGTATTCAATATCTCCGCCTACGGGAATACCGTACGCAAGCCTTGACACCACGACCTCATACGGCTCAAGTATTCTTGCAAGATACGCGGCGGTCGTGTCTCCGCCGGGTGTCGGATTTGTTGCAACGATGACCTCTCTTATTCCGCCGTCTTTAACTCGGTCGACAAGCTCTTTGAACGTCAGGTCGTCAGCCGTAACGTTATCCAATGGCGAGAGCGCACCGCCGAGGACATGATATACGCCCTTATAACCTCTGACGCGCTCCATAACCATAACGTCCTTTGCATCCTCTACGACACAGATGAGCGACGGATCGCGATCCTCACTTGCACAAATATCGCAGGTATCCTCCGACGCGGAAAGTCCGAAGCATACGCGGCATTTATGAACATCCCTTTTCATACCGGTAAGGGCATCCGCAAAGCGCGCTATCTCATCATCCGTAAAATTAAGCGCGGCAAAGGCATAGCGTGCGGCAGTTTTTGCGCCGACGCCCGGAAGCCGCCGAAATTCCTCAATAAGGCGCTGAATAGGCGCTATATATTCTGCCATAGCTTAGAACATCCCCGGAAGTCCGATTGAGCCGGTTATCTTCTGCATTTCGTCGGCAGATATCGCCTCAACCTTTTTAACAGCCTCATTCACAGCGGCTACGATCAGATCCTCAAGCGTTTCTATATCGTCGGGATCAACGACCTCGGGAGAGATCTTGACCGAAAGAATTTCCTTTTTACCGTTGATCTTCACGTTAACGACACCGCCGCCGGCAGAAACGTCGTATTCACGCGCTTCAAGCTCCTCCTGCTTTGCCGCCATGTCCTCCTGCATTTTCTGCGCCTGCTTAAGCATCGCCTGCATATTTGCGGGACCGCCCGCCGATCCTTGGGGTAATCTTACCTTCATATTTATCTCCATTCCGCCGAACTCGGTCGGCACGATTTAATTAAACAGATTTTCAAGCTCGGATGCCGGATCGCTCGCCGCGGCGGCACTTATTCCCTCTATTTTTACATTAACATCTTCCTTTGCCCTATTCTCTATTTCGGCTATCACACCGCAGAGAATTGCAAAGTCCGATGCATTCGCAAGTATTCTGTTGGCGAAAAACTCCCTCATCCTTATGATGAATCCACCGTCACCGTCCTTAAAAGCGCTCGCACCGACAAACTGGCTGGCAAGCGACCTCTTAAGTTCTCCGATGCGCTCAAGAACCGTATTCCAACGGTCGTACGGCAAAATTCCGACAGGTATGTCGGATTTTTGCTTGTTAGCGGTTGGCTGCGGCGTGATCGCGGGCGCATTATCCGCCGCGCCTTGATTTACAGGATTATGTGCCGTTGCAGCGGACGGAGCTATTCCCATCCGCATCATCGATATCTGCTTCTCAAGCTCCTCAACTCTAACGGCAAGAGCCTCGGCAGACAGGACAAGCTTAGGGTCGCACATTCTGGTCAGTGCGATCTCAGCGATACTGCGCTTTGAGTTTACTGCCCGTTGCATATCGGCAAGCGCATTTTCAAGAATCGTTGTGTGATAGGAAAGACGAGCCATAGAAAATCCTGCCGCGATCTTTTTTAACATCTCAAATTCAACGTCGGTAAGATCAAGATAGGATTTTGCTTTATCTGTATTCTTAACTATCATTATATCGCGGCATGAGTCAATTATCTCCTGCCAGAACACGGAAATATCACCGCTGCTCATAACGACGTCGCGCACTACCGTATAAACGGTATTATGATCTGCGCATCCGATAGCCTCAATAAGCTTATACACCGCACCGCGATCGCCCGTACCGATAGTAGAGGCAACAAGCTCCGCATTTATATGAGCGCGGGAGCCCGCGCAAAGCTCAAGAAGGCTGACCGCATCGCGCATACCGCCCCTCGACGCCCTTGCAATAAGGCGTGCTCCGTCCTCACCGAGATCGATACCCTCGGCATCGGATATTTTTTTCAGACGCTCTATTATGATATCGGAGCTCATCCTGCGAAAATCGAAGCGCTGACATCTTGATACGATAGTCGTCGGAAGCTTATTGTATTCGGTGGTTGCGAGTATAAAGACTACATACGACGGCGGCTCCTCAAGTGTCTTTAACAGCGCGTTGAACGCCGCTCCGGACATCATATGAACCTCGTCTATGATATAGACCCTGTACTTCAGCATAGCCGGAGTAAAGGATATCTCATCCTTCAAGCTTCTTACGTCAAAGTCGGATCGTAGCCATGTCGTTCTGTGAGCCAAGGAGGTGGGGATTTAATGTGTCTTCCTACGA
>JAZRUS010000004.1:0-11678 GCA_045652665.1 Eubacteriales bacterium | reverse complement strand
TGCGAAGCAAGCATTTTCATCGTCGTTATTTGTAAATTCGTACTTCACAATAACGATAGGCTTGCCTTCGTAGTCGGTAGCAAGGCGGCAGCTTTCAATAATTACGTTATAATTTCCTAAATTAGAAGATGAGTTGTCGGTAGATGAGGTGTTTCCGCTGCCTTGATTTTGAGTGTTATTAGACGAATTGCTTGAGGATGCACTACCACTACCTTGATCTTGTGTATTTCCGGTTTCTACGCAAGAGCAAAGAGTTAATAGAAGTAATGCGACTACAGTTATAAATGTTATTGCCTTTTTCATAGTGTTTTCTCCTATCATTTTATTTGGCTATTATATTATAACGCAAATGCGTTGCATTGTCAATGGTTATGCGTTTTATTTTTTGTGCAAATGCGTAGTATAATAGTATAAAACGATTTTAGAGGTGAAAATGGATATAAATAGAAAAATTGAAAAAATGCGTTTTCAACGCGGCTGGTCAATGTACGAACTCGCACAAGAAGCCGGTATAACGCAATCCACTTTGACATCAATGATAAAAAGAGGCAATCCACCTAAAATAGATACTTTAGAGTGCATTTGCGAAGCATTTGGAGTAACACTTGCACAGTTTTTTATGGAAGATGAACAACTTGAAATTTTGAGTAAAAATGAAAAAGAGTTGATATCGTTATTCCGAAGAATATCCGAGATTAAACAGCAGGCTTTAATTGATTTACTAAAAAAATAAGATGTGACTATAATTCATATGCGAGTGAAGATAGTCACATTTTTGTTAAGAATGAATGGTTGAGTTTGAGTCGTAGCTATAATAACATTAACAAACGCAACTCTCGGTTGCCGAATTGATTACAGGTATGTATAGCATTTTTTGAATGATTATGATACACTATCGACAAAGGAGGTAGCGTGAAATAACCGATATCTAATCAAAGCAGAAGTTAATCACGCCATCGAATTTTTGCGATTTGGAGCCTTAGTCCAAATCGTCGCAAAGCGAACACAAAAATTCATTATAAATTTGTGCGGTCGCCAAATGGCGACAGAATGGATGATTACTATGAAGCTTTCCGAAAAGTTATATTCACTTAGAAAAAAGAGCGGATTATCCCAAGAAGGACTTGCTGAACAATTAAACGTATCTCGACAGGCAATCTCAAAGTGGGAAAGCGGCGTGTCTGTTCCCGAAAGCGAAAAGCTAATTGCTATAAGCGAGTATTTCAACGTCTCGGTTGATTATCTCATTAAGGAAGAAATTGAATCGTTCGATGCATTCGAAACCGACACCCGTGTAAACAAAGCGGAAGTCATAACAAAGTATATCGGTCTTGGCTTATGTATTTTAGGATTTATTTGTCTTGTCGTATGGGGAATAGTAATAATTGCCAACCCAGAAGTTTCAGACAGTATTGCTGATTCTTCTGTGATAACGGTTGACGGCAGAGGCATTCTTTTGACATTATGTTGCGTGCTTGTTGTGATCGGAGCAGTCCTTCTGTTGAAAAAACAACGTAGGAGGTAGTTTTATGAAACAGGCGAGGATTATTTCACGTGCTTTCGGAATATCTGCAATAGTTCTTCTGTGTGCGATGTGCTCCTTTGTGGCATATCAGTACCGAAGTATCCTGTGTGCAACTTGGCATGTCGGAGGGAGTGCGCCCGCTTGGGTAGCTTTCCTGTTTGCAATTCCGTTTGCTATCGGAATCGTAATTTGCGCGTTTCTTTATCTGTATTTCAAGAAAAAATCACAGTAATAGCTGACCAATGAGATTCCTCATTATTAAATAACTGAGTATTCTTTGAATTTATTTTTACGCTTGCTATTGATTTTTTTGCCAAAAAGTGCTATAGTACAAAATGTAAATAATATTTTATGGGTATACTTGGATATGAGAAAGAAAATAAGCTTCATATTAAAGATAGCAGTCGTAGTGCTGTCGCTTATAGGAATAGTGCTCAATTTTATCTGTGCTGAGGCAGACGGATATTCACATTGGTCGAAGCGGCTTTTGTATTTCACAAATCAGTCGAATATATGGATCGCAGCGGTAGCTGTTGCGCTTCTCTTGCTTTCTTTCGTAAAACAATGGCGGGATAAAACAAGGGCTAAGGAGATCCTCTACGTCCTCAAGTATATATTTACGATATCCATAACTCTGACGGGATTTATATTCTGCGCCGTGCTTGCGCCCGGCGCAAAGAACGCGGACTACAACGCGTGGACTGCCGCCAGCATAATCGCTCACGTCATCGTGCCCGTGCTATCTATCCTTGACTTCTTTATTGACGGCTATCGTGTGAATCTCAAGCGGCGGCATATATTCCTTTGCCTTCTGCCCCCGTTCCTTTACCTTGCGTTTGCGAGCATTCTCGGAATAGCGGGAGTCGATTTTGGCAGAGGAGATACCTTCCCGTATTTCTTCCTGAATTATAATTCGCCTGCCGGGGTGTTCGGTACCTCGGACGTTATGCCTTATAAAATCGGCTCGTTCTATTGGATAGTATTTATGCTTGGAATCATCCTCGGGATCAGCGCGCTGTATTTTCGCCTTTACACACCGAAAAAGAAGGATTCCGAAAACGAATAATCACATATTATATTTAAAAAAGACAAGAGCTAACGTGTCACTTAAACACTTAGGATCTTGTCTTTTATGTTTTTTACATAACTAATTCGTACAGAACGAGAAGCTCCTCCTCGATCTCCGCCTTGCGCTTTTCGATCTCCGCTGCTCTTACGTAATCGGTCGCCGCCGAGCCAAAAAGCTCCTCGTCGAGCTTTTCTGTTTCTGCCTCCAGCTCGCCGATTCTTTTTTCGGCGCGCTCCTTTTTCTTCTCAAGCGCGCGCCGCTCGGCGTTCTCGCGTTTTTTCTGCTCATAGCTTTGCTTTGAGTCGGATACCTTGAGCTCAGTCTCAGCCGCCGCGCGCGCATCGCGCAGTCTTATCTCGCGCAGGCGCAGATACTCGGCAAACGCATCGTCCTGATCCTCAAGCACGCAATCCACCATTCCGCCCTCGCGGTCGGGATCCAGCTCTATTATTCTCGTCGCTATCCTGTTTATGAAATATCTGTCGTGCGATACCGCAATTATTGTTCCGTCAAAAGCTATGAGCGCGTTCTCAAGCGCGTCGCAGGAGCCAATGTCAAGGTGGTTTGTCGGCTCGTCCATAATCAGCAGATTTACTTTCTTAAGTATCAGCTTCGCCAGCGTTAGCCTTGCGCGCTCTCCACCCGAAAGGGTGGATATCAGCTTGTCCATATCCTCCGCGCCGAACAGAAATAGCGCGAGGGCAGAGCGTAGCTCCACGTCCTTCTTCTCGGGATATTCGTCGCGCATCTCCTCGAACACCGTCTTTTCGAGCGATAGTCCGCGGTTCTCCTGGTCGTAATAACCTATCTTTATATTATATCCCAGCGTGATCTTTCCCGCGTCGGGGGTGATCAGTGAATTTATAAGCTTCATCAGCGTGGATTTTCCGGAGCCGTTCGGACCGAGGAACATAACTCTCTCGTTCTTTCTAATAAGGAAGGAAAGATCGCGTATCAGCGTTTTTTCTCCGTAAGAGAAGGCAAGGCCCTTTGCCTCGACCACGTCGTTCGCACTCTCCTCCTCGGCGGCAAATCTGACGCGGATATCCCTTGGTGCCCTGGGAGAAAGCTCCACCTTCTCCATTCTCGCGAGCTGCTTTTCTTTTGATCTTATGGTAACGAAGTTGTGCTCCCTGTTGCACCTGCGCTGAAATTCAATATTCGCCTGTATTCTGGCGATCTCCTTTTGCTGCTCCTTGTATCTTTTTTCAAGGGCGGCGCATTCATCCTCCTGCTGCTTCTTGCATACGGAGTATGAGCCGTTATAAAGCCTCGCCCTTCCGTACTGTATATGCAGAGTCTTATTCGTTGTGCGGTCGAGGAAATATCTGTCGTGCGATATTATCAATACGGTTTTCTTATATCCCGCAAGGAAACCCTCAAGCCACGCAAGCGCATCAATATCAAGGTGGTTTGTCGGCTCATCTAACATAAGTATGTCCGGCTCGGTTGCCAGAAGGCGCGCCAGCGCGAGCCTCGTATACTGACCGCCGGAAAGGGTCTTGATCTTCTGATTTATCAGCTCCTCCTCGAAGCCGAGCCGCATTAACATTCCGCGGCATCTCTGCCTGAATTCCAAGCCGCCTTCATTTGCAAATATGCGGTTAAGCTCTGTAAGGTGGGAAACAAGGCGCACAGATTCCTCCGTGTCCTTGGTATGGCTGAGCTCTCCCTCGATTCGCGCTATCTCTCCCTCAAGCTCAAGAAGTCTGCCGAACGCGGTATACATATATTCAAGGCAGGTAACGTCACCGGGCAGGGCGGTCAGGTCGGGATTTTGCTCAAGTATGCCGACGGTGTGACCCTTTTGTATATATACCGCGCCGCTGTCCGGGGAGTATTTTCCCGTTATAAGGCGAAACAGCGAGGTCTTTCCCGCGCCGTTTACACCGATAATGCCGACTCGCTCGCCGTTGTTGACCGCGAATGATATATCCTTTAGTATGACCTCCGCGCCAAAGGACAGCGACAGGCCGCTTGCTGACAATGCAATCATTAATTAACTCCGAAATAAAACTTATTATATACATTCTAACATATTTTGATCGTAAAATCAATATTCGCATACTATGAATAATTATGCATAAAGAAATGAATATATGCATTTTGGACGAATGGATATTCATATTTTGTCAAGCAAAATGCCGGATTTGCTCTTCTCTGTATAGATGCTGTCAAAGCTTTGAAAGCCTCATAATACATATATTACATTTGATTTTGGTGCAATTTGCACAAATTTGGGAGTCATACCGTATTATGTGAATAAAAATGCAACAAAAATGAATTTTTATTGCAAAAACTATTGACTTTATGCAAAAAGCGGTGTATAATCTATTCATCAGCAAACGGAACACGTTTTCCGAGAAAGAGGAATTTAAAATGAAAAAGATTGTATCACTTATACTTGCTCTCACACTTATCGTGTGCTGTGCAGTATCATTCACATCCTGCGGAGCAAAGGGAAAGACCCTTGCTGAAGTTAAAGAAGCAGGAAAGCTCGTCGTAGCTACCAGCCCCGATTTTCCTCCCTTCGAGAATCTTGAAGATGGCGAGGTCGTCGGCATTGAGGTAGACATTATGAATATCATCTGCGAAAAGCTCGGCGTTGAGCTTGAGCTCGTTGAGATTCAGTTTGACTCGGTTCTCCCCGGAATTAAGTCAGGCAAGTACGACTGCGGTATGTCGGGTATCTCCGTCACTCCCAAACGTGCGAAGAGCGTTCTCTTCACTGATCCTTACTGCCTTGCCGCTCAGTGCATCGTAGTTAAGGCTGACAGCACTATTGCTTCAAAGGCTGACCTTGAGGGTCAGACCATCTCGGTTCAGTCCGGAACAACGGCTGAAGACTACTGTCTTGGCGAGGGATACGCCGTAGATTCTTACGAGCACAACAACGAGGCAAAGACCGCTCTTACAAGCGGTAAGGTATCCGCGTGGGTAGTTGATGACCTCACCGCAGCAGAAATGTGCAAGGGTGACAGCGCTGTTAAGATTCTTGACGAAGCTATGACTACCGAGCCCTATGCATTTGCATTTACCTTCGGCTCTGAGGATCTCGTGGCAGAGATCAACGAGATCATCGACGAGCTTATCACAAACGGCAAGATTGCGGAATTGTTTGAGAAGCACAACGCTCCCTACACCGCTCCCGACAAAGAGTAAATTAAATAAATTATGGGGTGTAAAACCGCACCCCATACTTTTTGTTTTTTATATGTTATAAATTAGGAGAATTTCATGAAAAAAACAGTGTCACTTCTTTTGATGCTTCTTTTGAGCGTGACCCTCGTCCTCTCCCTTTCTTCCTGTGGGGAAGAGGAATACGTACTCGCCGGAGCAATGGATGCAAAAGAAAATCTTGAACACAACTTATACGACGTAACCTATACGGCTAACCCCGAGAAGCTTGAGAAAATAGAGTCGGGGCTCGGAGAGAAGGTTGATAAATACGTCAGCGCAAAGAAGGGCTCCGCCACAATTACTATCTATTATTGCAAGAGTGGGGAAATAGCGGAGGATTTATATAACACGCTCACTCTTGTCTCCGAGGACGGCAAGATTACGTATACTCCCGGTATACAGAGCGATATAGTTTATAAATATTCCTCCAACGCTCTTGAGGCGTCCTGCAAAAAGTTTTCAAGACTGCGCCTGACCTTCATTGAGGAGGACAACTATCTTTACATAGTCAACGGTCTGAAAAACACGATTTTTATTACGCTCGGAGCACTTGCCATAGGCGTAATTTTGGGCGCTCTCGTTGCGGTAGCGAAATATTATGCGGACGGAAATCCTAAGCTTCGTATTATAGATATGATTTGCGATCTGTATACGACGGTTATAAGAGGAATTCCTATTACGGTTCTTCTGTTTATATTCTTCTTCGTAATTCTGGTAAGCTCTAACAACGGTATGATGGTTGCCATTATTGCCTTCGGTATAAATTCCGGAGCTTATATGGCAGAGCTTGTAAGAAGCGGAATCAACGCTGTTGATAAAGGACAGATGGAAGCGGCAAGAAGCCTTGGAATGTCTAAATGGCAGGCAATGAGGACGATAGTTTTCCCTCAGGCAATTAAGAATATTCTTCCCGCGATAGGTAATGAATGTATAGCGCTGCTTAAAGAAACCTCGGTCGCCGGATACGTTGCGGTCGTAGACCTTACAAGAGGCGCAAACCTTATAAGAAACAACACCTACGATGCTGTTAATCCTCTGATACTTACAGCGCTTATATATCTTGTGCTTGTTATTATAATGACTAAGCTTCTGTCAATACTTGAAAAGAGGTTAAAAAAGAGTGAACGCTAAAGATAAAATAGATACCTGCGATATGGGTGAAAGCTATGAGATAATAAACGTCAAGGGACTTACCAAGAGCTTTGGAGAAAACGAGGTCCTGAAGGGAATTGACGTGGTTATAAATAAGGGTGATGTCGTATGTGTTATAGGCGCATCCGGATCGGGTAAATCTACCTTTCTCCGTTGCATCAACCGTCTTGAAGAGCCTACCTCAGGCAGTATAGTTTTCAACGGAACGGATATTATGGATAAGAACGTTGACCTCGACCTTCACCGTCAGAAGATGGGTATGGTATTCCAGCAGTTTAATCTGTTTCCGCACCTTACCATTCTGAAAAATTTAACTCTCGCGCCGATGATGCTCCTTAAGATGTCGAAAGAGGATGCAGAGGAAAAGGCTCTTGACCTTCTTGAGAGGGTCGGACTGCTCGACCGTGCAAACGATTATCCCAGCCGTCTCTCAGGCGGACAGAAGCAGAGAATTGCAATAGTCCGCGCACTCTGTATGGAACCCGACGTGATGCTCTTTGACGAGCCTACCTCGGCACTTGATCCCGAAATGGTCGGAGAGGTTCTTGATCTTATAAAGAAGCTTGCCGAAGAGGGAATGACGATGGTTATAGTAACGCACGAGATGGGCTTTGCGCGCGAGGTCGCAGACCGCGTCCTGTTCGTTGACGAGGGAGTAATCAAGGAGGATGCTCCGCCCGCGGAGCTTTTCGGAAATCCGAAAAATCAAAGACTCAAGGAGTTCCTTTCAAAGGTTCTCTGATGCATAAGATTAAAGAATACGCACAGTATAATAATAGGACTTCTGCATATAGGCAGAACCGAAAACAAAATAAGCGAGGTATAGATTTTACTCTGTACCTCGCCTTTTCTCTTTTTGCGCTGACGTGGGGGCGCGTGTATGGTTTTACGCTTAATCTACAATCTTTTTTCGCTATTTTGGAGTATTTCCAAGAGCTTCTTGAAATTCTCCGGAAAATCGCATTCAAAGCTCATTCGCTCACCCGTCGTCGGATGTGTAAGAGTCAGTCTTTTTGCGTGCAAAGCCTGACCGTCAAATAGGGAGACGTGTTGCTTTTCAAAGCGGGTCTTCGCTGTCGAATACACCTCATCTCCAAGCAGCGGATGACCGATATACGACATGTGCACTCGAATCTGATGCGTTCTTCCCGTCTCAAGCAGGCACTTTACGTAGCTGACCTCGCCAAAGCGCTCAAGCACCTCGTAGTGGGTCACCGCTTCTTTTGCGTGGGCGTCCTGCGTAAGAACTGTCATTCTTTTCCTGTCTACAGGATGCCTGCCTATCGGGGCATTTACAGTACCCGTGTCACATTTAAAACCGCCGCGCACCAACGCATGATACTCGCGAACTATTCCGTGATGCTCAAGCTCCTCAGAGAGCGCCCTGTGCGCCGTATCGTTTTTCGCAACGACTAGCAGACCGCTCGTATCCTTGTCTATTCTGTGCACTATTCCGGGACGTATAACGCCGCCTATGCCCGAAAGTGAATCACCGCAGTGATGGAGAAGGGCGTTAACAAGCGTGCCCGTGTAATTTCCGGGCGCAGGATGGACCACCATTCCCGACGGCTTGTTAACTACGAGGATGTCACCGTCCTCGTAGATTATATCAAGCGGGATATCCTCGGGCATAGCTTCACAGGATTCGGGCTCGGGAATCTCGACGCTTACGGTGTCACCCGGCTTCAGCTCGTATTTTTTTGCCTCGATCCGACCGTTTACGGTAACACCGCCACTCTCGCACAGCTTCGCCGCCGCACTTCTTGAAAGCTCTGTTTGTGTAGCAATAAAGCTGTCGAGTCTCTGACCTTTGATGTCTTCGTCTGCAGTGAATATCATTTTTCGTTTTCCTGCCTTTTTTGCTTGTGTTCCTTCACAATGTCAAGGATTAGGGCAAATATAAGAAGCCCCGCGCCGATGCAAACTATCGAGTCAGCAACGTTAAAGACTGCAAAATTGATCAGCTCGAAGTTTATAAAGTCAACAACCTTGCCGATGAAGAATCTGTCGATCATATTACCTATTCCGCCGGATATTATCATAGCGGCGGCAGCGTTATACAGCCTTGTGCCGAGCTTCCCGGCGTAAAGCAGGTATCCCAGCACGAGTATCATGAGTGTCGAAAAGACCATGAATATCCATCTGTTGTTTGCGAGAAGGCCGAATGCCATGCCGGGATTCATATGATAGGTGAAGTGAAGCACTCCCTTGATCAGTGGGAGATCGCCTATCGGCTTAAGATATGCCGTTGCCAGCCACTTTGAAAGCTGATCGATGAGAACTCCGCTAAGAATCACGGACGAGTATATTATATATTCCCTAATGCTAAGCTTTTTCAAAAAACACCTCCGTGCTATCCTACTGCGGGAAGCATCATCCGCAATAGCATTATTACAAGATATGATATAGTGAACGACCAATCGATCGGCGAGTTCTGCAAAACATTGAATTTAGCTAAAAGAAATCGCACGGGTACGATGAACGGCTCGGTGATGCAGGTGAGAAATATTGCAAACCTAGAGTTTTCCGCATCGGCAATGAGCGAATATATCATTCTCACGATCATAGCAAGTGACACTACGTCGAGAAGAACCGCGACGAGGCTTGCAAAAAAATGAAGTAACTGTTCCAATTTGCTCTCCGGATAAAAAAACGGCATTTCGCCGTTTTTTTATCTTATTTATTGATATTGATTCCGTTCGGCGTGATTATGTATGTTCCGGGTGAGACGTTCTTGATGTCGCCGCCCTTGGTGTAGGTAACGCCGTTTAAAAAGTCGAGCATTCTGGTTATCGTATCCTGCTCAAGAAGCTCAAGATTAAGAACGACGGTGCAACCGTCTATGAGGTAGTCTGCTATCGTAAATATCTCGTCGATCGCCTCGGGGCGGACAACCTTCAGCTCGATATTCGCTCCCTCAATACTGGAATTTTGCACGGGTGGCTCTTTTTCGAGAGTTTCGCGCGGTTCGATCTTTTCTTCTATATCTCTGAAAACGATTTCGTTTTCCTCCTCAGCCGCCTTGGCGAGTTTCTTTCTGAATCCGTCAAACATTTTCGTCTCTCCTTTACTTTATAAATAATTTCCGTCCGACTCTGACAAGCGTTGAGCCCTCCTCGATCGCGACTCTCCAAGAGTCGCTCATACCCATCGATAGGGTTGGGGCATTTCCGAGGTTGTAGCCTTCGCACAGCTTGTCGAACAGTTTTTTTGTTTCTCTGAAATACGGGCGCAGCTCCTCAGCGTTGTCCGTCACAGGGCCCATCGTCATAATTCCCTCGACGCGTATACCGGTAAAGCCCGATATGTCGCACAGCAGGCGCTCTGCATCCTCCGGCATAACTCCGCTTTTCTGCACTTCTTTTGCAGAGTTTACCTCTATCAGCACGGGAATCACTCTTCCGTGCGCCTCGGCATGTCTGCTGATATCCTTAGCGAGGTGAACGGAATCCACCGAGTGTATCATATAGACCGAATCCGCGATCAATTTTATCTTATTTCTCTGAAGCGTGCCGATCTCGTGCATCCGAGGGGCGAAGCCTTCTGCTCTAAGCAGCCCTCCGCGGCGCTTTACTTCACCCGGTCTGTTTTCACCGATATCAACGGCACCGGCCTTCATAAGGGCAATAAGCTCCTCGTCGCTTCCGCTTTTCGTAACCGAAACAAGCGTGGGCGCGGGAATGCCGAGTCTGTCCGATAAAGAGCGTATCTGTTCGGTCAGAACCTCGTAATTGTTTCTTATATACCTAAAATTATCCATTTTACATACCTACCGCATACATTATACCATTTGTAGCGGATTTTTGCAAGTATTTTTGAAAATATTTTACAATATATTAGTATTTATAATTAATATATAACTGTTGATTTTTGACTTTCGGTGTGGTATAATTAATTAGTTATTACTTTATGAGAACAGGATGATGCTTATGGAGAGGAAACTTTGCGGAGCCGATCTGCCATCGGTTGCCGCGCTCGCCTATCTTGGAGATGCCCGCCATTCGCTATACGTGCGGCGTATGCTGGTTGAGCGCGGGATGACGAAATCTGCCGATCTGAACAGGGAGGCGCTGAAATACGTGACCTGTGAGGCGCAGGCGCTGATGTATGACAAAATAGAGCTTTTACTCCTGCCGGAGGAGATAGACGTATTCCGGCGTGCCTCGAACTCCACGCATCTTAACCGTCCGAAGCACGCAAGCGGCAGAGATTACCGCCGCGCAACCGGATTTGAGGCTGTAATAGGTATGCTCGAATGGCTCGGAAACACCGAGCGCCTTGAGCTTTTATTAAATAAATCACACGAAAAGGATGATACAAATGATTCAGAGAATTAAGGGTACTATGGATATTCTCCCGACGGAGACACCGCTGTTCAGATACATTGAGGGCGTAATGCGCGAGGAAGCCGAAAAGTACGGTTACGGAGAGATAAGGACTCCTACCTTTGAGAATACCGAGCTCTTCGTGCGCGGAGTCGGTGATACGACCGACGTCGTTCAGAAGGAAATGTATACCTTCCAGGATAGAGATGAGGGCCGCTCTATATCTCTTCGCCCCGAGGGAACGGCATCGGTAGCGAGAGCTATAATAGAGAACGGTAAGTGCCCGGACACTATGCCGCTCAAGTATTACTATATCATATCCTGCTTCCGTCACGAGAAGCCTCAGGCGGGAAGAAGCCGCGAGTTCTTCCAGTTCGGTACGGAAACCTTCGGCTCCGAGAATCCCGCTTCGGATGCAACCGCAATA
>JAZRUS010000003.1:0-58653 GCA_045652665.1 Eubacteriales bacterium | reverse complement strand
AATTTGTCTTCCTAAGCCCGCTTGGCCTCCGACTTAGGAATATGGTTAGCTGTATTGGCGGCGGCACTGTATGCCATAAATTCTCCTTTTTCAAAGCTGTTGCTCGATTATATGCCGTCAACGTTGATGGTGGGCTTTCTGTATATTGGCGCAGGACTCGGAATGGGCGTAATCGCGTTGTTTCGAAAGTCGAAGAAAGTGGAACGGACGGAAGAAAAAATTACGAAAGCCGATCTGCCGTACACGATGGCCATGATTATTCTCGATATTGCCGCTCCGATCTTTTTGCTTCTCGGACTTTCCTTTACCTCTGCGGCAAACGCCTCTCTTCTGAATAATTTTGAAATCGTAGCGACGGCACTTATCGCATTGCTTGTGTTCAAGGAGAGAATAAGCCCAAGATTGTGGTTTGGTATTCTGTTCGTTACAGCATCATGTGCGCTCCTATCGATTGAGGATATATCAAGCCTCAAATTTTCCTTCGGCTCGTTGTTTATCCTTCTTGCGTGTGTTTGTTGGGGCATTGAGAACAACTGTACGAGAAAGCTCTCGGCAAAAGATCCCTTGGAAATCGTGCTACTAAAAGGCATATTCTCAGGACTTGGTTCTGTTATCATAGGTTTATGCATCGGCGAGAGAATCACGACTCTTTGGAGCGTGCTTGCGGTGTTGGCAGTAGGTTGCGTTGCATACGGACACAGTATCTTTTTCTACGTCTCCGCGCAAAGATTACTCGGTGCGGCGAGAACGAGCGCATATTACGCCATAGCTCCCTTTATCGGTACGCTTCTGTCACTTATCATATTTAGAGGGCTTCCCGGGTACACCTATTTTATTGCACTCGGCATAATGGTTATCGGTGCTTGGCTTTGCTCTTCGGACGAGCCGATCTTCAAGAAAACAAAAAGCAAACAATAAACAATTTTCAAGTTGAAGAGAACAGTAACAACAGGGGCTGACGGAAAACAACCGTCAGCCCTCAAAATTTGCATCGCTGTAGTCAAAGAAAACGCCCGGCGAGAAAAGCAACAACCGATGGTGGTCTGTCCCAAAATGTAGGACAGACCACTTTTGTACAAAGACTTTGCACAGAATCGTGAAAAAACAACCTAAAATTACAGTTTCTCTTTTTCTGCCGTTTGCGATAAAAGCGAAAAAGCTCCGATTTTTCAAGGGATTTCGGCTTTTTTGTGGTGATTTGTGATTTTGCGTATATGGTAGGAATAAAAAAGTGAGCCGTTCATCTCTTATTTATTGCATTTTGCCGTGAAATATGGTAAAATAAAAAATACAATCTCAAGGAAGGAGGGATACCGATGAAAAACGAGAATACGGCAGAAAAGAAAGAATACGGAAATCTGCGAATCGTATCGCTTGACGGAAGTCAGATCTATCGCAGAGCAGACAGCAGATGCGGTCTTGCGCCGTACAGCACATTAAAGGATGGAAAGCTCAACCCCGATGCCTTCGGCGGTATCCTTGACGAAAGCCTTGATACCGATAAGCTGTGCGAGGTGTATGAGAAGCACAAGGCAGAGATGCCCTTTGCCTACACCGAGGACGGAAACTACACTCGCGCTCTCGTCAGCGTATCCTTCGATTATGCGGTAAAGGAATTTGAGCCTCATAGACAAAGATATGTCCGCTACGGATTTTCTGTTTCGGATGGGGATATGACCGACCACATCTGTGTTCGCACGGTGGGCGGCGCTCCCGTGCTTATCGCTGTTGAGGTGTGGGAAGAAAGCAGCTCCGACTATGCACCCGTGGAGAAACCTATCGGCGCGGATATCCTCGGCAAATACTTTGTGTACGATGCAGACAAGCGAGCATACAGGAGAACCAAGCGAGATATCCCATCCGTTGTGAAAAAAGCAGAGATCAGAGAAACGCTCTATTCGGACGGCTTTGACATTGACGGCATCCACTATGTTCGTTATAAGCGAAGCGCAGGCAGTAGCCGTGACGGAAGGTGCTTGTTCATTGCCGAACCGTTATATCAGGATATGATGGATTGGAGTGCCTGCGGTCTTTCTGCGGATACTGTTTCGGATCAGGCATCGTGGCAGGCATATATTGCGCTTACGCTCAGTAGCATTGAAGCCACCGTAAAGCTCCCCAAGAAAGCCATTCTCATCATAAGAGATCGGGAAAGCGTGTTCACCGACACCGTCGTTTGTGTCAGGGAGGATGCCAAGGAAGGTCTATCGGCAAAGGAAGAAACGGCAGAGATCAGGAACGTGATATGGGATGGCGAAGCCCTGCTCGATGGGAGCGTGTTTGAGGAAAACGGCTATAGCGACAAGGCTATGATGCTCCTTCGTAACCGCTTCTTCAAGACCTGCGCCTTCAATACGAATCTTCAAAAGTGGTTCAAGGATAAGGGCATCACGCAGATATGTCAGCTTGGCGGCTACACCACCGCGCGAAAGGTTGAGGACATCAAGCTCGTCATCACAGAGAGTAGCGTGAAATACTTGAAATTTATGCCGAAGGACATGAATCTCGGAGAAGCATTCCGCATGTGGCTCGATGCTGTGTACGAGGGCAAGAACACTTCCTCCTTCGGCGTAGTTAAGACCGACGAGCTTCCCACTCCGATGCTCGGTAATATGGCGTATACCAATTATCAGCTTCTGAATACGGTGAATATCAACCGAAGGTATATGAGATATTTCCTCGATGCCTCCTTTGATTACCTCGGCAAAATACAAGCTGATCCCATGTACCTGCGTTACTTCGCAAAGACGGCGACCTTTGAGCCGGACGGAGAATATAAGCCGATCACGGTGGAAACCTATCGCAGTCAGGTCATTGTGGATATGATGGCGCGGAGCGACGATTTCGCTTATACCGATTTTTATAAATCCTACCGAAACGAAGCCTGCAGAAACTTCAAGGAAAAGCTCAAGCGCGGACGAGTGCTTGTTGAAGGAAACTATCAGACGATATTCGGCAACCCTTACGAATTTCTATGTGCAACAATAGACAAGAGCTACGAAGCGACAGAGCCACTTCTCTTTGACGGCGACGAGGTCTACACCAAGCGCTTTGACGATGAGGACGGCGGCTACGTTCTGTGTGCGAGAAGCCCTCACATTACGATGGGCAATCTCTACCTTGCAAGGAATACCGCCTACGATGAGATAGATAAGTATTTCAATCTCACCTATAATATCATCTGCGTCAACGCTATCGGCAACAATATTCAGCAAAGGCTTAACGGCTGTGATTACGACTCGGATACCATGCTCGTAACCATCAACCAACATCTTCTTTCTGCCGTCGAACCCGAATACGAAACCTTCAAGGTTCCCGTGTGTGCGGTAGCACCCTGCGGCAAGAGCGAATATGAAAATACACCGAAAGGTCTTGCAAGGCTCGACGGAGTGATAGCGGAAAACAAGATCGGCGATATCGTCAACCTCTCGCAGTTCCTCAACAGCCTGCTATGGCATAGAATCAGCGAAGGTGTAAGCCTTGCGGAAATGCTTCCGCTGTACTACGACATCTGCAAGCTCGCTGTGCTTTCGGGCATGGAGATCGACAAAGCAAAGCGTATGTATGCGGTGAAAACGGATAAGGTACTGCGGCTCCTCAAAAAGCCGAGGGATGCGTATAAGAAAGTTCACGGCGGCAAGCTTCCCGAATTCTTCCGCTTCATGACCGCAGACGATACAACCCCTGCCACAGATGAGAGCGCGGAGCTAATGACACCCATGTCCTTCGTTTACGATCATGTTGAGCAATACCGCAGCCAAGTCAGGAAAACAAAAAATGTTCCTCTGTCGTCGCTGTTCGAGCTTGATGCAAGTGATACGGGTGCTAACGATACGCATAAAAAGCAACAAATACTGAAAGCCGTAGAAGAAGCGCAGAAAGAAATCTCCTCGCAGCTTATGAGAGCAAGGCATGCCAAGAGCGCAGACAAACTCATATACAGAGAAAAAGCGCAAAGGGCTTATGAGAACTGTCTCTCTGCCGTGTCAAAGCTCATTCAGAATGAGCATATCCTCTGTATGCTTCTAAAGGAACTCGATAAAGGCAAGGACTCAAAGTACGGAGTAACAAAGTACAGACACCTACTGTTTGCAAGTATGCTTTACGAAAAAGAAAAGCGAATGCTTAAAAAGGTCAAGGGTATGTACGAAAGAACCTATCCCGAGCTTCTGTTCCTTGATGCTTCTCCCGAAACAGCCTACGGATACGTTACGGAAAACCTCTACGGATTTCCTCATGTCATTATGGACATGCAGATGCAAAAGCCAACAGAAAACTAAAAACAATTATCACTCACGGAGTGCTGAGAAAAAATCTCGGCACTCTTTTTTTATTCTCAAATCAAAATTAAATTTTATAAAAGGAGTTCTACTACCATGAAAAACATTCAAAATGCAATCAGAACTTTACGAAGGAGGTACTGCCTTGAGATACTACGATCCTAAACGCAGAGATAACCCCGGCGATTATTTTCCTCTGCCGAAAGCTGTGTTCCGTCTTGGACTTGACTACGGCGAGATCGCTCTCCTTGCATTCCTCATGTACTGCGAGGACAGGAAAACTTTTCAGTGCCATCCGAGCTACGCTACGATTGGTGAAGCCATCGGTATGAGCAACAATACCGTCAAGAAATATGTAGATAGCCTTGAACGCAAGGGCTTCATCTACACCGAGCCGACCATGGTGAAAACCCGTGACGGTCGCGCTCACAACGGCAGCCTGCAATATACCTTGCAACCGATCAAGCCGTTGGAGGAAGCCTACTATGAAGAACAGTTAAGAAAAGCTGAAGCGAGAGCGAGGTTCAATCAGGCGATGAAAAAATTTGAAAAGAAAGGAGGTAAGCTGAATGAAGCAATCGATGTATAAGAACCGAGATGAGATGCCTATGTTCCTCACGGTGATGGACGTTGCAAATCTGCTCGGCATATCCCGTGCGAGTGCTTACGAGCTCGTGCGAGAGGATAATTTTCCGAAGCTGAAAATCGTTCAGGGCAGAACTATTATTCCACGTGACAGACTTCTCGAATGGCTCGAAGAGCAAACGAGATACGACAGAGTGTAAGGTAACGGATATGGTGAAGTTAGATTACAACCAGGCAAGAAAGGTTCACAAGCTCATACGAGAAGAGTGTTGTAACTGCGCAGACGGAAACTGTATTCTTCTCGACGATGCGTGCGTGCAGCTTATAAGTCAGCAGTATATCTACTGCAATTATTTTCTACGCGCCGTGCTTCCGTTAGACAAAAGCCTTCACGCAGAGCTATGCTCAAAGGATGCAAAGAGGTGTGCTGTATGCGGAAAATGCTTCGCACCGAGAAGCAACCGCCAGAAATATTGCGAAGGATGCTCAGCCGGAAAACGAAGCGAGTATATGAAAAAATATATGCGTGGAAAACGGTCGTAGTGTTAACATTTAGAGCTGAAAAAGTCCAGAGAAATCAAGAGGTTTTGACACCTCATCAAGTATGGGTAGGCATATACGGTCTACCCCTCGGTTGAGCGCAAATAAGCTACGGTGAGCGCAACAATAAGCGAGCCGTAACCGAGCCTATATCAACCTCGAAAGAACCAAATATTCCGACGCTTTGGAGACCTTTTTGGTCTCTATTATTTTAGCAGGATAAAGCCGTGTCTTGTTGCCACGGCAGACCACATCGCACGGCAATGCCGAGCGAGAATTTTGTGAGGCGTTGTAAGGCTTTTCGGGAATAACGCTAAATTTGCGAAAAGTGTCTACGCGGTGTCGGCAAACGACCTTTATAGCGTGATACCCACAAAATACTAAGGCGTGACAAGGAAAGACGAAAGTCTTGTTTGTATGTCACGAAAAATTATAAGAAAATTAAAGGAGAAAATTATATGAAAGAAAACGACAACAATTTAGAAGCACGAGGTGTTAGCCTCACGAAGAAACAATGGGATAGATGCGACCGACTTGCAGAGGAATACGGCAAAAGATCAAGGAACGCATTTATACGAGAAGCGGTAGATTTCTACTGCGCGTGGCTCGAGAAAGAGCATATACAAAAGTTCCTTCTGCCATCACTCGAATCGGTTATGAGCGCAAAGATAAGAGATAGCGAAGAAAGGCTTCGCAGACTCCTATTCAAGATAGCGGTCGACCAGGATATGTTAGCTGTGCTGTTCTCCCGTGAGTATGATCACTACGATGATTATACGCTCGAAGAGATACGCAAGGAATGCGTGAGAACCGTCTCGGAAACAAACGGAATATTGCGAGTCTCGGAGCATATGAAATAAGGTGAATAATGGCAAAGCTGATTTTAAAAACACCGTACTATAAACCCGGACACAAAACCGACAAAGGTCAATCGCGCGGCGGTTACGCTGAATATATTGCAAAGCGTGAAGGTGTTGAAGTTCTCAGAAGCGGTTATGCAAGTTATATCGGAGAGCGCAGAGGCTCACACGGAATGTTCTCTGACGAGGGTGAAGAGATAAATCTCTCAAAAATAAGTGATGAAATAGATAATCATAACGGAAACGTATGGGGATTTATAATCTCACTTATGCGCGAGGATGCTGACAGACTCGGATATAATACCGCAGAACAGTGGATGAATTTAATTCGTTCTCACAGGAACGATATCGCAAAAGAGATGAATATCTCTCCCGAAAATCTTCGTTGGTGTGCAGCTTATCACAACAAGGAAGAGAATCCTCACGTGCATATGATGATATGGTCAGCAAATCCTCGCGAGCCTTATCTCTCTGAAGTCGGTATTCATAACATCAAACAAACTCTCGCAACAGATATATTCAGGCAAGATAATATCTCGATTTATAAAAAGCAAACCGAGGTCAGAGATGATCTCAAAGCAGAATTCAAAGAGCGTATTCGTGAGCTTGTCTCGGAAATTAAATCCGGTGAACACAAATTCACACCCGAATTAATTTCAAAAATGCAGTTGCTTTCGGAAAGACTTGAGAATCATAAGGGCAAAAAGGTGTACGGTTATCTTGA
This sequence comes from Eubacteriales bacterium, assembly GCA_045652665.1. GTDB lineage: Bacteria > Bacillota > Clostridia > Oscillospirales > CAG-272 > UBA1740. The sequence goes on along the minus strand of JAZRUS010000003.1, from coordinate 51,664 downwards.
TAAAAATACGAAATCTCTCGTCAACGAAATCGTAAAAATGCTCGGAAATGATCCTCAGCTTAAAGAAATGTACGACTCGTGGTACGGTTATAAATGTGAAATTGTTCGTAACTATACCGATACGATGCCCGATAAAATTTCGATTGAAGAGAACGAAGAATTCAAATCCATACGCAACTCGGTAGTCAAATGTGCAGGTGATATTCACTCACCGAGAGAGCAACCCGATAGAGAAATCGATTACGATTACACTAAGCTAAAGGAGCATGTAGATGATTTTGATTACCTCTACCGCTACGCAAACGCATACGATGATCCGATAGGTTATTACAGACTCGGAAGATATTATCTTGAAAAGACTGACGATATGGATGAAGCAGAGTGGTGGCTAAAGATGGCGGCAAAAGAAGGAAATGCGGTTGCCGCCTATCTCATTTACAAGGCCTACCGTGACGGTAAGTTTACCGAAACACCCGGAGAAAAGCTGAAATATCTTCGCATAGCTGTCGATGCGAAGTTCGGATATGCGGAGTACGAATACGCAAAGTTCCTCATGGATAAGTCACCCGAAGATGCAAAGGAATACCTGGGGCGTGCAGCTGAACACGGCAGCTTCCAAGCGGAATACACACTCGCTAAAATGCTTTTTGATGAAGGTAAGCGCGAGGAAGCGAGAGAGTGGTTTGAGAAATCCGCCAGGAATGATCCGTGGACAAAGACGAGAGTAGGACTTCTTCTGTACTACGAGTACGAGGACTTTGAGAAAGGAAAAGAGTATATGCACGATGCAGCTGAGAGTGGATATGAGCCTGCGAGTGAAGCAATCAAAGCGATAGAGCGAGGAGTCAACGCACAGATAGTAATAGGAGTGTGCGACCTCTTTTACTACGCAAGTAATATCATTGAGGAGAGAGCCGAGGATATGTATTCGAAGGAGCATCAGGTTAATTATCACGGAATCGATAAGCGTCAGCGCAGTGAGATTCGCGCAAAGAAGAATGCACAAGGACACAGAATGCGAGGTATGTAATTGCTAATTGATAATAAATTGATAACTATTCGGACTTGGTCTGGATATGTACTCGAACATGTGGTATCGTTGTGGTACGCAGAGAAAAACACAAGAAAATGTAAAGAAAGGAGCTCAAAATATGGCAAACAAACGAAGACCGCAAGGTGACGGCACTATAAGAAAGCGAAGTGACGGACGATGGGAAGCACGAATAATTATAGGACACAAGAACGACGGTACACCCATGTATAAATCGGCATTCGCTAAAACGCAGAAAAGTGCTCTGAAGGAACTGCACCAGCTTATAGATCTGTACCGCGACGTTAACCTCTCCGAAGAATGCCGAATGACACTCGGTGAGTGGATGGATAAATGGCTCGACGAGTATATGTTGTTCACACTCAGAGAAAGCAGTATCAACGGATACAGAAATCTTATAGACCATCAAATAAAACCTCATATAGGTGACAAGCGACTCGCATCTCTCACAACCGCAGATATGCAGAAATTCTATAATAAGATAAAACGACAAGGACGAGTGAATGAGCATCATTTCCACGGCAAAGAATTGTCGAACAGTATGGTTCGTAAGGTGCATATGGTACTGCACCAAGCGTTAAACGTTGCGGTGAGAGAAAGACTCATAGTACGCAATCCTACGATAGGTACTACGATACCGAAAAAGACGTATACCGAAAAGCAAGTTCTCTGCGACAGTCAGCTTGAAAGATTTATGGAAGCAATCAAGGTAGATAAATATTGGTACGACTTCTTCTACCTCGAGATTATGACGGGTATGAGACGAGGTGAGATATGCGGAATCAAGTGGAGCGACATAGACTTTGGCGCGGGTACGCTTAGCATAAGACGGACTGTAACGAGTAAGAAAGGCGGTGGAGTCAGCATAGGAGAAACAAAAACAACCACCAGCGAGAGAACGATAATCCTTCCTCCAAGCGTGCTAACCCTGCTTCGAGAGAAGAAAGTCGATGCAATATGCGAGTGGGTGTTTCCACACTACACAAACCCGTCCGATCCCTTGCATCCCGATTCAGCATACGGAAAGTTGAAAACTCTACTGAAGAACGCAGAGCTTCCGCTGATAAGATTCCACGACCTAAGACACACCTTCGCAACTCAAGCGATGCAAGGGGGTGTTGATGCAAAGACCTTGGCTGGAATACTTGGTCACACAGATGCAAGCTTCACACTCGACACCTACACACACGTTACGGGCGATATGCAAAGAAACGCATCAGCCGTAGTAAATAATATGATGCAGCAATTCTTAATAAAAGGAGAAACAGATGGCAAATAACAAACGAAAGCAAGGAGACGGAACTCTCCGACAAAGAGTAGACGGTCGATGGGAAGGCAGAATCGTTGTAGGCTATGATGACAAAGGCGATCCCAAAACCAAAAGCGTAACCGCAAAGACAAAATTTGAGTGCGAGGAAAAGCTAAAGGCACTTAAAGAAACGCTTGGCAGAGTCGCAGAGAAGATGAAACCGGACATGCCATTCGGTGATTGGATGGACTTCTGGTATCAGAACTTCTGCAAACCTGCACTGAGGGAAACAACCAAGGCGAGCTACGAAACCTTGATATACCAGCACATTATCCCTTCAATCGGTCATATACCGCTTAATAAACTCGCACAGAACGACCTGCAACAGTTCTACGCAAGACTAAAGAAAGGCGGCAGACTTCAATACGCAGACCTGCTCGGCAAAGAACTATCCGACAGAATGGTGAGAAGTTGCCACGCGAGAATAAGATCAGCACTCGAAAAAGCAATCATCGAGAAGCTGATAACGAGAGATCCCTCGACCAGTTGTAAGCTACCGCCCAAGAAAAGCCGAGAGATGAAGGTGCTGACCTCAAATGAGATTGGAAGATTTCTTGCAAGAGCCAAAGAGGAAGGATACTACGAAATGTTCCTTCTCGAATTATCCACGGGTATGCGTAGAGGTGAGCTACTAGGTCTCAAGTGGAGCGACCTCAACCTACAAAGCGGAGTCTTAAAGATATCCAGGCAGGTCGTAGCAGCCGGCTCAGAAATCATAGTACAATCGCCAAAGACGAAAACCTCGACGAGAGCAATAGTGCTTCCTCCGTATATGCTTGAACTGCTAAGCGAAATGAAAAAGAATAAAACGTGCGAGTGGATATTCCCGTCACCCGTAAAGATAGGTGAACCGAGAAACCCGACAGCAGTCCTTAAACGCTTCAAGCTGATACTTGAAAGGTCGGGTTGCAAGGACATTAGATTCCACGATCTGCGACACACCTTCGCAACGATGGCACTCGAAAACGGTATGGACGTGAAAACTCTATCCGATATGATAGGACACATAAGCGCGGGAACCACACTCAACATATATTCGCATATAACCGATACGATGAGAGCACAAGCCTCGGTAAAGATAGACCGCAAAATAGGCGGTACAGACGCTCCGATGCCCGAAGCAAAGGATGAGCCGAGGATAACACAAACGAGCGACGAGGACGAAAAATTCGAGCCGTACGTGCCGAAGATACGCAAGAGCGGCACTGGATGCGTGTATCAGATAAACGACACGCTGTGGGAAGGAAGCTTCTTCCCAAGACTCCCCGATGGCAAGAGAAAGAAATTCAACGTCTACGCAAAGACGAGAGACGAATGTGAAAAGCTCCTCGCAGAGATGATAGAAAAGAAGAAAGCTGAAATAGCAGAGATGAAGAAAAAGGCAAAGAAGGCATAAGTAAAGGGGTGACAAGGACAGTCACCCCTCAACAGTTGCGTCGGATAAAGCAAAGAAAAGCCAAATCGGTTGAAAAGTTCATAGAAATATGATATAATAAACTCATCTATAAATAAGAATTTGACGAAAACTATAAATGTTAACGCTCGTTGCGGAATTGCCTACGGTCGTGTATAGACAATCAAAGGCAAAGCTGTTAAACTAATGGCGTAAGGAGGTACTTATGACGCTGTCGGAAAAACTTTATAACTTGCGCCGTAAACAAGGATTATCCCAAGAAGCTCTTGCCGAGAAGCTGAATTGTTCAAGACAAGTGATTTCAAAGTGGGAAAACGGAACGACATCCCCTGATGCCGAAATGCTACAAAAATACAGCGAACTTTTCGGTGTCAGTATAGACTATCTCGTTAAAGAAGATATTGAAGAACCAACAAGCGTGCAGCTTGCCGAGAAGATCAATGGAAACAAAAAACTTCTTGGTATATTAGGTCTTGTGATTTCGCTTTTAGGATGCGTTTCGCTAATCGTGTTTGGTGCTATTTCGGTATTTAGTTCTGAAACCGCTGACAAAATAGCACAGTCATCTATGATAGTCATTGATGGCACATTTATAGCAATGCTGGTATCGGTGTTGTTTGTGGTCTTTGGAGCTATAATACTTATCAAAACAATGAAACATAAGTAGGAGGTTTCAATGAAAAAGTTATCAACGATATTTGCAGCACTTGCAATATTACTTACAAACATTATGTGCGTTGTGGTAACCTATAACTGCACAGTTCTTCGATATGCACCCGGTAATAGCGCACCTTGGGATGTAGGACTACTTTTTGCTATCCCATTCGTGATTGGAATAATTGTTTGTTCCATCGTTTCACACATTGCAAAGAAAAAAGGCAAATAATCTGAATCAAACAAATTCCAATTTATCAGTGAGAATACAAACACAAAAGGCTGACGGAAAATAACCGCCAGCCTTCAAAATTTGAGTCGCAAAAGACAAAGAAAAGGAATTTTCTGAAACGAACGAAATAATCGCCGGGAAACAACAATCAAATGTTCGAAATTAGGGCAAACATGTGGTCACCCCAAAATCGTCAAATTTGTACAAAATGTATAGAAAAAAGACGAAAACAAGTCAAAAATGGCTTGTTTTCGGCTGTTTTTTGGTCGAAGTGGCGGGACTCGAACTCGCGGCCTCCAGTACCCGAAACTGGCGCGCTACCAACTGCGCTACACCTCGATTTGATGATTTTTATGCGATTTTCTGTAAGTGGTCAAACATGTGGTCAGACCGAAAATTTGCGAACTTTTAAGACTTCGGGAGAGCCGAAAAAGTCAGTGTTTTCAAGGGGTTTCAGCGTTTTTCAAAATTTTAGATTTGAAATCGGTGGTTTGCACCCGAAACTGGCGCGATACCACCTTCGCTACGCCTCGAAACATAAAAAACTATTGAATTTTGTTGTGGTCAGTTATGTGGTCAAAGCCACTTTTTAGGGGATTTTGCATCGGGTGTAAAGTGCAAAAAGTCTAGTGTTTTCAAGGTGTTTCAGCGTTTATGTGTTTGCTTGGTTGAACAAGAGACCACAAGTACCCGAAACTGGCGCGCTACCAACTGCGCTACACCTCGTAACCGATATTATTATACGGGATTAAAACCCGCATCGCTTAGTTATTATATCAAAATGTGTGAGGTTTGTCAATAGATTTGAGAAAAATGAGTTTTATTTTTGCTTAAACCACACCGGTCTACAGCTCTAGGATTACGAGAAAATCCCCTAGCTCAAAATTTGGCTAAGGGATTTTTTACGCTTTGTTAATCGTCCGATTCAGATGAACGTCGGGTCAGAATCTTAGAAAGGATGGCGGTCACCGCAATTACGGCGGCACCTCCCGCAAGCGTTATAATCAGAGTCCAAACGGCGCCAGACGGCATATCCGTGTCGGAAAACAGCTTCTTAAGCTCGGATTTGAGAACGGCTGACGGATCGTTTGCCGCAGTGAAGGACTGCTCACAAATGTCGCATCTTCCGTCTCCTCCCCCGTCCGAATGAGGAACGAAGTTTGCTCGCTCACCGCATTCGCACTCATTCCAGTGTCCCGTATAATCCTTGAACACATCGGCACCGTAGGTATGACCTACAACCCTCACCGCACCGCAAACGTTGCAGGTGCTATCGCAAGGGAAGCCATAGCTGTGAGCTTCCTCGGTGAACTTCTCCGTCTCGCATCCGGTGCAGGTAAGCCAATGTAACGTGCCGTCATACGTGTATACGGTTCCGGGGGTATGCTCGGTGTGGTTTAGCGCGGGAGCTATAATATACGCGCACTCGGTGCATATCTGCGCCTCTGTCTCGGTAGCAGCGGGAATATTCGGAACGTGCGGAACGGTTATATCCGATTCACCGCATATCAGGCACGAGAGGTGATGTCCTTCCGCGCCGCCCTTTATCGGTGTACCGGAGAAGCTATGTTCGCCCATCTCAAGACCGGTGTAAAAATCGGAGTCGCTTATTGCGTCGCAACTCGAGCAACCGTACCAATATGTGCTCCCATTCATGCAATTGCCATTTTCCTTAAGGTACTCGGCTGCCTCATTCATTTCGGTAAACGAGTGACCGGTCTTTGGTATTCTGACCACATATTCATTGGTTTTCACCGTTGCGAGAGCGTCGTCAAACCACAAGCCGCAAGCGCAAACGTAGTATTCGGTGTTGCCCGAAGCGGTACAGGATGCGCCGGCTGCAGGCACGTGCGTAAGGTCGGTATGCGGGCAATAATCGATAGCGACGAGAACCTCAGCGCCCAGCATCGTCCTTAAATATGAGAAGGACGACGTAATACCCGCACTTGATGCGATAGCGCTTATATTATCCGCTACCCACGCGGAGAAGTTCTCCGCCGCCGCGGCATCAGAGGCAAAGAAGCTTGCCGTCATCGAATTTTCCGAAAGCCGGGACCCAACACTGCTGACGGTATATCCGTCGAGCGCACCGCCCTTTACTGTAAAGTAGTTTTTCTCCATAGAATCGCACACGGGTAGTGTGTAGGCGGTGCTTGAGAGAATGTGGTCGGTGAGAATTCTCGCGTCGCTCATATTGAAATACGCGTGGAAGGTATATGAATCCTGATCATTCCACGTAAGGTCTGTCTGATAGTATTTGCCGTCGATCCTAACGTAGTTCCATGCGTGATTTTCCGTCGCGTGGGTCGTGGGGTTATAGCTCTGTCCCATAGCGAGGAAGGACTGTATACCTACCGTACGCAAAAGACATTGAAGCGCCTCTGCATATCCCTCGCACACAGCCTCTCCAAGCACGAGCGCGCCGTAAGCGTCATGCGCGTGCACCCCCTCGGTGTAGGTAACTGTCGAGGCGAGCATATCGTGTAGGATCAGCTCGCGCGTGAATTCATCCTCCGTGCCGTCAAGTACGGACACGGCATTCTCAATCGCCGCATCAAAGGCACTCTTAGCCTCTGTCAGCTCATTTCCGGAAAGCGTATATACGGGGGATATTGAAAGCACGGTTTGCGCGTTGTAGGATATGCCGTAGGTGGTTCCGAGCCAGAAATGGTCGGCGCGGTCGCGCCTGTACGCATCCATTACCGTCGTAAGCTCGTCTTGAGTAAGCGCGTCTGTTCCGTTATACACCGATATCTCCGCTATGGACGTCTCAACGCCCTCGGAGATCTTGTCGTACGCGTAAAGCAGCTTTGCGGAACCGGTGAGAGCCGAAAGAGCCGCCCTGCCGTAATATTCGGGCTCGGTATAACCGGTAAGGCTTTTAACCGAGCCGCCCGATGAGTAAGAAACAAGCTCTCCTTCTGTACGCTCGGTTGCCGCCTCAGCAGAAATCACACCGGAAAGAGCCGTGCTCAGAAGGCAAAAAATGACTAAAATCGTAAGTACTCTTTTCATTTTTTCTCCTTACAGCAACTCCTGCGAGACAAGCTCGCAGGAGTGCAAGGGTTATTATCCGTGATAATATTCGAGAAGTATTCCCATACCCATAAAGTAGAGAGTTATATAATCTCCCTGGAAGAAGCTAACCGTGGGACTAGCGGGCGCACCCGTTTCAATGCCGAGGCAGCCGCGTTCATCAGCATAGGTAAACGCCGTTCCTCCTGCGGAGGACTGGAATATAGGTGCCTCACCGCCGGTAGCGGTAAGATAGCTATCAAGCATTGGGTTCTTGCCGTCATGCATCTGAAGTGCCGTTACGCCGTTCTTAGTGAAGCTGCCGTTGTAATCCTCGTTTCCGCCTATATTCGCACCGGTGCCCATATTGACCATTATCATATTGATGGTCTTGACTCCGGCGATCTTCTCCTCGCTGGTAAAGGATGCGCTCTGTCCCATCGCGGTTGCAGTTCCATTAACGAAAGTGTCCATCACAACAATACCCGTCGCCGTCTGAACGTGTCCGACAGCTACGAACCAAGCCTCCTGACCGGTTACGTAGGAATAAAGGACGGATGCATCGTCAACGTTTATATCAGCTCCGCTCTTTGCGTTAAGAGCGTACTCACCGTCAGCGTTCTGAGAAAGAATTACAGGACCGCCGCACTTTGCAACCAGAGAATCCTTAATATCAACAGAAACGTTATCATATCCTTCGAATACGTAATTGTAAGCCGTCTTGCCGCCGCCAAGCGTCTCCTGAATATGATTCTTGTTCCAGATGAATATATGCCCCTGCCATGCATTATATAGCTTCGCCTGATCAAGCTTGAGGTCTGTATTGTCTGCGTCAATAGTGATCGTGATGTAGTACGCCTCAAGGTTAGAGTTAGTTACGTTCAGAGTTATTCCCTGACATTTAAGACCTATAAGACCGCGCATATGACGCTCGGATGCAGACTGGTCATTGCTGTTCGGGTCGTTATCTCTGAATGCCATGTTAACTACGTTTGCATGATAATTCGACTCGTTATGATTGATCTTGGGGTTATTCGCGTCAAAGCCGGCCCAATAAAGATCCGCACTTGCTCTGAATCTAAAGAGCTCAGAGGAGGAGAATTCGTCGTCGTTGTTTGCAACTCCGTTCGGAACTATGCAAGGAAGCTCATAGGAGTAGATGCTGTAATAGTTACCGTACATAGTGAAGTTGGGAACAGCCGCGGTTGCCTCGTGGTTAAATACCGAAACGTGGTCGTAGAACTCAGCCTTTCCGTGTCCGGTATAGAGATACTCCGAGGGAATATCGTCAAGAGTAACGCTCATATTACAGTGAAGCACTATTCCCGCAAGATTTTCGGGTCTGGTAATTTCGTGCTCTGCAAGGAAGTTATTTACCGCAACCAACTGAGAGAGATGACCCTCAATGTCGCCGCCGTTAAGGTCCTCGTCTGAGTTGGTCACTATGTTAAGCTCCTTTTCGTCGTAGATATTATACGCATCAACGACGGTTACGGTGTGCTCGATAGGATCTCCGTCATAATTCTCTGCGGGTTTTATGGAGAGAACGAAGCTCTTTCCTATTGCCGCCTCGGTGAAGTCATATGAGTTGTTTGCCGCATTTACGGCTACCATAGCGGTGAGCGCATCACCGGTAAGCTCTGTGCGCGTGTCGCCCCCAAGAAGAAACACCTGCACAGCACTTGCACGAGACATTCCGTCAACGTCTACGAGTTCAAGTTCTTTATTAAGAACTGTAACGTTTGCGTAGAAGTAATAGGGGTTATCGTCACCGACTACGTACGCCTGCGTCTGATCCTTGAATGCCGTCTTATAGCTATCGCGCGAAACGATAGTATCGGGCAGCTCGATGCCGATGATAGCACCGGTGCCGAGAGTTACCTCAACAACCTCTATCTCAACGTCAAGCACAAAGTTCTGATAGGTTATCGTGAGTATCTTTGTTCCCTCAGTGCTCGTATCTATTTTGCTTATGCTCAGATCGATGTTAGTAGTGTTGATGTAGATGTAAGAGCCGTCGGTATACTGAACCTTAAGCACGATCTCGCTGGTGTCAAGCTCCTGACCCACGTTAAGCTTATCCTGAAGAGTTCCGGGATTGACGGTGATCGCGCTGATAGCGTTTACCATTATTCTGACGGTGGTCTCGTGCCCCATAAAGCTGAACACGAGCGCCTTTTCTCCGGGCTTCGAAGAGTCAAATTCCGAGAGAAGGAGATTAGAGTCCTCGGTTCCTATCATATACGTATGCTCCGCGTTGCTCGCGTCGACGTAAACAACCGTAAGCTTAATAACACTCATAGGAAGCTGAGTATTAACGTTTATGGAAGACGGAATGGTGCCGTTAAGCGCCGAAATTTCCTTAATCCTGAGAACGTTTACGGTCTTTGCTTCAGACGAAACACCCTTATAGGTAGCTACGAGAGAGGTTGCAAATCCCTCTACCGCGGTATTGCAGGAAACGGTAAGCTCTGTGCCGAGCTGAGACGCCGTCTTGGTTTCCTTCGTTTCGTTCGAGTAGGTTATCTCTATTTCAAGGTTCTTGGTATCTACCGAATAGCCGTATCTTACGGTTGACTCAAAGGAGCCGTCAAGAATTCTTATAGAAGCAACGCCCTTTACGTGAACGCCGTAATCCTTAGTGAAGCCGCAATAAGAGACGGTAACACTGCTGGGGCCCATAGTATTCACGTCAAGCGAAGTCACGGTAACACCGTTTGCCACGCCAAGCTCGGCGGTAAGTGTGTCAGGTCCATCAGAGAAGGTCACCGTAACAAGCACGTTATCCGTTACGTACGCAGTGCCGAGATCTACGAGATCGGCAAGCCCGGATATCTCCATATTGGTTACAGGAAGGACCTTAACGGTTACTTCCGTGCTCTTTGTGGTATTGCTGTCAGCATCGGTATATGAGACGGTGAGAGTCTGATTACCTGCTGCCGCAGTGCTTATCTCGGAAATTGTAAGATTTGCGTTTGCAATATTCTCTACCGCACCGTTTCCAAACGTTGCGCGAACGGTTATATTGGACTTATCGTACGCCTGTCCGATACCTACCTTATTTGTATACGTGAGAACCTCGATGCTTTCAAGAACGGGCGGATCGGTATCAACTACCACGGTCTTATTAAAGCTTCCATATACTCCGGTATAGCTTACGACAAGATTCTTCGCTCCCTCAACGTCAAAGTCAAGGTCACCTGCGTTCGTAGTATATCCCTCAGTTACGAGAACGCGGGTTCTTGCCGTGTCACCGTAAACGACGTATACCTTCATATCCGAAAGGTCAAGGCTTTCGCCCGCTACTACGGTACGCGGAACGCCCTCAACGTCTATTTCAACGACGCCGCAGACCTTTACCTCGTATCCGACGGTCTTGTCAAGATATCTGATGGAAAGGCTCTTTACTCCCGCCGTTGAGGAATCAACGCTTCCGAGAGTGAACGCAGACGCATCAAGCACCTCGCTCGTCGTATCGGTGTAAACGACGTTTGCGCGCAGACCCGACGTATCAAGAGTCTCGCCTACGAGCATCTCATTCTTAACAGAACCCGATATCACGGTAATGGAGCTAACGCCAACGACCGTAACTTCGACAGGATATTGGAACGACTCGTAGGAAACGAGCACCTGCTTTTTTCCTGCCGTCGAGGTATCGATATTGCGAACCGAAAGATCGGTGGTCTTTAAAGATTTTTCGGTATTGTTGCTGTATTTTACTATAGCGGTAACCTGACTTACGTCGAGAGCAGAGCCTACTCTGACCTTAGTCGGAATGCTACCGGGGGTAACCACGATTCCGGTAATGCCGTAGACGTTTACGTCAAAGTCTATGGACTTACCTTTATATGTAATCGTTATCTTCTTCATACCTACGGTAGAGGTATCAAGCTGGGTTACGGTAACGTCAGCGGCAGAGACCGTTACGGGATCGCCGTAGGTCTTCGTAGCTATAAGCTGCAGCTTTGAGGTATCGTATCTCTCGCCGAGGAATATCTCCTTTGCAAGAGTATCTGCAACTATGGTGAGCGATTCAACGCCCGCTACCTTGATGGTAACGCTGTCTGACATGCCGCCGTAGGTTACGGTAAGCGTCTTTTCGCCAACAGTCGTAACGTCGATCTCCGACACCGTCAGATCGGGCGCATTTATAACCTTGACGGTAGAATCGCTGTATGTAGCCTCTACCTGTATGTTCGTAAGATCAAGAAAATCTCCGACGTCTATTTCGGTCTTAACCGTTCCGGGAACGATCTTGACAGAGGTGAGAGTTACTTTTTCCTTTACCGTAACGGAAACCTTAGCGGTAAAGTCCCCGTATTTGATGACGAGATCCTTCGTACCTGCCGTCGAGGTATCAAGCTCGAAGGTCAGCTCATCAGCCGTTACGACCGCGCTCGTTCCGTCGTCAAAGGTCACAAGAACCTTCACCGAGGAGAAGTCGGGAGTGTCGCCAACCGTGTATTCGGTTTTTACAGTTTCATCGATAACCTGTATTCCGGTGGGCTTGGGCTCATCGGAGCATGAGGTTATACAAAGCGCCATTGCGAGCACAAGCACCGCAATAAGCAATATCTTTCTCTTCATATAAAATTCCTTTCCTTTGTCTTTAAATGAATGATGATCTTCACGTCATAGTTGATAATTCCCTTTTACTCCCCCTTTCGTTTTATCTTAAATGATATCAAAGATATCACGTTAATATGCAATAAGCTTTAGTGAGACCTCTACGTTACTGCCGTCGGCGGGAACCATTTTTACGGTTATAACACCGCTTTTCTTAAACGTAACAAGTCCGTTTTCATCTATGTTGAATCCGCACTTCTCGGCGGTCGCCGCATCATATGAGAAGTTCACCTTTTTTTCGGTTACGTCATCGGGCGTAAGCCTGTATTCTATCAGGTATCTGTACGGAGTTTCCGCATCGTCACCCTTCATTATAACGACGTATTTTTCGCCCTTTTCGCTCGTCTTTATATCTGCATTCAAAAGAAGTAAGCCATCGGAGTATACGATCTCCTCGAACATCTTATACTGAAGTCCGAAGAAGGAAACGACGGCAATCGACGTTATGTAAATGATAGCTATAAGAATTACTACTGACTTCTTCATCGTTACTTCTCCTTGTAATAAAGCTTGATCTTGGTGAAGAACAGCTTGAATCTGTAGATAAGTGCACCGAGAGATACAACGGTCATTTTAAGATAAACGTTAATGCCCGTTCTGTCAAGAAGAAGGAGGAACACTATCAACGCAGTAGCAAACGAAATGATAAACGCGAATACCGTCGCCTTAGTCTCATTCGGGTTCGATTCACTCGAGCCTACCGTGGCGTAAAGCTCCACTTGAGGATTCATTAGATCCAGCTCGGCGCAGTAGAACATATGAGCAAGATATATCATGCCGAGCGATGCCATGTACATAAGAGTGTTAATAGGACTTAAGGACATCGTCGTAAGATTGACTATAAGGGTCGCAAGAAGCGCCAATGCAGCAAAGGATGCACCGGGCAGAAGCTTTGCCATAATGACCAGTATATACTTTGCAGGGTGTGTCTTGATCAGATAATTACTTCTTCCGTCACGCGAGAATATGCTCGCGGCATAGCAGTTTGAATTAAGCACTACCAGAAGAATAATCAGAAGGTTAAACGCAACTATCATATTATCGCCGAGCTCACGCGTTTTCATCGCGAGGAATATCTTATTCAGAAGGAATGTGAGCAGCGGCACGGAAACGAGTATTCCGATATTGGAGAGTAGCCTGTTAGAATTTTTCATTGCGGACAGATACTCGTTATAGAACGCCGAGAAGCGGCGGGTTAGACGGAGATTCTTATGCGGCTTCGTCTCTTTTTTGAGATACTCGAACGGTGTGCTTGCCATTTTATAGAACAGCGGCTTTACTATAAGCAATCCTATCACAAAAAGCAGTATGCTTACACCGAAAAGAACAAGGAATCTCAGCAAAGTGGGGACAAGAGGGAATACCGTCTGTATATTCATCGTTTCACCGAGGAAGATACCCGTCATCTTATAGATCCACGACATGCCTTCCTTGTAATACTTGAGAATACCCTGGATCTGCCAATAGGTCGTGTCCCAAGACTCGCGGATATCGATGTTTTCGGGAATAAAGGATATTCCGACGAAGACGGCGGCAATAGCGGCGGTGGCAACCAGCGCGATTCCCGCTATCTGAATAGACCTGTGACGGCGGAAAAATCCCGATATATACATCGCGGGTATCGACAGTATCGCACCGAGCGACACCGTGAACATTGAGGTAAAAAGAATACAGAACAGCATCCACGGATACGCACCGACACCGTAGCCGTTCATAACGTAATACGCTATAAACAGCGGAACGACAAAGGACATGTTCCTCTTGACCTCGAAGATCAAAAAGATAGTCAGCTTTGAGAGATAGACCTCAAGCGCCGTGCAAGGCAGAGTTAGGAGTATCGCATTATCTCTCGCGTAATATATGGATTTGGTCAGTCCGATAACGCAGGAGAATACCGACACGATAAGCATTACGACGAACACTATCGATATTACCGTCGACGGCATAGCCATTCCCGGCATAGCAAACAGACCGAGCATTTCGGAAACGAATATGAACGCGGCGCACAAGACCGTCACTAGCGCAAATTTTAATACCGCTCCAAGTATTGAAAGGAGAATATTGAACTTGCTTACGTTATCAACCTCGAGCCTCTTGAAATTCAGCTGCTCCTTGAGCTGCATTTTCACGAGAGTCATAAAGTTTTTCATCTTGCCCCCAAGAGCTTGGGAAGTGCCGCTCATAGTATCGGCACCCATCATACGCCGACCTCCGCGCCGAGAGCCGTCTTAACGTCAGGCTCTATATAAGGCTCGTGCGCATCGTCGTTTGCGCCGATTATATCAAGGTAGTAGCGCTCAAGCTCTATTCCGCGCTCAGAAAGCTCCTTTATAGAGGTGCATGCACGGAGCTTTCCCTTCTTGATTATTGCGATCCTGTCGCACAGCTTTTCAACGAGGTCTATTATATGAGAGGAGAAGAATACTACGTTGCCCTTTGCGGCGTGCTCCTTCATACACTCCTTTACCTCGTGTATACTCGTCGGATCGAGACCGGTCAGAGGCTCGTCAAGTATCCATACCTTAGGATTGTGAACGAGAGCCGACATAATAGTTATCTTCTGCTTCATTCCGTGAGAGTAGGTCTTCATCTGGTTGTCGAACGAGCCCGCAAGCTGGAAGCGGTCAAGCAGCCTTTCAATGACCTCGTCTCTGTCAGCCTTAGTTACCGAATAGAGATCGGCAATGTAGTTTATATACTCGCGTCCGGTCAGGTTCTCGTAGAGGGCGTAATGGTCGGGGACGAAGCCGGTATTAAGCTTTGCATAAGCGGGCTGCTTATCGATCTCGTATCCGCAGATCTCTATCGTGCCCTCGGTTATCGTCTGTATTCCGACAACGCTCTTGATTATCGTGGATTTACCCGCTCCGTTAGGACCGAGAAATCCGAATATCTCTCCGCCGTGCACCTCAAGGGACACGTCTCTTACGGAATAGTGCTTATTGCTTCCGTACCTTTTGGAGAAGTTCTTTAAAATGAGCCTCGGAGTCGTATCTCCGCTCGGCGGTATGTAATCCGGCTTATCACCGAGGTATTCTTTAAGTTCTTTTTTCATACGCTTAAACTCTCTTTCTCTTGCTCTTCTGTCCTCAGCGGCATCCCATGATTTAAACAGAAGCTCGTAAAGGAACCATATTCCAACGGTAAACGCCATATATACCACGTAAAACAGTGCTTGATACACCGGCATAAACGAGAAATACAAGCCGTTTACAGTAAAGGATATCTTAAATTTCTGCGTGTTCTCAGCCCATTTTCCAAGTGATGAAACTATAAAGTCGCTGTTGAGGAAGAAGTAGTCGCACTCACCGTAATTTGAGAACCATGCGTTAACTATCAGCATCGCAAAGAAATAAACGCTGAGGGAGATCACGGCATACACCCATTCCTTAAACTTCGGACGGGCAAAGATCTTAAGAGCTACTGCAAGCACGGGCATAAAGAACGCGGCGTAGTGGTTGACCCAGAAGGAAACTCTCTCTGTTCCTATTGCGTTTAGTCCGCTCAGCTCTCCGGGAAGGATCATAGCAAGGAACGCGCCCATAACGTTGATGAAAAGACAGAAGTTAAACAGCCTTTTCATTCTGAAGATAAGGCACATAGGCACGAGGAACATCGCCGTATTACAAAGGTGTAGCGGCCAAGAGAGAGGATTCGAAAGCTTTTCGAGATTCCATCTGCCAAGGTATATCCACAAAAATCCGAGCGACATAAATATGAGAATAAACCTTCTCGCCTCAAGCGGCTTATTCTTTATCGCGTGGAAGATAAATATCGGAATTATGACCGCAAAGTAGAGCATAAATCTGTGCTCCTCGGTCAGATCGTAGAGCCTGAGAGTCTCATCCACCGCACCGATAAACGCCTGAAGCGTGTAGCAGGGCATCGTGCATACGAGTGCCGCGGGAATAGCACAGGCAAGATCGGCTGCCGCCTTTCTCGTTCTCGGCAGCTCTATCTCACGCTCACAAACGGCGTGCACGAGAGGGAGAGCAATTGCGAGAGCGCATTCAACGACCATAGCCCAAAGACGCCATGAGGATAAAAGACGGGATGATTCGCCGATCGCCGCCTCCGCATAGGTTCCAAAGAAACCGACCGCAATTACGAACACGGGAAGCGCGAAGCAGTTGACCATTCTCTTGAGTGTTTTGAAGCTGTAAAATTCGTTCAAGACGATTGAAAGCATCGCCGTATATGAAAACCATATAAGAAGCGTTGCAAACACCGTTTCAGCCGTATTACCGCCTGCAGCGCCGAGAGACGCGTATTGGGGATCTAAGTTTACAAGCTTTTTCAAGAAATACACCGGAGCCTGATCGTATATGTATCTTGCAAACATCGTGAATGCAAATACGAGCGCCGCCGGCTTCGTGAACTTAGACAGTGTCAATCCTTTTTTCTTGATCAGGACGGCGGCAAAAATCAGCAGCGCCGCAATCATCAGGACAGCCAGTGTCGAGATAAGTCTAGCCATATATAACTCCATTATATTTTGCGTTTTTATTATTTATTGTCGCGTGTGTTTATTTTACTCCATTTTTCGATAAAAAACAACCTTTATTGCCAAAAAACCGCACTTTGCACTAAAGCATTTCATTTTAACGATACAATATTGCGGAATTGTTGCGGTAAAATCGAGGCACACTTGGCAAGGTTGACAATAACTAAAATCAGGTGTATAATACAATAAACAGTAATATGTATCCAAGCCGACCTCTGTTCCGTCTCGGAAATCATACTGCCGACCGTACAGAGTGAGGGGCTGAGCACAAAAGAAAGTGAAATAAAAGTGGACATTAAAAGAACAAAGCCTTCAAAAATATATGGGCGCACCGTGCTGACGTTCGCTGTCGCGTTGCTTAATTTCCTCACGCTTCTTTTTACGGTAGTCAGGGGAACTCAGCACAACCTTTCGGAGATAAACAGATTCTATGCCAACGGATTTACCCTAACCTTTTCGGGTTACCCAATCATTGTTGACAGCTGCGGCAAGTGGCTTGTGTTCTGGTCGAGGCTGCACTTCGCCGTCTCTCTCGCTATGCTCATAGCTTTGGCTGTCATCGCGTTTTTAAGGCGCGGCGGCAAGCTGGGCAGGCTTGGCATTCTCTCCACAGTCGCCTCCTGCGTTATGTCCGGCGTGTATATGGTCAACGGTATCGTCGCAAACGCGGCGGCATCGACGTACGCAGGTGATTATAACTATTCGAGCTATACCCTATCGTTCATACCGATGATACTCATATTTGCGATAACGGTATACCTTGTAATTACCGCACCTAAATTGCCGACTCCTATGGCGGAAAAAGCCGGTGCCGAGCCCAATGCGGCTGCACCTGTGGCTGAATGCGCCGCGAACGGCGGCGAAAAATCAGATTTAGAAACAGCCAATACCGAGTGTGGGGCTGCGAACGGACAGGAAAACGTATGAAAAGACGAGCTGAGCTCCCGGAGCTTCTGGCCCCTGCGGGGGATATGAAATGCCTATACGCCGCGGTCCGCGCGGGAGCTGACGCAATATACGTCGGCGGCAGGTCCTTCGGTGCTAGGGCTTATGCAAAGAATTTTGATTTATCCGAGCTTAAGGATGCCGTCGAATACTGCCATCTTCACGGCGTGAAGCTTTACGTAACGGTTAATACACTGATCTACGACAGAGAGCTGAAAGAGCTGTCGGACTACGTCGCAGAGCTTTGGCATATCGGAGTTGACGCAGTGATCACTGCCGACCTCGGAGCAATAAGAGAAATTAAAAGGCGCACGCCGAATCTTGCGATCCACGCGTCTACACAGATGTCGGTGCATAACACGGACGGAGCAAACGCGGCGGCCGAGCTGGGGTGCGAGCGAGTTGTTCTCGCAAGAGAGCTGTCTCGTGAAAACATTGCTTCCGTTACAGAAAAAAGCGATATAGAAACCGAAGTTTTTTTACACGGGGCACTGTGTGTATGCCATTCGGGGCAATGTCTTTTGTCCTCGCTCGTCGGGGGAAGAAGCGGAAACCGCGGCGAATGTGCCCAGCCGTGCAGACTTCCCTACTCCGGCGGTTATCCGCTTTCGCTTGCCGATCTTTCGCTTGCCGATCACATAAACGAGCTTATTGATTCCGGAGTCGCATCCCTTAAGATCGAGGGACGAATGAAATCACCGGATTACGTTTACACGGTCACCTCAATATACCGCCGTCTGCTTAATGAGCAACGCTGCGCAAGCAATGCGGAGAGGGCAAGTCTTAAGCGCGTGTTCTCGCGCGGCGAGTTCACCGACGGATACTTCAAGGGTGATAAGTTCAACAAAATGACCGGAGTACGCTCGGAGCGCGATAAGGAAGAAAGCCGCGCTATCGAAGCAATAGACGCGTCTCTCGAAAGGGTCAGAATATCTGCCTCGGCAAGCATACGGAGAGGCGAGCCATCCTCGCTGACACTCAGGCTCGGCGACAGGATCGCAACGGCATACGGACCGATCCCAACCGATGCGATAAGCTCCCCGCTTACCGATGACGGTGTTAAAGACCGACTTGCTAAAATGGGTACTACAGCGTTCTCGCTTGATAAGAAGGACATCGAACTCACGCTTGACTCGGGAATCAATCTGCCGCCAAGCGCGATAAACGCGCTCAGACGGGATGCGGCGGCATTGCTCGCCTCATCGGAAAGAGAGCCGATAACGACCTGTTTTATGCCCGAAAATCTTACACGGCACGTGGGGGATCCTCTGAAAACCGCACTTTTTCTGAAAGGCAGCCTATATGCCGATCTTTTAAGGTCCGGATCGTTTGTCACAGACAGTTTTGACATCGTCTTTCTTCCGCTCGACAGCTTTCATAACGAGGCAAACGGAATATATCTTCCACCCGTGATATTTGATTCTGAGATGGAAAATGCAGAGCATATGATAGATAAGGCTATCGGCATGGGCGCGAGATACGCGCTGGTAGGTAATATCGGTCACGTCTCGCTTGCCAAACGAAAGGGTCTTATACCAATCGGAGACTTCAGACTGAACGTCACAAACTCATACTCACGCGCTACCTACTCGGAGCTTGGAATAACCGACGTAATACTCTCACCCGAATTGACTCTGCCAATGGCGCGCGATATAGGCGGTGGAGAGATAGTATACGGCAGAATACCTCTGATGATAACCGAGAGATGCTTTATTAAGGAGAATTTCACCTGCAAGAAGTGCGAAAACGCATCGTTTAAAGATCGCACGGGTACCTCCTTCCCGCTTATACGCGAATTCGGGCACAGAAATCTGCTCTTAAATTCCCGTCCTACGTATATGGGCGACAGAAAGTCGGAGCTTCGGGGTGCGGGAATTCTTCACGAGCACTTTATTTTCTCCACCGAGGGGAGCGCTGAAACCGAAAACACCGTTTCTTTATACAGTCGCTCAGAGCCGCTTCACACAGAGGTTCGAAGAATAGGAAAACGCTGATATCATCACAAGAGCCCAACGATAAGGAGATAACTATGGCAAGACAAAATTTTAAGGCAGGTACTCTTGAAGCCCCACTTCCGGCAGTTATGGTAAGTGTCGGAGATATGGAAAACAGTAATATCCTGACGGTAGCGTGGACGGGAATACTCTCATCCGACCCGCCGAGAACCTACGTTTCGGTGCGACCCAGCAGGTACTCTCATAAAATACTTTCCGAGAAGCGGGAATTCGTTATTAATCTAACCAACGAGGAGCTTGCGCGTACGACCGATTACGTTGGTATCTATACCGGTGCAAAGGTTGATAAATTCAAAAAGTGCGGACTCACGAAGGTAAAAAGCGTCGCGGTCGAAGCGCCGACAGTAGGTGAGTCACCGATTGCTCTAGAATGCAAGGTATACGACGTAATTTCAAGCGGAACACACGATATTTTCATGGCTGATATAGTTAACGTATCGTGTGACGAGCAATTTTTCGACAAAAACGGCAAGATCCGCTTCGATCTTGCAAAGCTGATAGCATACTCTCACGGCGAATATTACGCACTGGGCAAGAAGCTCGGCAGATTCGGATTCAGCACCGACAAGCCGAAAAAGGGTAACAAAAGATCCGCGACTGCTCCGAAAAAGCCTAAAAAGGAGAGTAGCAAATGAATAAATCCGATTCAGAAAACATCAGAGAACGCATCCTCTCACTGATAGATTCGGAATTTGAAAGTGACGCAGCTTTTGAGCGCGCGCTCGGTCTCTCGGAAAAAACAGTGAACAACTGGCGCAGAGGACGCTCATCATCCTATATGCGTATGCTGCCAAGACTTTCGGAGGAGTTTCGCGTTAACGTGGGAGAACTGCTTGATATGCCGCTCAGAAACGATACGTCCGAGCTTTCTGAGGACGAATTACACCTTCTTCACTTATACCGAAGGTCAAGAACCCTGCCCCAAAAGCTGAGAGTCGCACTGCGCGAAAACCTTGAAAACACGATAAGCTTATATATAAAAGCTGCAAACGAAGCAAAGACTAAGTCAAGAAAGAATAAATAAAAATGCGGCGGTCTGCGCCGTGTCCAAAGGGGCACAACGCAATCCGCCGTATTTTATTATTGCTTTACACTCACACCGCGGTCGCGGGGCGTGTCACATTTTTATACTTGGTCCCGCCGTTCCGAGTCATTGCGCGGGGTTTTATCCGAACAAGCTTCGCAGCCATCGCCCTCTTCGGCATTCACATTTGCGGGGGGAGCTTCATTAATAACGTCCTTTTCCGACAACGGTGCCGAATCACTGCCGATATCACCGTTTTCGGTCGCAAGCTTAGCCTGCTCTCGCCTTTGCGTTGCTTCTTTTAACAACGTATAAAGCGTTGAAGCAATAGGTACGCTCAAAAGCATTCCCACCGGTCCGCCGATACCGCCTCCAACCGTGACCGCGGCAAGTATCCACATTCCCGGGAGCTTTACCCTGCTGCCCATAACTCGCGGATATATTATATTACCTTCCAGCTGTTGAAGAACGATAAGATAAATCACGAAGAAAACCGCCTCTAAGGGATCCTCGGTCATTATCATAAATGCGCCGACAGCTCCGCCTATAAGGCTTCCGACAACAGGAATGAGCGCGGTCACACCAACGAGAACGCTTATCATAGCCGCATACGGGAATCCAAAGATAAGCATACCGGCAAAGCAAAGGAGACCGAGTATCACCGCTTCAAGAGACTGCCCGAAAATAAAGTTTCTGAAGTTTCTGTTAAGCATGGAAACCGTATAACCGATAAAATCAGCCTTCTTAACGGGAATCCAAGCGTGAAGCAGTCGCTTTGATTGGTTCTTAAGTCTATCTTTGTTAAACAAGATATATATTGAGAATACAAAGGAAATGAAGAAATCGAAAATTCCGTTCATAAGCGAGCTTAGAGTCGCGAACAATTCATTTACGATAGATCCGCCTCGCTCTCTAAGCCAATTTTCCATTTCCTCCATAATTTGATCCCAATCGATATTGAGAAGTATCTCTCCGAACGGAAGCTCGGAAAGTTCCGCATCACTCATCGAGCCGAATTTGTTAACGAGCTCAAGCAACCCCTCAACCAACACCCTCAATGCATCAACCAATTCGGGAATTATAAGCATAAAGACACCGAACAGCACGCCCAGTATTAATATAAGAGATATAAGGTATGACACGGGTCGGCGCATCTTAGCAAGCCACCGCTTCTCTGTTTTTATCCATAAATGTGCCTCAAGAAAGCTCATCGGAACGTTCAATATTATTGCTATTGCCCCGCCGACGAGAAGCGGCATGAACAGCCCGACAACCCAAGAAAGGGCGTTTGCAACGGAGACAATGTTCTGAACGCCGAGAAATATGAGAATACAGGCTGTCGCGACTCCAATCAGCCATTTGGTTATCTTCTTCCTTTTTTTCGGTGTAGGCTCCATATGATACTCCTTTCAGAACCGTTTTTATTACGTGAATATGAAATCTTATGTTTACATTTATGCTTGGATATACGCTTTTTGATCTGCTTAGTAAAAAAGAACGTTAGTACCAGAACCCTAGCGATATCTTACGACCAAATCAAAAAACAGCGAGAATGCAGGAAAGAGCCCGAAGACAAAGCCTGTCCCGAGCTCCCTATTTTATATTACACCCTCTAAGCGCCGTTTATTGTACGGTCCCCGTTTTTCAAGTGATAAATCGTACCGTTCGTTAGAATTCATAACGTATTTCTCCGAAATTAATATTGTGTAAGCATAGCAGATGTTATCGGAACGGTAACGTCACCCGTCGTGCCGCCTCTTGTAATGTTAACAATGACCGCGCTGCCGACTCTGGCGTGAAGCATACTGTCAACAACGTGATGCATTCTGGTTACGTCGTGCTTTACTCCGTCAACCGTAATAGAATTGATTATATCTCCTGCCTCAAGGATTCCGGTAACGCCCGCCCCCTTTGAGACCTCGCTGATAACAACCTTTTCAAGTCTGTAGATCTTACCGCTCTCGGTGTCATACTGCGTTGAGTATTCCTTTACTCCGACGGTTACTCCGAACATACATCTGTATATATATCCGTCACTGTAGTGTATCGCATTCTCCGCTATGGCTATCGCTACGTTAGAAGGTATCGCATATCCGATATTATCTACAGATTCGTCGGCATCCTTTGCATTTACTATGCCTATGAGCTCGCCCTTGTCGTTAAAGAGTCCGCCTCCGGAGTTTCCGCTGTTTACCGCGGCATCCGTACGCATTACTCTGAGACTCACGGCAACCGCATTTGACGAGGTCTCAAACTGCACCGTGATCTCCTCGCTGTCAACGTTGATGCATCCAACCGTAGCGGAAAGTCCGCCCGCACCGGGGTTTCCTATTGCTATAGCCGTATCAAGTATAGTCACAAGATCCGAATCTGCCACGTCCGCTGCGCGAGCGTTACTCGCCATAAGAACCTCGCTTGCTTTAACCTTAAGAACCGCGATATCGTAATTCATAGATCCGCCAACGTAGGTCGCGGGAATTGCGTAATTGGTCTTATCGGCCGTTGCAAGCTCCATGCCGTAAAGGTAAAGATTAATATCGTCGCTTATACCGCCCTTTTCACTTGCGTTCGAATTATATACGACGTGATAATTGGTTATAACGTATGCGTCGCCGCTGTCCTTATTAAGCTTATAAATAACACCCGATCCGGCTGACATAGTCTGCTTTGTTCCTGCGTAAGAGCCGTTCCAGGAATACTGGTACTCATCGAAAGCGCAGGTAATACTTACGGCGGACAGCATTGCCTTGCTGGCGGCAAGTAGGCTTCCATTCGCGTTTGAGCTGATATTTATATTCTCATAAGTGTCTCCGCCCTCAACGTTTATAGTAGTATCTCCGCCCGGGTTCTTCTCATCGTCAGAGCCGCCGGAGCCAAATATTCCGTTGCCGTCAAGAAGCAAGCAGGACGTCATAGAAGTAACGGAGAGTGCGAGAACAAGTATAATCGCAAAAATCTTCTTTTTCATAAAGATCTCCTCGGTTTGTAATTTTACGGTTCTATTCTACATTATTTTTATGTCAAATATGTGAAGAAAGAAATAATTGACAATTAACAAAGGCTGAATTATTTTCTTGTTTTCAAGTCATTTTTAAAGAACTGATACAAACGGCATTCGATCATTCCGTTATAAAGCTTTCTGACCTTATCGGCGCGTTTGCCGTAAAGCCGCTCAAAGCTCGGATGAGACGTAATGACGTAGACCTGCCACGGAGCAAGAGAGCGAAAATGGACGCCCATAGTCCGATAGAGCTCCTCAACCTCGCGCTCGCTTCCCATCCTCTCTCCGTACGGAGGATTAGTCACTATCGTTGCACGCCTGCCGGGAGCGGATATTTTTCGGCAATCCATATTAAACACCTTTATAATATCCGACACGCCTGCCGCCCTTGCGTTTCTCTCTGTAAGTTCAACCGACGGTCTCGCTATATCCGATGCGTATACCTCAAAGTCGGTTTTATGTTCTCCGTCGCGAGCCTCCTCACGCGCATTTTTCCATACGTCACGCGAAATAAACGGAAAAGCCTCAGCAGCAAAGGAACGCGACACACCGGGCGCTATACCGCGCATCTTCATCGCGGCCTCTATGGCTATCGTTCCGCTTCCGCACATAGGATCCCAGAAAAGAACGTCCTCTCTCAGTCTTGAGGTCGCAGCGATGGCGGCGGCAAGCGTCTCCCTTATAGGAGCGCCGTTTGACTCTTTGCGGTAGCCGCGCTTGTGGAGGGGAGTGCCGGAGGTGTCAATCATCAGAGTCGCAATGTCGTTCAGTATGAAAAACTCAACCTGGTATTTCACTCCGGTTTCCGCGAAAATTGATATTCCGTACCTTTCCGACATTGATCTGACGATAGCCTTTTTGACGATCGACTGACAGTCCGGAATAGAAAACAGCTTTGATCTTATAGAATGCCCCTTTACGGGAAAAGCATCCGACTTACCGATAAAATCACTCCACGGTAAGGCACGGACCCCTTCAAACAGCTCGTCGAAGCTCTCGGTGCGGAATGAGCCGAGCTTAATATACACTCTCTCGGCATACCGAAGAAATATATTGGAGAGCGCAACGGCCTCGGCATCGCCCAGAAAGGTTACTCTGCCGTCTATGGTGGAGACCCTTTCGTATCCGAGGGTATCTATCTCCTCGCCAAGCAGATGTTCAAGTCCGAACAAACAAGTCGCGACAAGCTGAAATTTCATGTTTAAATTCCTTAAATGTAAACTTTAGTTATTATATGCAAGCTTTTTGTGTGTTTTATAAAGCAAGACGTTTACCTGCTTCAATTCAAAGCGCGCGACGAAATTATTTGCTCGCAGGAATATACTGTTCAAATATAACGCCGTCAAATCCGTGCGCGTAAGCCGCTCGCTCATCTGCTTCGGACTGTACGGTCCACGCGAGAGTCGGAGTGCCGAATATCCTCCGTACCATACGAAGCGCGGGATTTTTATAGTGTGAATGGCGAAAGGCTATAAAATCCGGACGGCAAACGACGTTGAGCAGCATATGCTGAAGCAGAAAATAAGTTAAGCTTCTATACTGCCTTTCCTTTAAGAAGTCCTGCGAAAGGAAGCCGCGAAGAATCCGGGGCTTAAGCTTTCTCACCCGAGCAAGGGCAAGAGGGTTAAAGGATTCCACGACGTATTCACCCTTGTATGCGGAAAGCATTTCAACGGTTTTTTCGGTCACGCCGTATTTTCCCGCATCCTCCTTTATCTCAACAAGCAACGGAACCTTTCCGTCAACGAGCTCAAGCACCTCACGGAAGGTAGGGATGCCGTCATCGGTATCAAGAAGCCTTATTTTTGAGAGCTCCTCGGCGCTTTTAGCATCTACTCTGCCGCTCTCTTTCGTTACACGGTCAAGGGTATCGTCGTGAAAAACGACCAACTCACCGTCTGACGAGAGCCTAACGTCAAGCTCTATGGCATATCCTTGATCCACTGCTGCGCGGAACGCGGAGATAGAATTTTCTGCCCTTGTTGAATCATGAAGTCCGCGGTGTGCATATTTCAAGGTGCGATACTTTTTCATTTCGTCACGTCTTCCACCGGGTTTGATTATAAAAAGGTAAAGACAAAAAGATAGTAGCAAAAATACAATAACCGACGAGAATATGATAAGGAACTCTTTCATCAATTAATCTCCGTCTGCATCAAGGCTTTCAAGAACGCCACGACTCTCGGGAACGGAATCACCGTGTTCAACGAAGAACATAGTCGCAAATGACAGAAGAACAAACAGCGTTCCGAAGGAGAAGAACGTATATCTCATACCTACCAGATCGTAAAGTGCTCCCGAAAGAATAGGAGCTATTATCTGCGCAGACATCGATGCCGTATAATAATATCCTGTGTATTTTCCAACGTCCCCGCCCTTCGCGAGTTCAACTACCATCGGGAAGGAGTTAACGTTTATGGTTGCCCAACCAATACCGGCAAGGATGAAGATGGGAACCATTATAAATTCGGGAGATGATGACGTTATAAAGTTACCGGAAAGGAATGCCGTGCCGAGTATAATAACACCGGCAAGAATAGTCTTTCTTCTTCCAAGTTTTGAAGCAATTATACCGACCGGAATATATGATACTATTGCAGCAGCCTGAGCAATTATAAGGGTAAGGTTAAAGTCAAAGTGGAGAATATTCTGCGCATAAACGGTATACTTGCTGGTTATCGAGTTATAGCCGATGTACCAGAGCGCAACCGATGCTAGAATGAGTAAAAGAGACTTTAATTCGGGTTTGCTTAGAGATTTGCTGACAGATTCGTCACTAAGCTTTTGCTTGCCTTCGTCAGTGAGCGACGGCTCAAGTCCGAGACGCTTCGATTCCGACTCCATTTCATCTGCCCACCTTTTTTCCTTTACGGTCATAATGAAGACAAGCAGACCAAGAATCATTATAGCGCAAACAGCAGACACGTATCCGGTGTATTGCATATATTTATTTTTCGAGGTTCCGAAAACCATACCGAGAACAAGCACGGATATACCGCCGGCAGTTCCCATGAGGTTTATTATCGCATTAGCCTTTGAACGCAGGGGTTTAATAGTAACGTCGGGCATAAGCGCAACAGCAGGCGAGCGGAAGGTAGCCATTGCAAGAAGCACCACAAGAAGCGTTGCAATAAATCCGACAAGCGGCCATGGATTTTTAAGAGTAAGCTCAAGAGTCTTTTCAAGGATCTGGTCGTCGGTGAGATTGGTGGAGGTATTTGCAACACCGTAAATCACTTTTGTGATCTGGTAATTATCAACAAAGGTCAAGGCAACGAATGCAATTATTGCAACCACTGCGCCAAACACTATAAAAGGAGTGCGCTTGCCGTACTTTGTATTCACCTTATCGGATATCGCACCGAAGATCGGAAGAAGAAATACCGCAAGCACGTTATCGATCGACATTACCGCGCCCGATGCCGTTTGCGGAAGGCCGAAATGGTTTGTAAGAATGAGGGGGACAATAGCATCATATGCCTGCCAAAATGCGCTTATAAGAAAAAACGCAAAGCCGACAAGTATGGTTCTCTTATAGTTGAGTTTCATAATTATCTCCTAAAATGTAATGATGTGTATATTCTAACACATAACTCTTTTTTTGTCAATCTTTTCTATTATATACACGCACGTGTTGACTTTTAAAAGAAATTAAGTTATAATATATCGTAATAAAATGCATTAACTTTATGCGATTGTCGGGGAAAAGGAGGAAAGGCATGCAGATCTACAGATATTCTTCATCTCAAAAGCTGCTCTCGGAGAGCGTTGTCGCGCTAGGGTTCTTTGACGGCGTACACGCCGGTCACCGCAGTCTTCTTAAATCCGCTCAAGCGATCGCCACCGAAAAGGGTCTTACCTTTACCGTTTTCACCTTTCCCGCCGAAGCATCACTAAAGGGAGATGGGGTAATCTACTCCACCGAACAGAAGCTTGAAATTCTCGATTCCCTCGGTGTTGAGGCGGTTGTGCTGGCAGATTTCGCATCACTTTGCGCAGTATCTCCTACGGATTTCGTTAATAACGTGCTGATAGGCGATCTTGGATGCAAGGTTGCCGTCTGTGGCGAGGACTTCCGCTTCGGACACCGTGCGGCAGGAGATGCCATGCTTTTGCAACGGCTGCTTTCCGAATCCGGAAGATCGTGTGCTATAGAAAAAGAGCACAGGATCGACGGAGAAAAGATTTCTACGACGAGAATCAAGGAGCTTCTCGGCAGCGGCAACGTTGAAGCGGCTGCTGAATTTCTCGGAGCGCCCTATTTTATGAACTGTGTCGGCGAGCACGGAAACGGCGTTGGCAAAGCGCTTGGATTCCCCACCGTAAACGGAACTCTTGCCAGCGGCATCGCCCCTATCGGATGCGGCGTTTACCGCACCGCAGCGGATATATCGGGAAAACTATATAACGCGGTTACGAACATCGGGGTCTGTCCGACCTTTGAGCAAAGAGAAAAACACGCCGAGACTCATATAATTGACTTTTCCGGCGATATTTACGGGCAAAGCATTCGCATATTTTTCCTAGGTTATTTGCGCGACGAAATTAAATTTAACGACCCCCAAAGCCTGGTTTTGCAAATAAATGTTGACAAAAGCATGGCAATTAAAAGGAATGGAGAACTTACATGGCAGGAAATTGGACCAAGCTTACAGCAATCGGAAAAACGAAACAGTTAGATGACATAGTGGCCGTTATGAGTATGCTCGACAACGGTCTGATGATTGAAGATTACAGTGACTTTACTCTCAACGGAATGTACGGAGATCTCGTTGATGAATCAATCCTCAACGCAGATAAGGATACCGTCAAGGTCTCCCTTTTCGTCCCCGAAGAAAAGAACCTTTCGGAATATACCGCCTTTCTTGCGGAAAGATTTTCAGGCCTCTCGATCGACGCTGACGTCACTCTTGACGGAATGAACGAAGAGGATTGGGCAGAGAGTTGGAAGCAATACTATAAGCCGATTCCGCTTGGCCGCGTAACTATAGTTCCGGCATGGGAGGATTATTCCGCGAGGACGGACGAGGTTGTAATCCGTATGGATCCGGGAATGGCGTTTGGAACGGGAACGCACGAAACGACAAGACTCGTAATGAGGATAATGCAGGACGAGATCCGCGGCGGCGAGCGCGTACTCGACGTGGGAACAGGCTCGGGAATCCTGTCGATCTGTGCATCCAAGCTTGGCGCAAAGAGCTGTAATGCATACGATATTGATCCTGTTGCCGTAAAGATAGCCAAGGAAAATGCAGAATCCGACGGCTGCGACAATATTACCGTCGGAGTCTCCGATCTTTTACACGGAGTTGATCTGACTCTCGGAAAATATGACTTCTGCGTCGCAAATATTGTGGCGGACATAATAATAAGGATGATGCCCGACATATCGGATTATCTTTCAGAGGGCGCACCGCTTATTCTCTCCGGAATAATATCGATGAGAGCTGATGAGGTCAGAGAATCGGTGAGACAAAACGGTTTTTCCGTCGTGCGAGAGGAAAAGGAAAACGACTGGATCGCCATGATGGTAAAAAAAATCTAATTTTGAAAGGTCTTAAAAATGCCCAGATTTTTCACTCCGTCGGATAATTTTGACGGGAACAAGGTAAAAATTACAGGTGATGACTCATACCATATTGCAAGAGCGCTCAGAATGGCGGTCGGAGACGAGATAACCGTAGCAGATATGAAGGGGCGTGAATACCTTTGCCGACTCGTAAAGATCAGAGACGACGAATGCGAGTGCGAGATTCTATCCGTCAGCGACGGAGCAAACGAGTCGCCCGTGGATATTACTCTTTTTATGAGTTATCCTAAGGGAGATAAACTCGAGACGGTAATACAAAAGGCGGTAGAGCTGGGCGCAACGAGAATAATTCCCTTTGAATCCTCGCGCTGTATAAAAAGACCGCGTCAGGATAAGGCGGAAAAGCAAGGCGCGCGCCTGTCAAGGATCGCGGAAGAAGCGGCGAAGCAGTGCGGCAGATCCCGTCTTCCGGAGGTTTTGCCTGCAATAAGCTTTAACGAAGCAATCAGTGAGGCTGCTAAGGCGGATCTTGCTCTGTTTTGCTACGAAGGAGACGGAACGAGATCGCTAAGAGCAGTTCTTGAATCCTGCAGAAACATAAAAACAGTTTCCGTTACCGTGGGATGCGAGGGAGGTTTTTCCCTCGATGAGTCACGCCGGGCAACAGACGTCGGTCTGGTTCCGGTCAATCTCGGCCCGCGAATATTGCGGTGCGAGACAGCACCCACTTATGCTCTTGCGGCAATTTCCTATGCCTTTGAGCTTGACAGAAGCTAAAAGCTGGATTGGCGCAAGAAGGCGGAACGCACTGTTAACTAATATACCGCACCCCACTTTATCATTGCACTTTTCGCCCACTGTTTTCTCTGCGATAAAGTGAAAATCAACAAATAAAACATGATTTTTTGTGTAATTCGTAATTATTTTTTGAAAAACTATTGAAAAATATCAAAAAATATTGTAGAATATAGTACAGTATCACCAAAATAGATGTTTTTCTGTCAGGAGTTTTTTATGTCCAACCGTTTATTTCAAAACGTCATACATCAAATGAGGGATGTTATCGGCCGTAATATCGGAGTTATCGATGAGAGCGGCATTATAATTGCAGCGAGCGAGCTCGGCAGAATCGGCGAGTCAAAGCAACGCATAAAGGAGGAGCTCTCCTTCTCATCCGATTCTATAGTCTACGACGGTTATACCTACCGATTCATAACCTCAGCCGGAAAAAGCGATTGCATCGTATTCGTTGAGGGTGACGATCTTCACGCAAACAAGATGTCTGAGATCCTTACGATATCCCTTGGAAACATCAAAAGCCTCTATGACGAAAAATACGATAAGGTTTCATTTATAAAAAATATCATTCTGGATAACATACTTCCGAGCGATATATACATAAAATCGAACGAGCTTCACTTTAGCGAGGAGCTTCGTGCAGTTATAGTTCTCAAATTTCAGGGGACATCCCCCATACCTCCTTACGAAATCGTTCAGAACCTCATTCCCGATAAATCGAAGGATTACGTTATCGGTATCAGCGAGCAGGATATCGTAATAGTTAAGGAAGTAACCGCACAGACCACGGCGGATGATCTTGAGGAATATGCGCGCAGTACTATCGCATCCGTCGGACGCGAGCATTCTGTGAAGCTTCTTGTCGGAATCTCCTCCGTAGTAGAAAACCTCAAGGATCTTGCCCGCGCATACAAGGAAGCACGTATATCACTTGAGGTAGGCAAGGTGTTCGATATTGAAAAGCCAATCATGTGCTACGAGAACCTCGGAATAGGCAGACTCATATATCAGCTTCCCGCAACGCTTTGTGAAATATTCCTCGGTGAAGTGTTCAAAAAGGGATCTCTTGAGTCGCTTGACAGAGAAACTCTCATGACGGTCCAGAGCTTCTTCGAAAACAACCTCAACGTTTCCGAGACCTCAAGGAAGCTCTTCGTTCACAGAAATACTCTCGTGTACAGACTTGAAAAGATAAGAAAGCTCACCGGTCTTGATCTTCGCGAATTTGACCACGCCGTAACCTTCAAGGTTGCGCTGATGGTTAAAAAGTACCTCACGAGCAAGCCAACCAAGTTCTGATGTTATAATCAATATTTACCCTGCCTGCGAGGTGGGGTAAATATTGATTTTTTGACAGGTTTTATTTTTAGAAGGTAAAAGAAATGAATAGTATTAAAAGATTTTTTCTAAGACTTCTTTTCCTTTCCGTTACACTTCTTTGTACCGTACTTCTTCTCACCTCGTGCGACTTCGCGGCAGACCGACTTTCAGATCTCGGCGTTCCCGATTTTAACGAAAGCAAATTTACGGCGGTCGAGAGGTATTACAGAGATTATTACGTAAGTGACATCCCCGAGCCGGATGAAATGGCTGAAAAGACCGCAGCCCTGTATTTCGAAAACTACCATGAAAAAATTGACACGGGTAATTCCGATGAGGTTACCGATGCGTTGATAACCTGTTACGTCCACGCGATAGGCGACAGATATTCAAAGTACAGGACTCCCGTGGAATACGAGGAATACGACGAGGATATGAGCGGTACCTATTATGGAATCGGAGTCCTTGTAAGTTATGATGAGGTAGGCGGTGCCCTGACCGTTAACGAGGTCTACTCGGGCAGCGGAGCTGAGGAGGCAGGAATCAACGTCGGCGACGTAATATACGCCGTAGAGGGACGGCCGGTCTCGGAGATCGGATATAACAAAACCGTTTCATTAATCAAGGGTGAGGAGAACACCTACGTCAACATCAGCCTTAGGCGAGACGGCGCGGAGCTTACCCTAGACGTTATCAGAAAGAGGGTAGACACAAAAAACGTTACCTATTCTATTGACGAAAATAAGATAGGATATATCAAGATCACCTCATTCAAATCGAACACCGCAAGTCAATTTGTCGAGGCAGTAAGCTTCCTTGAGGAAAACGGTGCGGTCGGAGTGATATACGACCTTCGCTCGAACCCCGGCGGATATCTTTCATCCGTGGTGAGCATTCTGTCTTATATTGCGCCCGACGATGCGATTATCGTATCCTTTTCTAACGATTATGGTGCACCGAAATACGACAACCATTCTCACTCCTTCCTCATTCCGTCCGTAGTTTTATGTAACGAAAACACGGCGTCGGCAGGAGAGCTGTTCACTGCGGCTATGCGGGATTTTGACGACAAATTCGGTTATCTTGAGGTAACTACGGTCGGCAACACTACTTACGGAAAAGGCGTTATGCAATCTACGTTTGAGCTCGGTGACGGGTCAACGTTAACTATGACGGTTGCATTTTATACCCCCCCGTGCGGCGAAAATTACGACGGCGAGGGAATTAAGCCCGACGTAAAAACAGACGCGGTCGAGGGCATGGACGCTCAGCTCGATGCAGCATATACCGAAATAGCTAATTTAGTAAAATAATTATCAGGAGATATATCAAAATGGCAGAAGCAAAAACCTACACCCCCCAAGGCTTTAAGGCACTTCAGGACGAGCTCGATTATCTTGAGACGGTACGTGTTGAAGAAAATAAGAAGGAAATCTCCACCGCGAGATCATTCGGCGACCTCTCGGAAAACAGCGAGTATGACGAGGCGAAGGCTGAACAGGGAAAAATACACGCAAGAATCGCTGAGCTCCGCGAGATGATCGCTCACGCAAAGGTAATTGACGAATCGCAGATCGACGAATCAAAAGTAAGCGTAGGCTCAATAGTTAAGGTGTTTAACAAGACCCGCAATATGGAAGCGACCTATCACGTAGTCGGCTCATACGAAACCGATCCCAGAAACGGAAAGATATCCGACTCCTCTCCTATCGGAATTGCCCTCCTCGGCGCGAGAGCGGGAGATGTCGTTACGGTTACAGGCGCAAGAGAGCAGACTCTTGAGGTCAAGGCAGTTTCCAGAGCAAAGGAATAATTGTCGAAAGGATCCGAAAAATGGCAAACGAAAACAATCAGAATCAGCAAAATCAGTCAAGCGAGCTTGTAGTTCGCCGCGAAAAGCTTTCGGCTCTTGTTGAAGCGGGAAGCAATCCTTTTGCAATAACGAAGTACGACGTTACCCACGCAAGCGTTTCGGCAATCGCCGAATATGAGGAAAAGGAAGCCGCGCTTACCGAAAGCGGCGAGGAGCTTACCGTCAGGGTCGCGGGAAGAATAACAAGCCGAAGAATAATGGGCAAGGCATCCTTCGCACATCTTCTTGACGGAGAAGGAAAGATACAGCTTTACGTCTCACGAGACAGCCTGGGTGATGAAAGCTATGCGGCGTTCAAGAAGTGGGATATCGGCGATATCGTCGGAGTTGAAGGAAAGCTGTTCCGCACCCGCACGGGAGAGATCTCGGTGCACGCAACGAGCGCGACCCTTCTTGCAAAATCCCTCATTCCCCTTCCCGAGAAGTTCCACGGCCTCACAAATCTTGAGCAGAGATACAGACAAAGATACGTTGACCTTATCGCAAATCCCGAGGTAAAGGATACCTTCGTAAAGCGCTCGAAGATACTCCGCCTCATAAGAGATTATCTTGATTCAAAGGGATTCCTTGAGGTTGATACCCCGATACTCGTTCCGCTTGAGATCGGTGCATCCGCGCGCCCCTTTATAACTCACCACAACACTCTTGATATGGATATGTATCTTCGTATCGAGACCGAGCTTTACCTCAAGCGCCTCATCGTCGGCGGAATGAACAAGGTATATGAGGTCGGCAGAATATTTAGAAACGAGGGCATGGACCAGAAGCACAACCCCGAATTTACCTCAATAGAGCTTTATCAGGCATATACCGATTACTACGGCATGATGGATCTTGTAGAGGAGCTCTACAAGATGCTTGCAGAGAAGGTTTGCGGATCGACCAAGATCACCTATCAGGGAATAGAGATCGACCTCGGAAAGTGGGAGCGCCTTACAATGGTTGAGGCAGTCAAAAAATATTCCGGAGTGGATTACAACGATTGGAAATGCGACGAGGATGCAAGAGCCGACGCAAAGAAGCACCACGTTGAAATTCCAGAAAATGCTACACGGGGTACAGTTCTCGTAGAGTTCTTTGATGCATTTGTCGAGGACAAGCTTATTCAGCCCACCTTCATTTACGACTATCCCGTTGAAAACTCACCTCTCGCAAAGAAGAAGCCCGAAAATCCGCTCTTCACCGAAAGATTTGAGTATTTCATCAATTGCACGGAATACGGCAACGCATTCTCTGAGCTTAATGACCCAATCGACCAGAAGGAAAGATTCGAGCGTCAGGTCGAGTCTAAGCGCAAGGAAGAGCCGAATTGCAGAGCAGAGGTAGACTACGACTACGTCACCGCGCTTGAATACGGAATGCCCCCTACAGGAGGGCTCGGATTCGGTGTTGACAGACTCGTCATGCTTCTCACCGACTCGGCATCCATTAGAGACGTTCTCCTCTTCCCCACAATGAAGCCCGAGACTTAATAAAAACTAACAAAAACACCCCAAGATGCACCGCACGAACACGGCATCTTGGGGTGTTTTGTATATAGCAAGCGGTAGTTATCTCAAGCACAAAACCCATTCTAACAACCGAAGCATTTGCTCGAAGCCTTCCGATATTGGAAATCTTGATTAAAGATTGTAATATCTTTCGAACTCTGCGGGATGGGGTATCTTTGAAAGCTCAAGACACTCTGCCCTCTTGGTTTTGATGAAGTTCGCAATAAGCTCCTTCGGGAATACGCCGTTTGCGGTAAGATAATCGTTATCTGCCTCAAGCGCGTCAAGCGCCTCGGGAAGCGAGGTGGGAAGTCCCTTGAGCTTTGCCTTTTCTTCCTCGGGAAGATGGAAGAGGTTGAAGTCGTAGGGGCCCCATCCGTTTTCGTGGGGATCGATCTTATTCTTTATGCCGTCAAGACCTGCCATAAGGATCGCAGCATAGCAGAAATACGGGTTACAGGTCGCGTCGGGATTTCTGAGCTCAAACCGACGCTTTTCAGGACTCTTTGCATATGCGGGAATACGGATGACCGCAGAACGGTTGGACGTTGCATACCCCACCGTAACCGGTGCCTCAAAGCCCGGAACAAGTCTCTTGAAGGAATTGGTCGAAGGATTGGTTATCGCGCAGAGAGAAGCAATGTGCTTAAGAAGTCCGCCCATAAAGTAATGCGCTGTCTCGGAAAGGTGCGCGTAGCCATTGTCATCGGAGAATACGGGCTTGCCGTCCTTCATCAGAAGCATATGAACGTGCATTCCGCTGCCCGCCTCACCGTATATAGGCTTCGGCATAAAGGTTGCGGTTTTATCATATTTGAGCGCGGTATTATGGATGATATACTTGATCATCATAGATGCGTCAGCCATATGCACTACCTCGCCCAGCTGGGGCTCGATCTCAAACTGACCTGAGGCGGCAACCTCGGGATGATGATAGTTTATCTCTATGCCCGCATCCTTCATATGCATACACATCTCGCTGCGGCACTCATAGGAAACGTCGAAGGGCTTTGCTATATGATAGTTTTTCTGTTTTTGAACGATAACGCCCTTGCCTTCAAGCGAGCTGTTCCAATACGACTGCTGTGCATCCACCGATGCGCCGACACAGTTAGCATCAACACTCCAGCTTACGTTGTCAAACAGATAAAACTCAAATTCGGGAAGAATATACATTGTATCCGCAACGCCGCTGTCCTGCATTGCTTTTACAGCCGCCTTGATTATGTTTCTGGGATACTGAGGAAGCGGACGGTTTTCCGGAGAATCGATTATCATTGCATTTCCCGTCATAGAAAGCGTGGGAATCGTGCAGAAGGGATCGATTACCGCCGTATCGGGGTCGGGAATGAACACCATATCGCTCTTTTCTACTACTGCGTAGCCGTAATTTGATGCATCAAATCCGATACCGCTACGCATGGTGTCCTCTGAGAAGTTTTCTGCGGGAATGGTTACGTGACGGTACTGACCGTTAATGTCAACCATCTTGAAATCAACCATCTTAATGCCGTGCTCCTTGATGAGAGCCAAAATATCCTGTACACTTTTTGCCATTTTTACTCTTTTTCTCCTTGTATATTTACTAATATCTTTCCAATGAAGATTATACCATTTCATAAATATAATGTCAATAATATATTTAAAATGCTTCGGATATCTGCCTAAAAATCGCCGAAATAAAGTGAATACAAACAAAAAACGGGAAGACCGTGCAATGAGCGCACAAAATCTTCCGCATTTTTTAATTATTCAAGCTCAATACTGTTAATGCTTTTTGCCTATATCGTAACGAATCAAGCCTACAATTATCGAAACAAGGCTCAAGGATTCCGTAATTACGCCGCCGATCGAAGAGTAGATTATGTCGTAAATCAACCAGGTAGGCGAGGATATAAAGCCGAGAAGGCGCACCGAACGCGCATCGTTCTTGAAAAAGGCAATATTGCTTGATGTCATACCTATGACGGGAAGTATCTCTATAAAGAGATTTTCAACGGTAGCCTCAGTGCCGAGCAGTGTAAAGATAGCCGCATAAGCAAGGAAATAGGATGCAATGAATCCGAAAAGCCATATTTTCTTATCTGCGCGAAACTTCTCCTTGTTTGAATAAACGACGCATCTCAGAATAGCTATAAAATTAAGGATCATTCCGCTGAGGACCTTCCCCGCCGCTATACCAAGAAACAAGAAGTTCAAGAAAAAGAAGGTAGCGCTAACCAGCTGAACTATGATCAGTCCCCGCTGTCTTTTTACCTGAAACGACGAGATCATAAAGATCATACCGAAAATGCCGAAAATCTGCGCGACGATATCCAAAGGACCCGTAATGCCGAGTGCCTGCGCGATTATATTCCAAGTTTCCACGAAAACCTCCAATTTAAAGGACTAACGGAAACATTCTAACACAAAAAACTCAAGATGTAAATAGGTTTGGAGAAAATGTGTTTATAAAGTGTTCTATAACGCAGATTTAACGAAACAATAAAAAGCACTTATGATAAACGTACCGTATGTCATAAGTGCTTTTTCGTTATAATGCTTCTTTTGATTTGTAATATTTTTTAACAAGGAAATATACAGGCAAACCGATCAGCGTAGCGGCAATGCTTCCGATCGATAATAACGTTGCTGTTTTACCCGACCAGAAAATCTGGCTCAAAACAACGTAAACACCGCTGATAATTGCCAAAATCGGAATAACGGGATACAGAGGAACCTTGTACTTTCTCTCGATCTCCGGATGCTTTTTTCTTAACGTTATAACTGCCGTAAAAGTAAGTGTATAGAATATCCAACAAGAGAAGACTGCGAGATTTGTAAGCATATCAAAGGTTCCGCCAATACAGAACAGGCAGCCTAATACGCCTATTAAAATAATTGAATTCGTAGGAACGCTTCTTGAATTTATCTTGCTCAGGGCTTTGCTGAAAGGAAGCGTTTTTTGTTCTGCCAGCTGATAGCACACGCGAGAGCCTGACATCAAGAAACCGTTTGCGGCGCCAATAACCGAAATGATGATTCCTATTTTTATTAAAGTACCGCCAAAGGTTCCAAAGATTTTTTCTGCGACGGCTGCCGCGGGAGAGGATATATTCATAAGCTCGTCTGCAGGTATTACCCAAATATATGCAATATTGATTATGATATATACGAGCATAATAATTGAGACGCCGCCAACGATCGCGCGAGGCAGATCACGTCCGGGATTTTTCATTTCGCCTGCTATCGCGCCAACGTTTGTCCAGCCTTCAAAAGCAAACAAAACTGCTAAGAGCGTTGAACCCAAAACCGCACCCGCCTGCTTTCCCTCGGCTACCAAGGGTGTAACAACAGGGTTTCCGCCCTCGCCAAGGATAAATCCGAAAATCATAAGCACGAACAACGGCAGGAGCTTGCAGACAGTGAAAACAATCTGGAATCTTGATGCAGATTTTGAACCTAAAACGTTAAATAAAACCAGTATTGCAATCGAGGCCATAGCAATGGGAAGCGCATACCGCTCACCAACGTAGGCAGATAGCTCGTTACCTACCGTAACACCGTAGCTTGCCAAAAAAGCGGGATAAAAAATTAGGGTTTGCATCCATCCTGCCAAAAAGCCTATTTTCTCATTATAAACGTCTGTAAGATAAGCTATCATACCGCCCGTTCGGGGAATCAGGATAGCGATTTCCGCAAAAGTTAAAGCGGCAAAAATGCTTGCTAAACCGCCAATGATCCAAGCAAGCATACCCATGCCGGGCGCGCCGCCGGTTTCCAGATAAATGGCGTAAGGCTTAAAAAATACGCCGGCTCCAATTACGCAGCCTACAACTATTGCCATTGCAGACGTAACGCCCAGATTTTTTTTGAGTGTTCTTTTTGTTTCCTTGTTTTCCATAAAACATTCTCTTTTAATTTTTGTACTTTTTCAATATTACCAAGCAACGAAATGCCTTGCTAAATTACAATAACGCAATTTAAAAATCACAAACCATCATTTTGTCATTGTATCACAAATTCTGCATTTTGTCAATGATATGTGACAACATTTGTGAGCATTTGTGAGCTTTTGCGAACTTTTTTACTATATTGATAAATATCCATGAGGATAGCAACCTTCGTGCAACGCGAAGCGTGACGGA
Organism: Eubacteriales bacterium; assembly: GCA_045652665.1. Classification (GTDB taxonomy): domain Bacteria; phylum Bacillota; class Clostridia; order Oscillospirales; family CAG-272; genus UBA1740. The sequence goes on along the minus strand of JAZRUS010000003.1, from coordinate 12,736 downwards.
TGAGGTGTCCTAAATGCAAGGATTCGCCACGACGATGTTAAATGCAGAATTCAGAATGCATAATGCGAAATTATTTGAGGCAGTAGCGTGTACACTAAACACCTCTTCACTATCACCTCTTCACTGTTACTTATTGCCTCCAAAAATCTTCTCGGACGAATTTATTGAAGAGTGAAAAGTGAAGAGTGAAAAAGTAAAACCTTCCCGAACTTCGTCCGAGAAGGTTTTTGTTTGCGGGAGCAAAATTCGAATTATGGCAAGAAAAACGTGTTATTTGCTACACGGGGTAGGCTATGCGGTAATTGCATCGCATTTTATCTAGGGGAGCGCATTGCTCCGTGTTACGCAATATTCCGCGAGAGCCGAGTGCCTCGGTCTTTGCTGTGTGCCTGCGGAATGGATCCCGCTCCGCTATTGTAGCGAAGATGGGTTTACTTTGCTCGTGGAGTACAAAGTACATCAGTCACATTCAGTACAACGCGGAGCGACATCATAGAGCGAAGCTCTTGAGGTTCAAATCCCACCTCGCCTCTGCGAGCAAAAAAGAAAACACACCACGAGGGTGTGTTTTCTTTTTTGGTTGCGGAGGTGGGATTTGAACCTCACGACCTTCGGGTTATGAGCCTATTTTTGCCTGTTTTTTCTCGTTTAATCTCGTTTAATAAAATTCGATTTTATCTAGTATTTTCAAGGGGTTTAAGCATTTTTCGTTAAATTTCGTTTAATCTCATTTTGTGCTGTTTTCTGTCCTTTATTGAGGGAATAAAGGACAAATAAAGGACAAACTCAACCACTTTTTCGCGATGCTTTTTTAGGTGTTAAAATATCGTCTATTGCCTCAGCTGCCAATTCGTCAGCTGTGCGGATCGCGTGGGTGTAAATATTCGTTGTCGTTGATGTCTGAGCGTGTCCGAGACGTTTTGATACGGTACGAATATCAACACCGGAAGCTATCATCAACGTGGCGTTGGTATGCCTTAAGGAATGAACACTCACACCCGGCAGATTATTTTTCTCGATAAACTTATTGAAGTTGATCGTGACAGTGCAGGGGTGTATAGGCTTACCGTTGTATTGGGTGAACACCTTGCACGTTCTCCCTCTCTCTCCTACCCAAGCGGTGCCCGACTGCATACAGATTAAAGTCTGTTCTTTCTTCCATTCCTGCAATGTATCAAGCACAAAGCGAGGGAGCTTAATGGACCGCGCAGAGGTTTTATTTTTGGTTGTATCGTCAAAAACACCCTTACGTGGCAAGTATAGCGAACTTTTGTTTATATCAACTATGCCGGTATTAAAATCAATATCCCCCCATGTCAGACCGCATAACTCACCGCGACGCATACCCGAATACAATAGCAGGGTTATCATGGCGCGGAATTTGATAGGCTCGTTATCAAGCAGTTTAAGGATCTCTCCCGCTTGCTTTTCATCAAGGTATCGCGCTTCTTTTCGGTTCGCTTTAGGCGGTTTCACTCTGTCACAAGGGTTAGCAATGATTATTTGCCATTTTACAGCCGTTTCAAGTACGGAGCTGATGAGCCGATGGTGATTTAGTACAGTCTTTCCGGAGAGGGATTTTTTCCCCTCTGCAGAAGGCTTAAAAACGCTCTCTACAGGCTTTTGAATTGCTAGCGCAAGTTTACACGCAGAATCAAAAGAAATGCACTCACCGCGGTATAACGAGGTTATAACAGATCTTCCAACATCTGCACGTCTTGACAATTCTATTTTTGAGAGGGATTTTCTCTGCACCTCGTCAAAAAACGATTGAGAGGGAAGCTGTGATACTTTGATCTGCTTACCGTTTCTCTGCAATTCGTCATAAAAGCTCATAAGGTGGTGCGGCTGGATCCTATCCATGCGAAGATGTCCGATTCCCTTATTTATCGTTTTCATCATGTTGCGATAATTGAACACCGTTGTTGCCCGTAATTGCTTTTCGGCATAGTCCTTAAGCCATAGATCGGAGAAAGTCGCAAATTTCATTGAGGAATCAAGAAACAGACCTTGTGAGCATTGTTCTTCAAATAGCACGGAAATGCGCTGAAGCTCTTTTTCTTTCTGCTTTTCCGTCATATCCCTCTCGGGTTTCCACGTTTTAGTGCGTGTTATTTGCTTGCCGGTTGTATCATAGCCACAAGATACGCGTATCTGATAGGTGTCTCCGCGTTTTCGTATCGTTGCCATTCCTTACCCTCACAAATTGCTCATAAAGCACACAGCCTTACCAAGGCAATAAACCTCATCGAGCTCAGCACCCGTGTAAATAAGCGGCTCAAAAGCCGGGTTAGCAGGGGTTAGAACGAGTTTCTGTTTTTCGGGATAGTAATACCAATATTTCAAAGTGAATTCATCACCAATTGCCACGGCCGCTATTTCACCGTTATTGACAATCTGCTGCTGCTTGATAAACACAACGTCACCGTCATTTATCCTTGCGCCTATCATTGATTCACCTTTGGCTGTCAGACAATAGTCTGCTTCTATGTCTGCGCTCGCGTCAATGTATGAGTCATGTTCTTCTTCCGTAAAAATAGGCTTTCCGCATGATATTTCGCCAAGCATGCGGAATTTTTTTAATTTAACCGGGCGCAGTTCTGAGTTCGGTGCTTCTTCCCACCCCATTAGAAAAGCAGGGGTTACGTGCAAAGCGTTGGCTAATGATTCAATTTTCGATTGAGGTATATCTACCTTGCCAAGTTCTACTTTGTTAATACTCGATCGCGAGGTGTACCCAACCTTAAGCCCCAATTCTTCCTGTGTCATATTTAGTGCTATTCTTCTGTTTTTAATTCTTTGCCCTAATTCTAAAAGATTAAACATAGTTAACAACCTCCTGTTTCTACTTATAATATATCACAAAATAGAATGAAAATCAACATTTTTTCAAAAAAAATAAAAATTGTTTAAAAACGAGCTTTACATTCTACAGATTGATTTGATATAATATGTGTAGATTAAAATTCAACCGGAAGGAGAATACTATGACAAACACAGCAAAATTACAAGGAAAAATGAGAGAGAAAGGATTTACAATAAAAGCATTGGCTTCCTTTATCGGCTTGACTACTACAGGATTATTCAATAAAATCCACAATAAGCGAGAGTTTCTAATCAGCGAGGCACACAAGATCGGTATTGCTTTATCTCTTAGCGACGATGAAGTGCGTGATATTTTTTTCGCAAAAGAGGTAGAATCAAATTCGATTCAATCTGCAAAAAAGCAACAAATTGAAGGAGTGTGACAAGACTATGCCCGAAATGCTGACAATAAAACAAGCCGCAGAAAGACTAAAGAACGCTCAGCCGGACGTGCCGATCTGCGAGGTAACGTTACGAAGATGGCAGAAGGAGAACAAATTTCATTCTGTTATGGCTGGCCGTAAGATCCTTATATCCTGGTCATCTCTTTTGGCTTTCCTTAATGGTGGAGAGAAAGAGGGTGCATAAATGGCAAACAAATCATATAGCCTTGATAAAGGTTTTTTGGTGCCCTACACTCAAGTTCCAATTATTGAGGCTCTGGACGATGAAAGTGCCGGCATATTGCTTAAGGCATGTATAAAACGACAGAGGGAAGGTGTACCATTCCAAACAGTAGATAACCCTGTATTGCACATGGCTATGCTTGCCTTTGAGCCTATCATTCAAAACGGTGATACTATGGGGGAAGAGTAAATGGCAGATAACGAAAAGAAGAGCTTTATACTCTATAAAAGCTATTATAAAAGTGTCGAGTCATTGACGATGGAAGAACGCGGCAAACTGTTTACTGCCATATTTGAATATCAGATAGACGGCAAGGTAATAACTCCCCTCTCACCGTTGTGCTCTATGGCATTTTCTTTCATTCAATCACAGTTTGAAATTGACAAAAACAAGTATCTTGATATTGTCGAACGTAATCGTGCAAATGGTTCAAAAGGTGGAAGACCAAAAAACAACACAAAAAAACCCAATACCCACTGGGTTTTGGGTTGCAAAAACGTAGATGTCACAAGGGATTTTGCCACTTCTGAACGCACTCAAAAAGACAAACAAAAAAACCCAAAAGCCGATAATGATAATGAAGATGAAGATGATAATGAAGATGATAATGATAATGACAATGATATAACATCTCCCCCTATATCCCCCTCTAAAGAAGGGGAAACAACAACTACAACAACAGTATGTAATAGCGCGCGAGCGCAAGACAGAGAGATTATTGAGTTTGAAGTCATCAAATTCTTTAGCAAGCATCATTTCATATCTAACGTTGAGGATTTTATTGCGTATAACAAAGCTCGCGATTGGAAGGGGTATGGGGGAGAGGATATACTCGATGACTGGGAACGCTACGCATGGAAATGGGAAACCGAAGAACATCACAGACGGGGTGATGTAGATTGGACACCTCCGCTTGATCTATGAAAAGAAAATTGATTCTTGATAAGTGAACACTTTTTTGATAAGTGAACACTTTTCATCCCTCTCAGTATCTCTGATACTGTTAAAGGTCTTACTGAACACCTTTTATACACTGAACACTTTTATACCAAGAAAGGACAAACAAAAGAATGGAAAACTATAATTTAACTCGATACGAAAAGGAAACAATTATACTTTTTAACGAAGAAGAAACTACCGCAAGAATAGAAACGTTTAACGGCAGACTCTTAAGGCAGCTCGAAAAGGCAGCCAACGCCTGTAACGATGTTATATGCGAGGAAAGACACGATGATTACGGAGTTTATACTCTGCCGAAGAAGCTCATCAAGATACATACACCGAGAATTGTATCAGAGGAAGAGAAAAAGAACATTGCTAATCGCCTTTTAGCAGGAAGAAACAAGGGCGAACAGTGACCATGCTCTTCTAACAGCGTTCAGAATCAATTTTGAGCCTATTTCAGCCTTTACTACAATGCTTTCAGCAACATTAAAACATTTCTACGGGTAAATACTACCCCAAAACATTTAATGTTGCGTAAAGCCCTGTATTATCACGTCAAAAAGGGGTAGTTTTAACATCTAACTTTTTGAAGCGTTTCCGAACTTTTTTTGATATGCAACAATTTCATTGTTGAAAAAAATCAAGAATCGAACTTTCAAACCATTCTGTCGAGAGGGACCGAAATGAGGAAAGATTTGAGTATTTTTATATTTTTGAGTACTTTTGAGTACTTTTCCCCCTCTTAGTATCTTAGATACTATTCAACACTGATCTGATACCTTTTGCAACTTTTACGCATTTTTGCAAAAATCGTTGCATTTTGTTACAAAATCATTTTTTCCTTCTTCTTTTATATGGGAAATCGTTACATTTCTTACGCGATATTTTGTAACCAATTGAAACTTTTTCAAGTTTTAATAACAAAGTTATTATAAAATAGTCAATTGAAACTTTGAAACTTTTTCGGGCATAAAAAAACACCCACGGACTGGGAGATCCGTGGGTGTTCTTGTAAGAATATGATATAATGTATGGTGGGGGGGACGGCACCCCCCCGACAAGTATATTATACCACATTCTTTTTGACAAAGTAAATACCTAAAAGCGAAAAAATAAAATTCGAGAGGGATTATAAGCGTCCCTCTCGATCGTTTTCTTATATCTCTATCCCTTGTATTGCGTTATCATAAAGGAATTGCTTTAATGCCTCAGCTTCCCCGGTGTTGTAGTAATCAAGCAGCAGGGCGTTGAACTCTCCCATGTACTGATCTGTGATAGTCAATATTCCTGCGCCTGCGCTGACGAGGATCTTGTTCGCTACAGTCAAGCTCGTTCGCTTGTTTCCGTCCCAGAACAATTGTCCTCTAGCACCCCATACAAACGCATTGAGCGCCTTTTCCGTTGCGGTGGTATCTGCTGACAGTATAGCGGTTAACTCCCTCTCTACGCTTGAAATTTCGGGTATAGGCGGCTTATAGTCTGTGCCGGAGATTCCAACTTTGCCGGTGCGGAGCTTTCCCCATTCAAGGGCCTCATTCCGCGCGATAAACTCATTGAGCTTACAAATGTATTCAACAGTGAGAGGGATGTCAACCGTACTGAGCAGGTAACGCCACGCGTCACGCATATTTAATATAGCCTGTATATCGTCAAGCTGTACGTTTGGAACGTTCACACCGTTTAATATCGTCTGCGTCTGAGGGAACGTTACAGCGCGATTCTCCATTCTCATACCGCAGTATATATTATCGTCATATCTCTTTTTAGCAAGGAATAGACTATGTTCTCGGGTTAATGTGTATTTATCCGGGTATTTCATTCCTCGTCCTCGCTTTCCTCTTTCTCTCCAATAAAGTCACGCGCTATTTTTTCGTCTATTGCCTCATTGATAAAGCCGTTTACACTTTCACGCAGAGCAGCCGCATAATGCTGAATCTGCTCTTTTTTGCCTTTTGGAACAGTTAAATAGATTTTGTCATATGCTTTTTCATTATATCGTTGTTTTACTTGCCAAGATGTTTTTCCCATTATATAAACTCCTTTTTTGATATTCTTATATACATAATTATAGCACAAAAATAATACTACCACAAGTATGCAAAATGCACAAACTTCGGTCATACTACCAACAGTATTTTTGTGCAAAAAGGAGAACATAAAGAAAATGGCACATTTTTCTTGACATACTACCAACAGTACGCTATAATAGTATCAGAAAGCCGAGAACAACGCCAACAAAAACAAATCAAAAGGAGAATGAACAATGAGCGCAAACGAACTCTACACAAAAATCAAGGAGATTAAGGAACTCCAAGCAATGAAAGAAGAGCTTGAAGCGGAAATATCCGCGCTGACCGACACAGTAAAGGCTGTGATGGGTGACACCGAGGAATTAAGAGCGGGCGAATATAAAGTACGCTGGACACCTGTGACAAGCTCCAGAATCGACACTACCGCACTGAAAAAGGCTATGCCCGATGTTGCAGAAGCATTTACAAGAACAAGCACTACACGCAGATTTTCGATAGCATAAGAAAAGCCCACACGGTAGCCGGCAAGCAATCCGTGAGGGCAACACCCACCAATTTAGCATAAGAGGGAGTGAATACATTATATCACACTCCCTCTCAAAAATCAATAGTTTTTTGAAGGAGAATAAAACCAATGAAATTCAAGAGAGCAGAATCAAGAGAAACCGAGAGATATTACATATTTGAGATGAAAGACAGCTCGATGTCCCCGGAGATCAGAGAGGGTGACGAAATACAGGTCGATACCCGGTCCGAGATTATAGACGGTGATCTAGTAGTAGCACGCCTAGAGGACGGTAGAATCATACTCCGCAAAATGAAGAAGCAGAAAGACGGTGAATGTTTGTTTACTCCGCTTAACAACAAGTATGACCCCATATTCAGCAAGCACCCCTATATTATAGGTCGCGCTGTTCGTCTTTATCGTAAATTCACCTATGAACCCTTTAAGAAAGAGCCGGAAGGCAATATAAAAGGCTTTACCGATCTTCCCGAACTTGATAGCGAGAGGGAGGATACAGAAAATGTCTGAGATTAAGCTAAAACCGCAACAGCAGCGCATTATAGACTATATAACAGCCTTTGGCGGAATAACCACGTTACAGGCATATAACGATTTAGGCGTTACGTGCTTGCCCTCGCGAATATTCGAATTAAAGCGCTTAGGGTATAAGATAGACAAAAGATATCTCACAGTACGCAACAGATTCAAGGAAAAGTGTCGCGTTGCATTTTACAGCTTTGCGGAGGTGCCCGAAGAATGATATACCGCACACGCAACTACATAGAGCTTGAGCAATTAACCCCGGAGCAGAGAAAACCTATTGAATACGTTACGCATATGCCGCACACGTTGATACAGCGTAGTTCACTCTTGCTATACGATTTCGTTGACCGATACTTGATCGACGAAGAAGCGCGTAAAAAGCTGATATCAGATCTCGAACTCTTCCCCGAAACAGTCAAAGCTCTGATAGGATCCGTTCTTGACAGCATAGAAGAAGCGGAGAAAATGCTCGCAGAGTGCCAAGGCATAGAGGAATCTATGGAGAAATAAAACACACGAGAGGGACGGTTATAATCCCTCTCGCTTTTGATTCCTTTTGTGATCACTCCCCCGTTTCGCCACCCATAACGCGCACGTGCGAGAAAACACTCGTAAAAGGACAAAAATTTAGGCAATAAAGGACAAATAAAGGACAAGACAAGCAATTTTGCCCTTTTGGAAAAAAGAAAAAACCCTCAAAAAGCTAGTGTTTTCAAGGGTTTTCTTTGGTTGCGGAGGTGGGATTTGAACCTCACGACCTTCGGGTTATGAGCCCGACGAGCTACCAGGCTGCTCCACTCCGCGATATAATGGTGCCGGAAGCCGGGGTCGAACCGGTACGAGAAAAAATCTCACGGGATTTTAAGTCCCGGGCGTCTGCCAATTCCGCCATTCCGGCATGTTACGACCAATTGGTCTTCCACATTGCTTATATATTATATCATTGATAAAACAAAAAGTCAATACATTTTTCAAAAAAACCTTTCTGTTATATTGACAATCGAACAAAAGTGTGATATCATATATAGGCAAATCGATGTCTGCTCATATTAATATATGCAGTAAACAAATGTTGTATGCAGGTTAGATTTGACTGCGTTGCTCTATAAGTATTTAGATCGAGTTTGCACATCTAACGCAATATCTAACAAAACTTAATACTTGAATAATAGCACAAATTTGCATTGTGATAGGAATATTTCGACTCCGTCGAAGATACCCGCACTTGCCGCTTACAAGCAAGCTTGACACGTCTTCGTGGGGTATACGAAGCGGTCACAACGAGGCGGTCTTGAAAATTTGTCGGTCAAGCGGAAGCAAAAGTGCCGAAACCCCTTGAAATCACTGACTATTTCGGGACACCGAAAAATGCAAAAACTCGCATATCTAACGTAATATCTAACACTTTTCAAAATCACAATTTAATACGCAGGAATATCGAAGCGGTCACAACGAGGCGGTCTTGAAAACCGTTTGCCCAAAAGGCACGGGGGTTCGAATCCCTCTTCCTGCGCCAAATAAAAGGACAACCGAGCCCAAAAAAGCTCGGTTGTTTTTTTATTTCTTTGGCACTGGTACGAGAGGATTTGAACCGCCCTCTGTGGCTCTCTGAGTCGCAGAATGGGGTTCGCATACCCCACCCGAAGATCGAAGAGCTCGCTCTTCAGGCGCAGGGTGTGGGTATCTTCGTCAGAGACGAATATCCCGTGCTTCACAGGTTAATCAATAAAATTCTTCCTCGACATATGAATCGATGTCAAATCCTGCTGCACGAGCCTGTTCGATTACTCGGTAGCATGCTTCGCGGCTATTTACGCCATTCGTATAAAACCTACTGTTACATTCTTCGTCATCAAATTTAACACCGTAAGGGTGTTTCGCCCAACGATCGTCATCAATGATTATTGTCGCTTTAATTGCCATTGTAAATTCTCCTTCGTATCCTCATATCAACGCTATTTTGTTCTTCAATACTTTTATCTTTTCGAGCAAAGAATCATACTCGGTAAAGGCTTCTACGATTTCGGCATCATTTTCAAAAGTAGGTCTTACCGGATATTTCTTACTTATAATAAAGCCTTTTTCGCAGGTTTCGAATTTCACCGTTACTTTGTTGTTCTGTTGAGCAATAACAACGCCCTTGCCATAAGTAGCTTGATGTACCTCAACGTTCAAAAGGGATATGTATGTATATTTCTCAGTTTCCATTTCGAGTGTGTGAAGCTCGGCTTCAAGCTCTGCTATTCGAGCCTCTCTTTCGAGTCTCTCTTTTTCTCTTGCCTCAGCTTCAACAAATGCTTTTATGCTGTCTTTTTTTGAAGCGTGAGTCATACCTGCATAGAAGTTATAAGTGCGACAGCAGTACATCAAATCGAAAGCGAGAATGTGTCTTGTCAAATCAACATAGTATTCGTCTGCGATTACATTTCTGTCTTTTATAAGATTGTCGTGCTTTTCAAGAAGCGTGGGGTGTTCCTTAAGAGCTTCTACAATTATTTCGCAAAGCTCGTAGTATCGGTCGAGTCTGAAATCTCCGCCCGAGCCTATATCCTTGCCGTATTCAACATACTTTGCAAATTCTTCTGCATCACTAAAACGATAAATAAAGTTTACATCTGGAGCAAAAAACGCAAGATAACATGACACGGAGTGCCTTTCTTGCTTAAATTTGAAGCTTTGGGGATAATACTCCGCGCGGAGCTTGTCAAACTCTTCGAGAAACTTCTCCATATTATTTTGCCTTGCTTCAAGGTTTCCACCATCATCTGCAAAAAGAAGTCTTTCGCACAGCGTTTCTACTGCTTCTTGGTTCTTTTCGGCAACTTTAACTATACCGTTTGCAGGGGACACGTAGCTGTTATCGGTAAGAATATCAAAGTTCTTCTTTGCAAGGTTGAATTTCTCTGAGAAGGACATTGTTTTAGCCTCTTCCGAGAACCAAACGTCACGAAAGGTCTTAGCTGCTTTCCACTTAAAAATCTCGTCGGGTTCGCCGGGGTTACCGCTATTGAGTTTGTAAAAATTCTCTTCGTATTTTTCTATAAGTCTATGCAAGTTTTGAGTGTTCATTTTATTGCCCCCGAATCTATAATAGAGTCAATCTCAGATTTTATTTGGTCGTATTTTTTGGCTTCAAATCCAAAGTTTTTTATTCTTCCGAGAGATATAGTTTTGTTGTCTTGGCAGTGCTCGTTTATAAACGATGTCGGTACTATGTAAAATTCCCAATTATCAAGGTTTAACGGATAAGATGTTTCTTTCGTTTCTCCGGTATTTAAGCAAAAAACATATATGTCATTCTGTCGGCAGAACTCGTTGTTTCCACACACGCTGGAATCATAAGCTCCGTTAGCCTTAGTGATACCGAATGTTCTTTGCTTTGATATCTTTGCTTCGTCATTCCACAAATGGTAATAGGCGGTTGCTTTAACTTCGATTTTTACATCGCGGTAGGTTATATCCCAGAGAGTCCAATATGCGCTGTTTTGCGCTTCGGTTACCCCCACTGCCCTCGCCACAATAAACTCGGCGATTTCACCGTGAAGGCTATATATGTTTGAATATTGAAATCTCCAGAAATCAGAAAAATCGAAATCCAAATTTTCATTCTTGAATAAAAATTTCTCGTTGCCTTTCATAAAAAAGTCCTCGTTATATGTTTTGATATATTATAGCATAATTCGAGAACTTTTTCAAGCCGCTTATTTATGCATCACCTCTATAAACCACCGTATCGCCTTTTCATGCCATTCCGATTTAGGTTGCATTGCGAAGCCTTTGTCACTAGCTAGGAACTTTATGAGCGAATATTTTGACACGAGGTGCTTGCGTTCTTGGAGTGTGGCAAACAGTCTTCCTTTAGCGATATGCCATCTTATTGTCCTCTCCGAGTAGCCTATAATTTTCGCTACTCGGTAGATGGATAATGCGTCGGGGTATATTGCGAGTCTCTTTTCAAGTATTCGCTCGAACTTGTTCCTATCCTTTCTGCTTAGGTAGGCGAACACGCTTATTCCGTCTCCCGAGGCTTCGTTTGCCTCGGGAGCGTCTTTGTTACGGGAGGAGAATTGTCCTCTGATGAACTCCTTCTTGCTTTCGGTTACGCTTTGCTTCATATACGCCCTCAAATCTTCTTCCTTTACGTAGTATCTGAGGTGAGTTGGAGTATCTACAATTCTACACGGTATGACACCATTCTGTAGCATCCATGCTGCTTTGCGTTTGCTGATATGTAGCTTTTGTCTTAACTGTTCAAGTGAGAGTTCACTGTTTTTCTTCATTCTTCCGTACCCCTTATTCTTTGTTTAAGGCTGACTAGTTTTTTACCATGGTCAGCCTTATATCATTGTTTTAGGCATAGTGATTTTTCAATCGTCCTTGTTTCCTATGAGTGAGCCGAGCTTCATACCCGCGATACTCGTTGCACGGGTGTCAAGGTGCGAGTATGTATCTGCCGTTATGCTCATCGTGCTGTGTCCCATATACGCCTGGATTACCTTCATATTCTCGTTCAGTGCTACGAGGAGAGAGGCACAGGTGTGTCGTAGGTCGTGGAAGCGTATTTTCCTTAGGTTGTGCTTTTTGAGCAGTATGTTGAAGTGCTCGGTCACGAAGTTAGGTCGTATGAGGTCACCGAGCTGGTCAACGCATACCATGTTGAGATATTTCTTTGAGTAGGAGCGTTTGAACTGCTTTCGGTACACCTCTTGCTGTTCCTTGTGCTTCTCTAGTATCTTCTTCACGTCGGGGTGCATTGCGAAGACTCTGCGTGAGCTTTCGGTCTTCAGCTCGTCGCTGACTACGATTTGCTTTTTGCCGTTCTTGGATATCTCGATCACCTTTTTCTGCACCGAGATTTTGTCGTTCTCAAAGTCCACGCAATCCCACGTCATGCCGAGTGCTTCGCTTCGTCTCATACCGCAGTACACTGCGAGGACTATCGGTATGTAGAGGAGATCGTCTTTTGCGAAGGCGAGGAGCGTTTGCACCTCTTCCACCGAGTAGAAGTTCGCAGCATATTTCTTGACCGTAGGTCTGTCCACTCTCTGCATCGGGTTGTACTCGAAGAGCTCTTGTCTGATTGCGTACTCGAACATCGCGTGGAGCAGATTATGGTAGTGGAGTATCGTCTGCTCGTTGTCTCCAATGCTTCTTAGGTAGTCGTAGAATGCGTGTATGCGTCTTGGCTTGAGGTCAGCGAGAGTCACCTTATCACCAAAGA
>JAZRUS010000002.1:0-10043 GCA_045652665.1 Eubacteriales bacterium | reverse complement strand
TTATCTATGGATATGTATGAAGAATACTACATCGACGGTGTAAAACACAACAGCAACCACTACTGCTGGGGTATCGGCGGTTCCAACTACTGTAAAAACAAAACATATAAAAACAGCAGGCTTTCAAGATTCGACGCGCACTGCGGACTTATGAACGGAACAATTGAGAATTGCGAAATTCAGATGGCTGCAATCGTCGGTAAAGGCGACTTGATTTTAAAGAACGTTACTCAATATACTTCCGCAGACCCGGGGTCGACCTCCAACGCAGGAATTTCGCTCCGTCAGGACTACGGCTCAACATGGGACGGAACTATTACTCTCGATGGGTACAATCTCTACGTAACCTGTGCATCAGGCGGTGTGAAGCTGATCAGCAACTACTCCACCAACTGGTACTTCGGATATACCTGCCATCTGCCCAACGTTATAGTTAAGGAGATCAACCTGTTCTATAAGTCAACGAAACAGCCTGTAGAAGAAGGCTTTGAGATTACAATGTATTCAATGAATACAAGAGATAAGACCTATACCTCGGGAGAACCGTATCTTCACAAGGACACGACCCTTTACGATGCCTACCCCGCAATAATTGAAGTGGTTGACGGCAAAAAGGTCTTCGTTAAGGATGAAACACCGTCTAATCAGAACGTTAATCCGATCGTTCCCCCGGAGTTCGTAAAGATCCTAGACAACACGCATAACTACGTATACAGCGGTAAGAAGAGCACAGACAGCGAATACTTCTTCGCAAATACCAAGTTCTACTACAGCGACACGGAATATTACCTCGGTACTAACCACAGCAATACCGAAGTCTTCCTATTCAAATAATTTTCCCATCGGCATATTGCACGCTAACCCGTGCAATATGCCGATTTTTATTCTTCCCTGCCCAAAGCCTTCTCCGGTAGAAAAGGCGCAAATCCACCTCCCGAAGCAATAGCATTAAGTTAAAAAATTAGATAACTCGTTTATGCAGTTTTTAAAACACGTTTAATCTTTTTGGGGTATGTAATTCATCTTTTTTCTCCTTGTAAATAGCGAATTTACCTCTATAAACAAGGGTCGATTTTATTAACTTCGGTTAATAAAATCGACCGCACACTTTTTCTTGTTTGTCAAGTCTTTTTTGAAAATTTATTTGTTTTTTTACAAAAAAGAGCCAAGTCCTTTGTTTTGAACTTGGTTCTTTTGTAACTTAATAATATTGTCCCACAGGAGAAGGCTTAACGCAGGTTTTGTTTAAATTTTAAAAGCACTTATGATACACGGTGAAAGATCGTGTGTCATAAGTGCTTTTTTGTTGATTTTGTGTCTAGAAGGATTACTTCTTTGAAGCGTTGAAGAGCTCGATTGCCTCGGAATTGATCGTCATAAGGAAGCAATTTCCGTTAACGAGCTGCGACTCTTGAGCATCTGCAAGGACGTTCATCATATCCTCGTTTTCTTCCATTGCCTTGGTAAGCTCTTTATCGGACTCGAACTCCCAAATAATAGCGGTAGAGAACGCGCCGGTAATAGCGCCTACGATACCCGAGCCATTCTTCTTAAAGGTGTGGACGGTGTAGGTGATAACGCCGTCATCGGTCTCGATCTCTCCGGTCTTTTCATTATCCGCGTTCTGAAGCACGTAGCCGGCTTCCTCGAAATCTGCCTTAATGCTTCCGTACTGAGAGCAGGAAGCAAGGGTGAATACCGAGATAATAACAACGAGCATCAGGGCTATAAGTCTGAGTGATTTTTTCATTTTATTAACCTCCGTAAAGTTTTCTACTATTATTTTAGCACGCGCGCAAAATTATGTCAAGCATTTTGAGCGATAATACCGCGTCTTTAATAGAAATTTACAGTATGGAAAGGAAGAAAATTCCTATTGGAGGGAGCCTTAGGGAGCGGGTAAAAAATAAGAGTCCGGCGAATATCGCCGGACTCTTTCCCCAATCAGTTATGCTTTCTTAAATTTGTTTAGTTTGTTAGTTTGTTATTTAATTACTGCTCGGTATCGAACTCGGGAACCTCGTTCTTGGTTACAACCATATAGTTGTAAGCAGCCTCGGAGAGGGCGTAGAGAGCTTTTGTTACCGATACACTATCCATCTCTGAAACGTACGCACCGAGCGAGTAGGTGCCGGTTACGGGAACCGATCCACCCTCAACAGTTATTGCGATGGTGTATTTTTCGGTTGAATATTGGATCGGAATACCATTAAGGCTTACGAAACCGTCAGAATTAACATCGCACTCTACAGTCGCGGTAGTTTTCGAGCCGTTTTCATCGTGGCAGTCGTAGGTAACGCTAACTGTGTATACATCCTCATATGCTCTCGTTGTATCCGCAGGAGCCTTGAGCTTGAGAACGAATCTGGGAATTTGATCCTTAGTATCAATACCGTAGGTTACGTATTCAATATAATCTTTAAGATCTTCGTAATTAACGTCGGTATTCTTAGGCTCGAGAGCGGAAAGATCACAGATGTGAGGACACTTCTTAAGTCCGGTGTCAGCATCTTCCTCTACATTCTCGCAGGTACAGGAGTTTGAATAACTCTTAAAGAAGGAATTATACGTGCTCTGCTGTTCCTCTTCAATCGATTCATTAGCAAAGGTATTATATTCCTGGCTATACGTCACAAGCTGATACAGAAGCTTGGTTTCGTCGGAGCCGTGATCGAAATTCTTTAATATTGCTTTTGCATAATCTACTACGCAGAGATCGAAATCCTGATACAAATCGAACGTCTCATCCGCTTCGATCACACCATTTTCATTAAAATCATATGCTGCTGTGTAGTTAACTCTTCTTGTATAAGTCTCTACAGTATTGTAAGGGTGTGAAACAAAGCCAACCTTATAATCAATATCGCCTATCTTTGTATCTTCACCCTTAAGATAGTTTCCACTACCGGCCGTATCGGTAATAGATCCAAACGAAATCGTTGCATCTTCACCAGGCACGGGCAGATAGAAGCGAAGCTCGAACTCTTCGCTGCTCCGTATTACAAGGTTCATCTGAACATTACGGATATCAGTAACGAGGACAGGCTTCGGGTCGACGAAGACGTTTTCGCCCTTCTGCACCGTAAGGCTGTCTTCATCCTGACCTTCGGTTATATTTCTCCATCTGTAGATAGGCTTGCACCAGCCGTTATTGAGCTCGGGCAGCGCGTCAAGCTTATCATAGGGTTCCTGTTCTTGGGTGATCTCAGTACCAACAAACGCGTAAGCACTGCCAAGGACATTACCATTCTCTGTGTCCAGCCATTCAACTTCTGCAAGATAGTTGCTAAGACGGTCGGCAACAGGCTTGCTGCTATCGTATGTTATGGCAGTAAGCCGCCTTGAGACAGAAGCTTGAACCTTTTCTCTATCAAGGACACCGGATTTTAAGGAGTATGTGCTTTTACCATCAAAATCAAGAGTTGATGCTACGGTGTTAACTATATCTGCGTGTTCAACAACCTGATCCACGGTGAATTCTGTACTCGAATCGAATAGATGCTTTTCAACTCCATCTTTCCATATAACATATTTCTTCACATCGTCGCTGTTGAAATCGGTGTGTGTCGCCGAAATTACGTTATCAGGTCCAAAGGTGATAGAGCATCCTTCTGCCTTTTGAGTTGCTCCTGCCGCATCGGTATAAGTGACATCATCCGCGTACGCAGTACCAGCAGAACTAACGAGAAATCTGGTTACAAAGGTACAATCCTCAAAGTACGCAGTAGTTTTATTTGTTATGGTGTGGAAAAGTCGGCTATGGGTGTTGCTCGAGTCCGTCTTGGGATTTGATATGAAATTGCAGTTATACGCTTCTATGGTGGCGTAAGAGATACGGTTGGTGCTTTCTTGGCTGGCAAAAGCAGCAGTCTGACCAAGGTCAAATATTGCACCGAAGTTTGTAGAGCTGTGCGCGTATATGTCGGAATTTTTAATGGTAAGTACTATGTCGGGCGCATATAGCTCGAATACTCCCTTATACTGCGTCTGTGCAAAGGAGTACACCTTAACGCCGTCTATGTTTATGTTGATTTTTTTGTCGTTCATAAGCTCCAGTACACCATCGCGTTTAGCTGCCGTCGTCAGCTTTTCTGAGTTAGCCATGATTAAGGAACCGCCGTTATAGGTAATTCCCTTGTCACCGCGAATACCTCCTACGTTGACCGTGCATTCGTCAACGCCGTTCCTGACTCTTATGCAGCCGGTTCTGGATGAGACCGCAGTAGTTGATGTAGGATAGAAGTGATATATCTCTGCACCGGGCTCAGAGGAATAAAGATTAAACGTAGCTTTATTTCTTACTTCAAACAACGTGGTTGTAGGAAGGGTGCTAGCACTAATAGTTGCTCCGCCAGCTCTAACAAGCCTCTTACCGTTAAGGTCAAGGCTTCTCGTAGCGCTCGTGTTAATCATAAGCTGATTTGCATTACCGATGTCGTAACCGTCCGTAAGAAGAACATAGTCCTTACCGTACGCTTCCGTACTGAACGCTTCGACAAGATTATCCATGCTTAGGTAGCTTTCATAAATAGTCTCATCATACGAAAGGGGACGGACGTAGCCGTTTTCTTTGTAAGCGTCCTCAACGTATGTACCTGAGTAGAAGGCAAGCTCTGTGGAGTCGACAACCAACTCAGGGTTCAACTGGATATAGATTATTTTTTTACCATTCTCATCGATTTCGGCCTGATCGATATCCGATTCTGAGAACGATATGGTACCATCCTCATTAAGTGTGCCAACATCCATGAACCACGTGTCTATATCAGGGTCTTCCTCCCACATATACATCATACCGGTAGTCTTGTTGACAATGATATCCGTCTCCGGAGTGAGCGTGTCGCCTGCTTTGACGGCCTCGATCTTGAAGACTTCGCCTTCGTCGGGATCGAGCCAATGCACAGCAGCGGTAGCTTCCGTGCTTTCGCTATCACTTGCAGAAACAGAAAGCGCAATAACGCCGCACAGCACGAGCACTGACAGCAATATTGCTAGAATTTTGCTTGTTCTTTTCATGTTTTTCTCCTTTTTAAAAATATAGTTTATTTTGGGCTCGCTAAATGTATTGTACCATCTTTTTCGCAAAAAGTCAATAGTTGCAGTTTTTTTTTGAAAGAATAAGCGTTATTTTGTAAAAATTGAACAGTTTTGTGCTTTTTGATTGTTAATATTAACCAGCAATATTATATCACAAATACGAAAATTGGTTAATGGCGGCGTAGCGCAAAATAAGCAAGGCTAGAAAAGGAGGATTCAACGAATAGCGTGATGTCCTTAACGGACAAATCACGCTAACTAAGTTTGCCCTTTGGGCAAGTGAAGTTATCTTCGATAGTGAAGTTCACTTCGTGAGTGAAGTTTCGCCTGACGGTGAAGTGTTGGGCAAACTTAACTTCACTTGTGCGTAGCACGAACTTCACTGCGTAGCAACTTCACTTTTGCGATAGCAAAAAACTTCACTAACAGAAAAAGAGAGGACATTACGGATTAAACCGTTTTGTTCTCTCTTTCTGTTTGTAATATGGGTTTGGGCTTAGTCCATATCAGCATTTGACTAGTCAAATGCGATGCTTGCACTTTTGTCAAGTTGCAAATTCTCCGCTAAGAACCTCACCCAATATTTTAGTTGTTTTGTTTATTTTCCGCAACTTCCGTAAATCCGTATATTTTTTTGTTTTACTTACTTGACATTTCGCTTAATATATGTTATCATATATCTAATGGAACAAGCCGAATCGATACGCTATGCACAGAGAGCCGCCACACGCTGAAAGCGCGGACCTAGCGCCCCTACGGTACCGCCCATGCGCTAAGGCGCAAAATTCAATAATCAATGAGTTAATCGCTCGGGTGGAACCGTGCGGGACTTTCTGTCCTCACCCCGAATGCCTTACGGCTTCGAGGGAGGATTTTTTTCGTCTTGGAGACGAAAAAAGTTATGATTGGCTTCGCCAAGTTATGATGCACCTACGGTGCAGTTTGGGAGAATGCGGTTAGCGTGTTATCCTTGACGGAGAACACGCTAAAACTAAGTTTGCCCTTATGGGCAAGTGAAGTTATCTGCGATAGTGAAGTTCACTTCGTGAGTGAAGTTTCGCCTTGTGGCGAAGTGTTGGGCAAACTTAACTTCACTTGTGCGTAGCGCAAACTTCACTGCGTAGCAACTTCACTTTCGCAATAGCGCAAGCTTCACTGACAGAAAAAAGAGAGAAGTTGTTAGTCACGCCATCATTTTTTTGCGATTTGGAGCCTTAGTCCAAATCGTGGCAAAACGAACACAAAAATTCATTATAAATTTGCACGGTCGCCAGGTGGCGGCAGAATGGAGAAGCACTATGGCAAAAATTAAATTTTCAGGCGGAGAGGTTTACGAATTTTCCGGCACGACATCCGTATACGAGGCGGCGCAGAGCCTCGGTCTTATCTCCCGCGAGGTCCTTACCTGCAAGGTGAACGGAAATCTCACCGAGCTTTCCACTCCGATATCCGAGGATGCGGAGGTTCAGCTCTACACCTTTAAGGATGCGGAGGGCAGACAGGTATTCCGCCACACGGCGGCGCATATTATGGCGCAGGCTGTCAAGCGGCTGTATCCCAATACGAAGCAGACGATCGGCCCTGCTACCGACACGGGATTTTTCCAGGACTTTGATTCCGAGATAGCCTTCACCCCCGAAATACTCAAAAATATTGAGGCGGAGATGAAGAAGATCGTCAAGGAGAACCTACTAATAGAAAAGAGCGTTCTTACCAAGGACGAGGCAATAAAGCTTATGCGAGAGCTTGACGAGCCGTACAAGGTGGAGAGAATCGAGGAGCTGGGCGACGACGCAGTCCTCACCTTCTACAAGCAGGGCGAATATATCGACCTGTGCGCGGGACCGCATCTCCACACGACGGGCGCTGTCAAGGCGTTTAAGCTCACGCAGTGCACCGGCGCATATTACAAGGGAGACCAGAACAACAAGATGCTCCAGCGCGTTTACGGAATCGCGTTCCCAACCAAGGACGAATTGAACGCGTACGTTCTCCAGCAGGAGGAGGCGCTCAAGCGCGATCATAACAAGATCGGACGCGAGCTTGAATACTTCACCACCGTTGACACTATCGGACAGGGACTTCCCATTCTGCTTCCCAAAGGCGCGAGGACGGTGCAGAGGCTACAGAGGTGGATAGAGGACGAGGAGGAAAAGAGGGGCTACCTACTTACCAAGACTCCGCTTATGGCAAAGAGAGAGCTTTACAAGATCTCCGGCCACTGGGATCACTACCTGGACGGAATGTTCGTTATGGGCGACCCCGACGACTACACGAAGGAATGCTTCGCGCTCCGTCCCATGACCTGCCCGTTCCAATACCAGGTATACCTTAACAAGAAGCGCTCCTACAGAGAGCTTCCGATGCGCCTGGGCGAGACCTCTACCCTTTTCAGAAACGAGGATTCAGGCGAGATGCACGGACTTATCAGAGTCCGTCAGTTCACTATCTCCGAGGGACATCTGGTAATCCGCCCCGATCAGCTTGCCGAGGAGTTCAAGGGCTGTCTTGGCCTTGCGAAATACTGCCTTGAGACGCTCGGTCTGTGGGAGGACTGCTCCTTCCGCTTCTCTCAGTGGGATCCCGCGAGAACCGACAAATACGAGGGCACGCCCGAGCAGTGGAACGAGGCGCAATCCATAATGGGAGAGCTGCTCGACACCTACCTCGGCCGCGAAAATTACGTTATAGGAATTGACGAGGCGGCGTTCTACGGTCCGAAGCTCGACATTCAGTGCAAGAACGTTTTCGGCAAGGAGGATACCATAGTTACCATTCAGATAGATATGCTCCTCGCTAAAAAATACGGAATGGAATACGTCGACCGCGACAATACTATGAAGACTCCGTACATCATACACCGTACGTCTATGGGCTGCTACGAGAGAACGCTCGCGCTGCTTCTCGAAAAGTATGCCGGCGCGCTTCCCGTATGGATAGCACCGACGCAGGTAACGGTCATTCCCGTCGTTTCGGATTTCGCCGACTATGCGGCTGACGTTACCGCGCGGCTCTCTGCCGCAGGCATCCGCGCAGAGCTTGACGACAGAAACGAAAAGCTCGGCTACAGGATTCGCGAGGCTCAGCTCTCCAAGGTTCCCTATATGCTGGTCGTGGGCGAGGATGAGATGAAGGCAGACTCGGTCACCGCACGCGCAAGAGTTGAGGGCGAGGGCGGAAAATTCACCGTTGATGAATTTATCGCAAAGGTGCGCTCGGAGATCGATACGAAAAAGCATTGAGGATTATAGAATGAAAAACAGGATAGGGGCGGTCTGCCCCTATTTTGCAAGGACAAGAATATGAAGAATATGCTACAATATATGAGAGCGTACGTCAAGGAATCTATCCTCGGTCCGCTTTTCAAGCTTTTTGAAGCTACGCTGGAGCTTACCGTGCCCCTCGTTATAGCCGCGATAATAGATAACGGAATTTCGGCGGGAGCCGCGGGGCGCGGGTACGTTGTGAAAATGTGCCTGCTTCTAGTGCTGCTTGGCGCTGTGGGACTCGCGTTTGCCGTCATTGCACAGTACTTTGCGGCAAGGGCATCGGTCGGCTACGTTACGAAGCTGCGCTACGCGCTCTTTCGCCATCTCGGAGGTCTCTCGCACACAGAGATAGACACGCTCGGAACTTCTACGATGATAACCCGACTTACCTCGGATACAAACCAGATACAGACCGGACTTAATCTCGCCTTAAGGCTTCTTCTACGCTCTCCCTTCGTCGTTTTCGGCGCTATGATAATGGCATTTACGATCGATACGCCGAGCGCGCTTACCTTCCTTGCCGTTATACCAACGCTTTCCATCGTCGTTTTCGGAATTATGCTGATCTCGATGCCTTTATATAAGAAAACGCAAACAAAAGTTGACAAAGTGCTGTCAAAAACGAGAGAAAACCTTTCGGGTGCGCGCGTGGTACGCGCCTTTTGCCGCGAGGGAGCGGAGAAAAACGAATTTGACGCGAGGAACGAGGAGCTTGCCGCATCGCAAAAATTCGTAGGCAGAATATCCGCGCTCACGAATCCGATGACCTACGTATTGATAAATCTCGCGATACTGTGGCTTATAAATGTGGGGGCGATAAGAGTTGATTCGGGTGAGCTCTCTCAGGGTACGGTCATCGCGCTCTACAACTATATGTCGCAAATACTCGTTGAGCTGATAAAGCTCGCAAACCTTATAATAACGATAACGAAGTCGCTGGCATCCGCCGGAAGAATACAGTCGGTATTTGAGATCAAGCCCTCGCTTGACGGCGGACGCGCCACCTCGGGCGTTGATTCAAGCTATGCGGTAGAGTTCTCCGACGTTACGCTTCAATATAAAAATTCGGGCGCGCCTTCACTTCAAAACATATCCTTTAAGGTGAAAAAAGGTGACACGGTTGGCATCATCGGCGGTACGGGCTCGGGAAAA
This sequence comes from Eubacteriales bacterium, assembly GCA_045652665.1. Taxonomy (GTDB): domain Bacteria; phylum Bacillota; class Clostridia; order Oscillospirales; family CAG-272; genus UBA1740. The sequence goes on along the minus strand of JAZRUS010000002.1, from coordinate 585 downwards.
ACCTCTCTTATTAATCTCATCGGCCGCTTCTACGACGCGACCGAGGGAGCAGTATTTATTGACGGCGCGGACGTAAGAAGCTACGACCTTGCATCCCTGCGCTCACGCATCGGAACGGTTCCGCAAAACGCAGTTCTCTTTTCCGGAAGTGTGCGGGATAATATCCGCTGGGGAAAAGAGGACGCCACCGACGGAGAAATTTGGGAGGCGCTTGATATAGCGCAGGCAAAGGGCGTAGCCCTCGACAAGGGGGGCCTTGATTTCATGATCGAGCAGGGGGGCAGAAACCTCTCGGGCGGTCAGAGACAGAGGCTTACCATTGCAAGGGCGCTGGTTCGGAAGCCGGATATACTTATACTTGACGATTCGGCATCCGCCCTTGATTTTGCTACCGACGCGGCACTCCGAGCCGCTATCAGAAAAAGCTCGGAGGGCAGAACGGTATTTATCGTTTCGCAAAGGGCGTCGTCTATTATGCACGCGGACACGATAGTCGTCCTTGAGGACGGAGAGGCAGTCGGAGTCGGTAAGCACGACGAGCTTATCAAGTCCTGCCCCGTGTATCAGGAAATATACTATTCTCAG
>JAZRUS010000001.1:0-19775 GCA_045652665.1 Eubacteriales bacterium | reverse complement strand
TAGGTGGTGTTGGGGCATCCTCCAAAGAATGCGCCTGCCATCGAACCGATGCCGTCACCGAGCAGAGTGCGGTGAAGTCCGGGATCCTCGGTAAGATCCGCTCCAATTATAGAAGAAAGATTCTTGTGATCGGCAATGTGCTCTGCGAATACTACGAAGGCTACCGGAACATAAGCCACGGCAACCGTAGCAAGATAACCGGCATCAATATCCTTGACGCCACGTATAGCTTCAACGAATGAGAAATCGGGAACAGAAAGAAAGGTCTTTACACTTACGCCGCCGTCAACAAGTGCGGCAAACGGGGCAAAATCAACGACCTTTAGCGCATCAACGTGAAGCGCGTAACCGAAAACGGTAAAGATCATTGCAACTCCGTATCCTACGAGGATACCGATTATGAACGGTATCAGCTTCACCATCTTCTTACCGTACGTCGAGCAAAGAATAACGGTAAAGAGCGTTACCGACGCACATATAAGAGAGCACCACAGGCTGCCGTTCATAATAAACTGACCGTTATCGTTCTGCGGGCCGTAGGAGAAAACATCCTTAATGGATGCGGAAGCAAGAGAGAGACCGATGATCGCTACCGTAGGACCTATAACTACCGGCGGCATTACCTTATTGATCCAGTCAACTCCGACCCTATTGATTAGAAGCGCGATCAAAACGTAAACAAGACCTGCAAGGACTGCACCGAGAATCAAACCGAGATAACCGAGCTGCGCGGTAACCGCACCCGAAAACGCCGCGCACATCGAGCCGATGAACGCAAAGGACGAGCCAAGGAAAACAGGACTGCGAAATCTTGTAAGTAGCTGATAGACGACAGTACCCACACCGGCACCGAGCAGAGCAGCAGATATGCTCATTTCAACTCCGGTAACCTGACCGACAAGAACAGGGACAGCTATCGTCGCTGCCATTATTGCCAACAGCTGCTGAATCGCGAATACGATGAGCTTACCGGGCTTTGGTACGTCATGGATATCATATACGAGATTTTTTGTCATTTTTAGACCTCCGTTTTTGAGACACCGTCCGGTGCGAAGCAATCAAGCACCGCATTTATATCCCATTTTTAATCATTTTACCACATAAAACTACAGGTTGTCAATGGTTTAACTATAACCGAGTCGGAAAATTATTGAAAAATAGGATTTGGAAATTTTCTTAATTTATCCCCATCCGTGTTAAATCTAAGCATTTTAAAAGTGCTTCACAGCCTCTGTATACGTCGCGGTAGGTCAGCTCAAAATCTCCTGTATACCAAGGGTCGGCAACGTCACCGCCGGCGTCGGTATAATCAAGAAGCTTTTTTATCTTACCGTCCCTGTCGCCGCCAAAAAGCAAGTTCATATTACGTATGTTTGCAGAGTCCATACCGATAAGAAGATCGTATTCATCATAATCCGAGATACGAAGCCGTACCGCGCGCTTGCCGTCCGCGGTGATTCCGTGCCGGAAAAGCTCTGCACGCGCAGGGGGATATATCGGGTTGCCCAGCTCCTCGGCACTTGTAGCGCGGGACTCGATAACAAATCGGGAGCCAATTCCCCGCTCGTTCAGAATATTCTTCATAACAAACTCAGCCATCGGACTGCGACATATGTTTCCGTGGCATACGAAAAGAATCTTCATTTTTCGCCTCCATCACGGGTTGAATTAATAAATTGGTTACGTTGTAACACTTATATTGTACCACTCTATGCGGTGAAAATCAAGAAAAAGATTGACAAAGACGGCCGCGTATGATATCTTAAATATATAAATGACCGATCGCCGCCAAAATGCGGCGCCATCAAGAAAGGAGTCTCGGGTGAGGTACGACAAAGAAGCCAACGTAATCAGAATTTCCTGCCGCGAACTGGTAGCTACCGCAAGGCGCAAGATCTCGACAAGCCACCCCTGCGATGAGGACGAGCCCGAGATCAAAGGGACGTCTCGCAGGATTCTCTCCGCAGTTATCGGAGAGACGAACCCATACAGCGCTGAATATGCGTTTTGCATTGACGGGCGGAGTTTTGTTTTGACTGTCATAGCGGACAAGGCCGATGGATGCAAACTTTTATTTGCCTCGGAGACAGAGCCCTCCCCTGCAAGACAAAAAAAAGAGCATGCAGCGCAGATGCGCGGCGAAGGCTACGTTACCGCGTACACCTATGCGATGACAAATAAGCTCACCCGTGTCGAATTATCCTTTATTTACATTGATTCAAAAACGAGAGAATCAAGCGTGATTTCCGAAAGCGCAGATATAAAGAAACTCGAACGCTTTTTTAAAAAATGTATATCCTCTGCCGCTGCCTATGCTATACCTGAAATCGAGAGAGTAACGACACGTTTGCCCTCAATGCAGACACTCAAATTTCCTTATAAAAACGTACGTGAGGGACAAAGCGAATTTGTGCGCAGGACATATAAAACCATCGCACGGGGCGGAGTTTTATACGCAACGGCACCGACGGGAACCGGCAAAACGGTATCGGCTCTCTATCCCGCAATAAAGGCAATGGGAGACGGAAAAAGAGACAAGACATTCTACCTTACGCCCAAGGAAACGACGGCAAAGGCGGCAATAGACTGCCTTGAGCTCATGGCAGCAGAGGGGGCGATCATCCGAGCGGTAAAGCTTACTGCAAAGGAAAAACTATGCAAAAGAGGCGTTATATGCCGCGATAACCGAGAGAGATGCGAAAATTCCGATTGCAATTCTCTGAGCGAGGCAACTCTGGCGCTCTATGAACTCAAAAAAACAGTAGTTACCGATGCCGATATCATAGGCATTGCTAAAGATTTCACCGTTTGCCCATATGAGCTTGCGCTGACGTATTCCGAGCTATGCGACGTCATAATATGTGACTTCAACTATCTTTTTGATCCCGCAGTTTACATCCGCAGATTCTTTATTGAGGGCGGAAACTTTACTTTTCTGATAGACGAGGCACACAATCTGCCCGACAGAGCACGCGAGATGTATTCTGCCGAAATAAGCGACACCGCTCTGCGCGCCCTCGCTGACAGCGATGTGATGGGAGAATTTTCAGAGGCAGCAAGGACTGCTGCTTCAATATCTAGGGAGCTTCGCGACATTCTCTACCCATACCTCGCTGACGATATACACAGAGATGAAAACGGAAACGAGATGGGAGCTACGCACGTAAGCGAGCCGCCCTACAGGCTATACGAGCTGTTTGACACTCTTGCCGAAACCGTGGAAGCTGAGATACTTCTAAACCTCAGAGCAAAGGATGGGGAAAAAGAATTAAGACTCCGAGAGCTGAGAGATTATCTTTACAAAATAAACAGATTCAGATCTGCACTGCAAAGCTTTGACTCGTCATACGAGGTCTTTATCTTCCTTTCGCAGGGCACGCTTACCGTGAAGCTGTTTTGCATAGATACCGGACGTAATATTGCAAAAAGACTTGAAACAGGGGCTGCTGCTGTATTCTTCTCTGCCACTCTCACCCCTCTTTATTACTACAAATCTTTGCTCGGCGGCTACAGCTCGTCCGAGACGCTTGAGCTCGAATCCCCCTTCGATACTTCACAGCTCTCGGTATCAATAATGGACAGGATCAGCACGAGAACCTCGGAGCGCGAGGACACTCTTAATGCGGTATGCCGCGCAATCGCGGCAACTGTTTCCGCAAAACGTGGAAACTATATGATATTTTCTCCGTCGTTTGCATATTCCGAAGCGCTTTCCAAGGCATTCAGCGCGATGTATCCGAAGATAAAGGTGCTTACTCAAACGAGGAATATGTCACGCAGGGAAAAGGATGAATTTTTAGCAGAATTTTCAAAGGACGACAAGTCTTATCTTATAGGATTCTGCGTTATGGGCGGAATATACGCCGAGGGCATAGACCTTGCGGGCGAAAGTCTTATAGGAGCGGTGGTAGTCGGAATCGGAATGCCCGCGCTCTCCTATGAGCGCGAAGCTATCTGCGCCTATTATGAAGAACGCTATGAGGAAGGCAAGCAGTTTGCGTATATTTACCCCGGAATGAACCGGGTGCTTCAAGCGGCAGGACGAGTAATAAGACGCGAGGACGACAGAGGCGTTATCGTGCTTATAGACGACCGATTTGACGACCCGATCTACAAAAAGATTATTCCGAAGCTTTGGAGGGGAATGCGCTTTATATCGGATGCAAAGCAGCTGCGAGCGAACCTCGATGAATTCTGGCAAAGAGACAACGACAACCTTTAATCAAAAGGGGCACTGTGTAAAATACACAGTGCCCCCCCTGTTTTTTATTCGGTTAGCCTTGTCGCTATAGCCCCCTCCGGATCTATTTCAGAAAAACTCCCCTATCGGGATCGAATACGTCAACAGAGAGATTTTGCGATCCGCGATGAATAACGCCCGCTTTACGCAGTACTACTATCTTGTCCTTGTATTTTTTACGCATTCTTTTCCCCAATGCATCGGGAGAAAGCTCATATCCCACCGAAAATGTTAGACGGCGGTTTACCGTTCCTTCAAAATCAATACCGGCAGAGCAAAGAGTCTCACAGGCAATAGCGTAGGAATTTGCAAGCTCGCTATAAAAGGAATTGAAAATATCAGCGCCGACGGCACTCTCATCAAGCCGTGGCAATGACAGTCGCAGCAAAAGGACTCCTCCGTCCGCACGCCACATACGCATCCTCGAAAAAGAAAAAATATTCACGCTCCACCTCCATAAAAGCATATGCAGGAAAAGCGTGAATAATAACGCGAAAACAAGGTTAATACTTCTCTACAAGTGCAAGGGTAAGCTTGGTAGAATTTTTCGCGGCGACCTCAAGAAAGGCAGGATAGTCCATGCTTGCATTTCCGTCAGCAGAATCGGATATCGCCCGAATCACCGCAAACGGAGTGGAATTAACAAACGCCGCTTGCGCGATAGCTGCCCCCTCCATCTCACAGGCCGAGGCTGAAAACTCCTTTGCGATCATTTCCTTTTGTGATCCGAGAGATACGAAAACGTCACCCGATGCCACAGTACCTGCTGTCGCACGTATTCCAAGTTCGCGTGCAGAATCAAGAATTATTGAGATCGCTCTCTCATCCGCATCAAAGAATATCTTATTGATGCCGGATACAAGTCCCTTGGGATCACCGAGAGCTGAGGTATCCATATCATGCTGACAGAGCCTGTCCGCCACAACGATATCGGTAGGACGAAGCTTCTTTGACAAAGCACCGCCGACACCCGTGTTAATTATAAGAGTAGGTGAATATTTGATTATCATTGCCTCGGCGCATATTGCGGCAAAAACCTTTCCTACGCCGCACCTTGCTATAGCCACCTTTTTGCCGGATAGCACTCCTATATGAAAGAGTATCAATCCAACCTGCTCTGTAGTATGCCCTTCAAGCATTGATATAAGCGCCTCAACCTCCGTATAAAGCGCACCTATAATCCCTATGTCAACTTTTGTTTGCATATCAAGTCTCATTTCTGTCTGTATTTAAAATCGTTTTGCCTTGAATTTAATATATCAAGATAGCGATTGCACTCTACCCGTGCGGCATTAACCGAAAGATTTTTATAATTTCCACACTCCACGCGCGTGCCTCCGGGCATATCACCCGTATGATTTGCGATTTTATGAAGAACGTCAAGGACGGTGTCAAGAACCGTCTCATGCGGAGTGCTTCTGACAAGAAGATAAAAGCCGGTTTGACATCCCATAGGTCCAAAATATATCACCCGTTCACCGATAGAGCTTGAACGAACGTAGGTTGCGAACAGATGCTCAACCGAATGCATAGTCAGATTGTCCATATAGTCTCCCATATTGGGCTTGCGCGTTCGCATATCGTAGGTGGTAATATCACCGTCGACCCTGGATATATATATTCCCTCGTCAATCAGATCGTGATCGACAGAGAACGAAGCAATACGTGTTAAATTATCCATAGTATTTCCTTATGAAAAGCCCCGCTGTACGTAGGATACCGCTAAGGGATCCCGCGACTTGCACGGGGCTTTTATGCTTTAAAATCTGATTTTTTCGTTTATATAGCTCTTAACCTCTGCAAGAGGAATTCTTACCTGCTCCATCGTGTCTCTGTCACGGACGGTTACGCAGCCGTCGTTTTCGGTATCAAAGTCGTAGGTAATGCAGAATGGCGTTCCGATCTCATCCTCGCGGCGGTATCTCTTTCCAATAGAGCCCGTCTCGTCGAAATCGGTCGGGAATTCCTTAGAAAGCTCGTCGTAAAGCTCAAGAGCCTTTTCGGAAAGCTTCTTCGAAAGAGGAAGAACAGCCGCCTTAACTGGTGCAAGCGCGGGATGGAGATGAAGAACTGTACGAACGTCGCCCTCACCGATCGTTTCCTCGTCATATGCGTCCACAAGGAATGCAAGCGCAACTCTGTCTGCGCCGAGCGAGGGCTCAATTACGTAAGGAATATAATGTTCACCTGTTTCCTGATCAAAATAGGTCATATCCTTGCCGGAGTGATTCTGATGCTGGCTGAGGTCGTAATCGGTTCTGTCGGCAACGCCCCAAAGCTCGCCCCATCCGAACGGGAAGAGGAACTCGAAGTCCGTTGTAGCCTTTGAGTAGAAGCAAAGCTCGTCCGGATCATGATCGCGAAGTCTGAGATTCTCGTCTCTCATTCCGAGATCAAGCAGCCACTTGTGGCAATAGTCCTTCCAATACTTGAACCACTCAAGGTCAGTTCCGGGCTTGCAGAAGAATTCAAGCTCCATCTGTTCAAACTCACGGGTACGGAATACGAAGTTGCCGGGAGTGATCTCGTTTCTGAAGGATTTGCCTATCTGAGCTACACCGAAGGGAAGCTTCTTTCTCGAGCTTCTCGCCACAGCAGGGAAATTAACGAATATACCCTGAGCGGTCTCGGGACGGAGATATACCGTGCTCGAGTTATCCTCGGTAACGCCGATAAAGGTCTTAAACATAAGGTTGAACTTCTTTATGTCGGTAAACTGCTTTCCGCCGCAAAGGGGGCAAGCTATATCCTTTTCCTTTATGAACTCCGCCATCTGCTCAAACGTCCAGCCGGCAGGGTTCTCACTCGTTCCGTTTTGGAAAGCAAAGTCCTCGATAAGCTTGTCAGCTCTGTGACGCGCCTTGCACTGCTTGCAGTCCATAAGCGGATCAGAGAAGCCGCCAACGTGACCCGATGCAACCCAAGCCTCGGGATTCATTATTATTGCCGAATCGAGACCTACGTTATATCTTGACTCCTGAACGAATTTCTTCCACCAAGCGCGTTTTACGTTATTTTTGAACTCAACGCCGAGGGGTCCGTAGTCCCACGAGTTTGCAAGACCGCCGTATATCTCCGAGCCCGGGAATATAAAGCCGCGAGTTTTGCATAAGGCTACGATTTTTTCCATTGTCTTTTCGCTGTTTTTCATTTTCAACTCCATTATGTAAATAATTATTTATATATTCTTTCAATTTCACACAGAACTATACCGTTTTTATGCGACACGGGTCTGACATCTACCATGCATCCGGACAAATCGGTATCATTCGACTTGAACCTTGTCTCAACGTATGACTCGGTATGTGCTGTATAGAATCCGCCGCAAAGAGTTTCTGCTATCGCTGACATAAGCTCACCGCGCTCTACAATATCGTCAAGAAGCCTGTCACGTGTTTCATTTTTCACATTTATAAGTTTTTCGCTGCGCTCTTTTTTTACATTCTCGGGGATCTGCCCGCCGTAGTACGCCGCCGGCGTTCCCTCTCTTCTTGAATAAGCAAAAACGTGAGCATCAAGAAACCTCGCGCGACGGACAAAATCTACCGTCATCTCAAAATCCGCATCACTCTCGCCCGGGAAGCCAACCATAAGATCCGTCGTAAAGCTTGCGTCCCTTATATTTTCCCGTATATCCTCTATCACACGCATAGCCATATCGGAATTATATCTGCGCCTCATTGCCCGAAGCACGTTATCAGACCCCGACTGCACCGAAAGATGAAAATGCGGAGCAAGTATTTTCTTATCCTTTACGCGCCTCACGAACTCACGGTCAACAAGCTCAGGAGCAAGCGAGCCGAGCCTTATACGCTCACAGCTATGCCGAGCGTCGAGCTCACATATGAGATCCGCAAGTCCGTACCCTTCGGGAAAATCCCTGCCGTAAGAGCCGGTCTCAATTCCCGTCAACACGATTTCCCTCGTTCCGCTTCTGTAAAGAGCCTCGACCTCGCGGATGACCTCGTCCTTCGGCTTTGAGCGAACGCGCCCTCGCGCGCCCGATATGGCGCAATAGGTGCATTTCGACTCGCATCCGTCCTCTATTTTAACGTACGCCCTCGTTCTCGGCGCACGGGTGATACTCATGCTCTCAAAGCAGGCGCGGTCAACGTCGGTCGTGCTGACGTGGCGAGAGATCTCACCTCCCGCTTCCTTTTCCGTAAGCATTTTAAGGGCGATACCGGGAAGAGACATTTTGTTCTCCGTTCCGACAACGCAAAAAACCCCGTCGATCGAAGCGACCTCGGAGGGAGCGCGCTGACTGTAGCATCCCATAACCATAACGATAGCCTTCGGATTTGCTTTATTGGCGCGCCTTATAAACTGGCGCGATTTCCTGTCGCTTTCCGCAGTCACGGTACAGGTGTTGATAACGTACACGTCGCACACGTCCGAAAAGGGAGCTATCGTAAATCCGCATTTTTCAAACGCCTCGCCGACCGCCTCGGTCTCATACTGTGAAACCTTGCACCCGAGAGTATAAAGTCCCACCTTGTACAACGGACAGTCCTCGCTTTCGTTATTTCAGTAGCGTATATATTTTAGCAGATTTTCATAGAAAAGTCAATACAGTTTAATATCTTTAACTCAAGTATTGTGCAATGTTATGACATAATATAAAAAAATACAAAAATTTGTTTTTTCTATTGACAAATGGGAATTTTTCGGTTATAATATATCGTGCTTTCGTATGAATACGCGCAAGCGGCGGTCAAAATTACCGCTCGGATGTTAATCTAACCAAAGGAGGTGCAATCATGAAGAGAACATATCAGCCCAAGAAGAGACAGAGAAAAAAGGAACATGGCTTCAGAAAGAGAATGGCAACCGCTAACGGCAGAAAAGTTCTTAAGAGAAGACGCGCCAAGGGAAGAGCTCGTCTCACCTATTGATTGTGTCACGCAGAGTGACTGTCACACAGAGTGACTAACAAAAACCTCCGATAAAACGCGCTACCGTGCATTTTTATCGGGGGTTTTGTTTAGAAAAAGTTTTTTAAAGAAGGGGATGATTTTTATTAAATTCAAAGCAATCTGTGAAAATCATCTGTTTTCAAAGGCGTATTCAAAGGGCAAGAGAGCAGTGACATCGGCTCTCGCAGTTTACGTTTTGCCCGACTATGCGGCAAAGCGGCTCGCAAAAGCAGATCCGCAAAAAAGGGTCGTTAACAGAATAGGTCTTACGACCTCCACGAAGCTGGGAGGCGCCGTTGTAAGATCACGGTGCAGACGCATAATGCGCGAAGGGCTAAGAGCTGTCGAGAAGAAAAAGGAATTAAAAAAAGGCTTCCTTATAGTCATCGCAGCGCGCAGTGCGGCTACTTCCAAGAAAAGCTGTGATATCGAGCGTGAGCTGGATATTGCATTCACAAAGCTCGGTATGTATATACAATGAAGCACGTAATGATATGGCTTATCGGCCTATACCGTAAGATCATCTCCCCGTTAAAACCGCCCTGTTGCAGGTTTACACCGACCTGCTCAGCCTATGCCGTCGAGGCATTTAAAAAGCGTGGCTTTTTCGTTGGACTGATCCTCACCGTCGGAAGAATTCTCCGATGCAACCCGTTTTTTAAGGGCGGATACGATCCCGTACCCGAAAGAGGACTCAGAAACCCGAAAATCAAGGGAAAAGAGGGAGAAGAACATACCGAAGACGAACAATCACACAGTCATGAGAGTTAACGGTGAAGCTCTCACGGCAGAAGAAAAAGGAATTTTCAAATGACTAAGACAAAAAACAGAAGCATCCGCAGAGTTATCACTCTCGGACTTGCAATTCTGACACTGATTGCGCTTGTTTTCACCCTTTCCTCCTGTTCGGGAAGTGATGACAAGCTGCCCCCGAGAACAGCGGCAGAGACCGCAGACTCGGATTTCATAGCAAGAGTTATTGCAGCGTCAGGCGATAGCTACAGGCTTCGCTTTGTTGCTGCATCCCGCGGCTACGATCTTACCGCCGAGGATTTTACCGACAGTGATATAGACCTCGGTCCGAATACCGCCTACGGCGCAAAGGTGCTTGACGATATACTCAATGCGGTAAAGTTCGATAACGATACCGACCGCGCAACCTTTGAGAACTATAAGAACGCGCTTACTGCCGACACGATGAAAAACGTTATAAACAGCCAGAGCTTCAAGACCGAATATGAGCTTGAAAACGAAGCAGGCTTCCCTTCTATCCTTCTTGTTTGGATCGGTAAGGCGCTCGGACTTCTCACAAGGCTCGTCGGCAACTATTACGTTGTAGCAATCGTTATATTTGCTATTATTATCGAGATCCTTATGCTCCCCGTTTCGATAAAGCAGCAGAAGAATTCAATAGGCATGGCAAAGCTTCGCCCGCAGATAGCTAAAATTGAGAAGAAGTATGCGGGAAGAACTGACCAAGTCACCATGCGAAAAAAGCAGGAGGAGATAATGGAGCTGCAGCAGAAGTCGGGATACAGTCCCTATTCCGGATGCATGCCCATGCTGATTCAGCTTATTATCGTCGGTTTCATACTCTACCCCATCATTCAGAACCCCCTGCGCTACGTTCTGGACGAATCTACCGGCTTCTCAAGCGCGCTTCTTGCGTACGCGACGTCGCCTAAAGCGGCAGGCGGCCTTGGATTTACTCTAAGCTCCGAGGGCAACGTTATGGAGCTTCTCGGCATACTCAATAAGGAGAATATTGTCGGAATTGCCGACTTTGCGCTCTTTAAGAACGGCGCGGAGATACTTGCCGAATATAACACTCTTAATATCCCGAATTTCTCGGCACTTGGCGTTGACCTTGGTCCTACCCCCTCGTTTGCAAGCATACTGATCCTCGTTCCTATTTTGAACGTTATCGGACAGTGGGCATCGATGTTCCTCACCAGAAGGTGGACAAATACCGGCTACAACGCAATGGGAGCAGCAGACGGACAGGACAAGTTTTCAATGAAGATTATGGACTTTGTTCCGCTTCTTATGACCGTATTCATTCTGTTCCAGGTTCCCGCTATGATCGGCGTTTACTGGCTATTCCGCTCGCTTATCTCACTCGGAAAGCAGTTTATAATGAAAAAGGCTATGCCGGTTCCGAAATACACCGAGGAGGAGCTGCGCGAGATCGAAAAGGCAGAAAAGGAACGCCAGAAGGCGCAGAAGGCGGCTCTCAAGCAGCAGCCCAAATACAGATCCCTGCATTATATAGACGAGGATGACTATGAGGAGCTTCCCGAGGTTAAGCATCAGAATAACACGAAAAAACTCAATCCCGGTGACGCGCCCGAAATTAAAGACTGACAGAAAGGCACAACAATGATAAAGGAAATTATAGCTACAGGTAAGGATATTACCGAGGCTCAGGAAAATGCGAGAGCCGCGCTGGGCGCAGGTCCTCTTGATGACGTGAATTTCGAGGTATTACACGCAGGAAGCCGCGGAATCTTCGGAATAATCGGCGTGAAGCCGGCACAGGTAAAGGCGTATATGGAAATTCCTGATCCCGAGGAAAGACATCGCAGGAAGTCGGAAAAGTCCCGCCGCGAACGTGAAAACCGCGAGAGCAAAGACGCAAAACGCCCCGAGAAAAAGCAGAAGAAGCAGAACGGTGAGAAGAAAAAGGATGAGACCGTAAATGCCGATAAGGGAAAGACCCCCGCGGTTCCCGAAACAGATCTCAAGCTTGAGCCAAAAACCGTTGCGGATGGCGAGGATATGTCCTTTGATTTCATAAAGACTCTCATATCTGATATCGGACTCTCTGCCGAGGCTTCGCTCTACACCTGCGAGGACGGCACCAGAAGGATCATAATTGCAGGCGACGATGCATCCACTCTTATCGGTCACCACGGTGACACGCTCGACGCGCTCCAGTACCTTGCAAACCTTGCTTCTGCAAGAAAGAACATAAACGGAGAGCGCGACAAGAGCCGTGTTACGATAGATATTGAGGGATATCGCGCAAAGAGAGAGGAAACCCTCCGTTCACTTGCGCGCCGCATGGCGCAGAAGGCGCTTCGCAACAAGAGAAGCGTTATGCTTGAGCCCATGAGCGCGTACGAAAGACGCATCATTCACTCCGAGGTCCAGAATATAGAGGGAGTTTCCACTAACTCGATCGGATCGGACAACAACAGAAAGATAGTTATCTTCCTCACCGACAAAAAACCGAAGGAGATCTTCGAGGAAGAGGAAAAGGCTGAAGAGCTTACTGCAATTCCGGAAAACGAGACCGTTGAGGACATCGCAGAGGCTAGTGAGGACGTTGAGGATGTCGCGGAGACTGCTTCTGACGAAGCCATAAAGGAAGAAAATGAATAATTACGCTTATACAATAGCGGCAATTTCCACCCCACCCGGTAAGGGTGGGGTTGCGATTATACGTATATCCGGCCCTGACTCGCTTCAAATCGCCGAACGAGTGTTTAAGCCAATGGGCGAAAAAAGCCTGTTCGATGCTGCACCGCGCATGCAGATCAGAGGATCTATATACTCAAGTGACGAGATGATAGACGACGGAATGGCAACCTATTTTAAAGCTCCGCGCTCCTATACCGGCGAGGACACGGTTGAAATCGCATGTCACGGTGGCATATTGGTTACTTCCCTCGTGCTTGAGGCGGTGCTTACCGCCGGGGCGACTCTTGCCGCGCCCGGAGAATTTACGAGGCGCGCACTCATAAACGGAAAGCTCTCTCTGACATCCGCAGAGGCAATAGGAAACCTACTTGAAGCGGAAAGCCGCGAGCAGATACGCCTATCCTCCAAAGGATCAAGAGAAAAGCTGAACGAGAGAATTGAAGCTATACGCACATCTCTTACCACCCTGCTCTCTTCAATGTACGCAAGGATAGACTATCCGGATGAGGATCTCGGAGATTTTACGGACAGCGAAGCTCTTGACATCCTCAAGAGGATAAAGGCTGACGCTGACGCGCTCCTTGCTACCTACCGTACAGGAAGATCGGTAAACGAAGGAATCGATACCGTTATCTGCGGAAAGCCAAACGTAGGAAAGAGCTCTATATATAATCTTTTGCTCGGCAGAGAAGCCGCAATTGTTACCGATATAGAGGGCACCACCCGCGACGTGTTATCCGAAAGGATACCGCTCGGCAGAGTTCTTCTCCGAATTTCGGACACAGCAGGCGTACGCACAGAGACAAGTGATCCGATAGAGCTTATAGGAATCCAAAGAAGCCAAAAGCGCATAGACGACGGAGAGCTTATACTTGCAGTCTTTGATCTGTCACGCGAGCTTGACGGCGAGGATATTTCATTGCTTGAAAGACTTGATAACACCGATGCGGCAAAGATCGCTATATTAAATAAATCCGATCTTGAGAGAAGGCTTGATGCAGACAGGATCAAAGACAGATTTGATGAAGTCATAGAAATAAGCGCGCGAAACGGAGAGCAAGCCGCGCGCTCGGAGCTGTCAGATACTATAAACCGTATGTTCACCGATGAAAAAATAACGGTTGGGGATACGGCGATAATATCATCGGCAAGACAAAGTGCGGAGCTGAAGCGAGCGATCGACTTTATCGCAAACGCAATAGCCTCATATGAGATGGGAATGAGCCAGGATGCGGTATCATCAGACATTGAGCTGGCACTCGGAGCAATCGCGGAGCTTGACGGAAGAGCGATTTCGGAAGAGGTCGTGGCAGACATATTCTCGCGCTTCTGCGTTGGAAAGTGAGAAAGCTATGGAGACAAAAAGATTTGCCAAAAATGATAGCGGTTTTATATGCAAGGGCTGCGGAAAAGAGGTTTTGCCGCTTGGTTATACCTCACGCAATCACTGCCCGTTTTGCCTATGCTCGCTTCACGTAGATATAAACCCCGGCGACCGCGCTAACGAATGCGGCGGCATTCTAAGACCCATAAGAGCGCTTCCCGACGCTAAGCGCGGTTATATCATAGTTCATAAATGTGAAAAGTGCGGAGCAGTTGTAAGAAACAAAGCAGCTCACGAGGCAAAGGCTCAACCGGACGATATGAATCTGATCATAAGACTTACTGCAGGAAATATTTGATCAGGAAATATTTTAATAGTATTTTATGCTAATAAAGCTTATCAAATAAGACCAAGCAACTTTATCAAAGCTAAACAAAGAAGCAAAATGCAATGTCACAGCACAAAAATGTAATTGCATACGCCTTAATGTAATGGTATAATGGTTATGTTATTACATTATAGAGGATGCTGCATAACTTTCTTTAATATGCCGGAGCCACCTAGAGTATAATAACACTAAAAAACCACAGGAGAGGAAAAACAATGAAAAATTACAGAATAGCTATAATAGGTCTCGGACGCAGATCTAATGCGCTTTACTCAGTCCTTAAGCACAGAGAATACGTTGATATAGTTGCTGTGTGCGACCTTTACGAGGAAAAATGCGAGGAAATGGCAAAGAAGATAGTCGAAGACGGACGTCACAAGCCTAATTTGTATACGGATTATAAGAAGTGTATCGACGTTGAAAAGCCCGATCTTGTAGTAGTATCCACCGCATGGCAGTATCACACCGAGATAAGCATATACGCTATGGAGCACGGCGTAATTCCCGCAAGCGAGGTTGGAAGTGCATATAGCATACAGAACCTCTGGGAGCTTGTAAGATGCTACGAGCGCACCGGCACACCGATAGCTTTCCTCGAAAACCGTTGCTACAACCGTATAAATCTGCTTGCTCTTAATATGAAGAGACAGGGACACTTGGGAGAGATAGTATACTGCGAGGGAGGATATAGACACGATCTTCGTAGGATACTGTGCAACGGCAGACGTACGAACCACTACAGACTTGATGAGTACATTCACCGCAACGCGGACAATTACCCGACACACGATATAGGCCCGATTGCAAAGCTTCTTAACATAAACAGCGGAAACCGCTTCCTCTCACTTGTATCTGTAGGTTCAAAATCGAAGGGCCTTGCGCAATACGTAAAGGATCACGAGATAACCGAGCTTGAAGGCGTAGAATTTATGCAGTCCGACGTTGTGACTACGATAATAAAGTGCCAGAACGGCGAAACTGTTACTCTTACTCTTGATACCTGCCTGCCAAGATATATGTGCCGCGGATTCGTTGCACAGGGCACCAAGGGAATGGTGAGCGAGGATATGAATGCCGTATTCCTTGACGTAGACTTCCCCGAGGAGAAGGAAAAGAGATGGCATGAGTTTTACGGAAACGTCGACCTCTATTACGGAAAGTACGAGCATCCGTTGTGGGACGGTTACAAGCCCGATGAAGCGGATCGCCACGGAGGAATGGACTCACTCCAATTTGACGACCTGTTTAGAGCACTCGATGCAGGTGAAACTCCGCCTATCGACGTATACGATATGGCAACCTGGACTGCAATAAGCGTACTTAGTGAGCAGTCAATGGCAACGGGCGCAGCCGTTCCGTTCCCTGATTTCACTGACGGAAAATGGATTTCCAAAAAAAGCAACTTTGCTATTTAATAAAAATGGACAGAGATCATACGATCTCTGTCCATTTTTTTATTCCTTGTCAGACAAGAAGGCGTTTGGAGAAGTACCGGTATACTTTACAAAGTTGCGATAAAACGTGACGTAGTTATCATATCCGCATAGGTCTGCCAGCTCGCAAAGCACCATATCTCCCCCGGCGGTCTTAAGAATATCTACCGCCTTTTCGATCCTTACTTTATTCAAAAAATCATGAAATGATCTGCCGGAAAACTCCTTGAATTTTGTTGCGAATTCTTTTTTTGGAATATTTGACAGCTTAGCTACAAGATCCGAGGTGAGCTTTTTCTCGTAGTTTGTCTTTATGTGATGTATAGCATAGAGTATACCGCCTTTTTCAACAGACGGCTCGCTCTGCCGGCGGCACTGAAGCTCCAGAAAAACGCAAAAAACAGTTGCAAGACAGTTACGCAGGGTAAGCTCGGATTTTCCGAAATCGACATCATATTCGTATTTCATAAACTCCATAATATTTTGCAAATGCAGCTGCATCTGCGACGGAGCAGGCCCGAGAATTATCGGCTCTCTTCTATTAAAAAGCGAAGAAAGCACACCGCCGTCACCGGCTTGATTCTGTAATATATGCTCGACGAAATCTATAGAAAATGTGAAAACGTAATAATCGGTACTCGTAGTTTTTACACGTACAGTATGATCTACGTCAGGAGGTAGAATGCATATATCGCCATATCCGAGACGAAGTCCCACACCGTCCTTCACGGAAATTACTACGTATCCGCAAACTATGTAATATACCCGAAAATGGTTGCGATATAAGTAGCGCTCCTCACCCGAGGTCTTCCCCGCCCTTTCAATATGAAATTTAGGTGAAATTTCATTTAATGAGGGCTTTATATCCAAGCATCCCATATATTATCCTCCTATTTGTCATTATCAAAATTCACGGCTTAGCTTTATTTAAGTCTTAAGATTACAAAAATCACTATTGCGGTAGCGAGTGTAACGCCGCCGATAACAAGCATTATGACCGACTGAGCATTAAATCTCATATCCATCCTTCCGGAGATAAGCCGCGCGCGCTTCATTGCGATCGACACAGGCTTATAGATAAGCATTGCAATAGCGGCGTTCATCAGAGCCTTAGCCAGATTGAACGGAAAAAGAAGTGTCGGCAAAAGATCAAAAACTACCTCGCGGGGAACTTTCATATATATAGGTGTCACAAATATATTAAGAAGCATCATAAGCGCTGTGGTTAATGCGACAGCTGAATAGATTCCGATGATAGCACCGTTAAAGCTTCTCTTATGCTTATATATAACCGAAGCTGCAAACGAGAAGCATGCAGATGAGGCAAAGTTCATCAGAAAACCCCAAAAACCCGTACTGCTGATCGTAATGAACTCAACCAGTGCAGGGATCAGCGACATAACTATTGCGGCAATAGGACCGTATATAAATCCGGCTATTGTCAGCACCGCATCCTTCGCATCAAAGGTTAAAAACGACACGGGTATGCGAAAAACGAAGGTTACACCGTAAGCGAGTGCGGCAAACATCGCCATACCAACGAGTTTCTTCACATCAAGTGCCTCTTTCCTTTTCCCTGACGATGCGCTACGGGTGCAGCTCGTTAATTCAAGCTCTATATCCTCCGATTCTTTAATATCGGCGAACGTTCTTTCTTGTTTTTCCTTCATATCTCCTCCAAAAAAGATCCCCGCATATATAGCGGGGATCTTCAACTCTGTATATACACATATAGAATTTATGCCGCACGGGTACCGTGTATGATATATATGTATATACAAAGCACATTGTTTTCTCATCCGGACTTTACCGTCGGTCAGGGAATTTCACCCTATCGGGAAAAGAATGTCTTTTCTTCGCAGACTATACTGCCGGTATGGATTTTCACCAATCCCCAAAAATGTGTTTTGTTTTTAAAATTGCCCGACACATCCTGTTCGGACGTATCGGGCAACAGTACTTCGAATTTCAGTTATTCGAAAGCGAATTAGCCAAGAATCTCAGCAACAACGCCCGAACCAACAGTACGTCCACCCTCACGGATAGCGAAACGAAGACCCTTCTCGCAAGCGATAGGAGTGATGAGCTCAACGTTCATATCTACGTTATCGCCGGGACGGCACATTTCAACAGACTCGGGAAGAGTGATGATACCGGTAACGTCGGTAGTTCTGAAGTAGAACTGAGGTCTGTAACCGGAGAAGAAGGGCTTAGAACGTCCGCCTTCCTTTTCTGTAAGAACGTAAACCTGACCAACGAACTTGGTGTGAGGAGTGATCGAACCGGGCTTAGCAAGAACCTGACCTCTCTCGATCTCGTTCTTCTGAATACCACGGAGAAGGAGACCAACGTTGTCACCTGCTTCAGCGCTATCCATAAGCTTGTGGAACATCTCGATACCGGTTACAACGGTCTGTCTGGAC
Source organism: Eubacteriales bacterium (assembly GCA_045652665.1). Classification (GTDB taxonomy): domain Bacteria; phylum Bacillota; class Clostridia; order Oscillospirales; family CAG-272; genus UBA1740. The sequence goes on along the minus strand of JAZRUS010000001.1, from coordinate 1,628 downwards.
TCATCGGAAAGACCAACGATCTCAACAACGTCGGACATCTTGATAGTACCACGCTCTACTCTACCGGTAGCAACGGTACCACGGCCGGAGATAGAGAATACGTCCTCGACAGGCATAAGGAAGGGAAGGTCAGCCTTTCTGTCGGGAGTAGGAATGTAGGAGTCAACTGCTGCCATGAGTTCCTTGATGCAAGCGAACTCAGGAGCGTCAAGACCGTTAGAAGAGGTAAGAGCCTCACGAGCAGATCCGCGAACGATCGGAATGTCGTCTCCGGGGAAATCGTACTCAGAAAGAAGGTCTCTGATCTCCATCTCAACGAGGTCAAGGAGCTCTTCGTCGTCAACGATATCGCACTTGTTCATGAAAACAACGATTGCGGGAACGCCAACCTGACGAGCAAGAAGAACGTGCTCTCTGGTCTGTGCAAGAGGGCCGTCAGTACCTGCAACAACGAGGATAGCGCCGTCCATCTGAGCAGCACCGGTGATCATGTTCTTAACGTAGTCAGCGTGGCCGGGGCAGTCAACGTGAGCGTAGTGACGGTTGTCAGTTTCATACTCAACGTGTCTGGAGTTGATTGTGATACCACGAGCTCTTTCCTCGGGGCAGTTGTCGATCTGGCTGTAATCAAGGAACTCAGATCCGTTTGCAAGGGAGAGAGTCTTGGTTATAGCTGCGGTAAGTGTGGTCTTACCATGGTCAACGTGACCGATTGTACCGATATTAACATGGGGTTTGGTTCTTTCGAATTTTGCCTTTGCCATTTTAAATATCCTCCTGATATAATTTTTAATTTTATTTTTGTTTTTGTATCTAAACGGCGTGGCATCGCCGATTTAGAGTGATGATACGCGGCTTATATTACCGCAGATCCGCGGAGCTGTTACTTCGCTGCGCGATTCTTGATGATCTCTTCCTGAATGTTCTTCGGAACGTCCTGGAATCCATCGGGCTCCATTACATACACTGCACGGCCCTGAGAACGGGATCTGAGTGCGGTTGCATAACCGAACATCTGTGCAAGCGGAACGTGAGCATATATTCTGGATACTCCGGGAGCGATCTGCTCCATCGAATCCATCTGACCGCGGCGGGAGTTGATATCACCGATGATATCTCCCATGTAGTCGTCGGGAGTCGTTACAGAAACCTTCATGATAGGCTCCGTAAGAACGGGATCCGCACGTCTCATTGCCTCCTTGAACGCCATAGATCCTGCGATCTTGAACGCCATCTCAGAGGAGTCAACCTCGTGATAGGAACCGTCGTAAAGAGTAACCTTAACGTCAACGACGTTGTAGCCGGCAAGTACACCTGCCTGCATTGCGCCCTGAATACCTGCATCAACTGCGGGAATATACTCCTTCGGAATAGCACCGCCCGTTACGGAGTTGATGAACTCGTAACCCTTACCGGTTTCGTTGGGCTCGATAGTGATCTTAACGTGACCGTACTGACCCTTACCACCCGACTGACGGGCATACTTAGTATCCTGGTCAACCTGCTTGCGAATGGTCTCCTTGTAAGCAACCTGAGGAGCACCGATGTTAGCCTCAACTTTGAACTCACGAAGAAGTCTGTCAACGATAATTTCAAGGTGAAGCTCACCCATGCCGGCGATGATGGTT